>NZ_CP197413.1:4927500-5227500 GCF_052161635.1 Lacunimicrobium album
GAGAGGCTGACTTGTTCTGCGATTTTCCGCTGGGGAACGGAGGCGTCTTTCTGAAGCAAGCGGAGGATGTCGAGGTCCTGGTCGTCGAGGGGGCGAGCGAACATTGCGTGAAGTCCGGTTGTCGTGAGTGAAGGTTGCTGAATGACCCTGATAATAGAGCACTCAACTCGGGTGTTGCGAGATATTATTGCGTCATAACTTTCTTTTTGGGGATGATGACATGAGCTCGCGCCGGCCGGTGGATTCTTTTGCTGCTTCGATGATGTTGGTGTTGTGTGCGATCTGGGGGACGCAGCAGGTGGCGATCAAGCTGGTTGCGGAGGAGATGAGTCCGCTGTTGCAAGTGGGGATTCGGTCGGGGATCGCGGCGGCGATTGTTGCTATTGTCGCGATGATGAGAAATGAGCTGGGGTGGTTCCGCGCGGGGACGTGGAAGCCGGGGCTGGTGGTGGGTGCGTTGTTTGGGATTGAGTTTGTGTTTGTGGGGGTGGGGCTGCGTCATACGAGTGCTTCGCACATGGCGATTTTTCTTTACACGGCGCCGATCTTTGCGGCGCTCGGGTTGCATGTGGGGATGCGAGAAGAGCGGCTTTCGGCGGTGCAATGGGGTGGGATTCTGGTGGCGTTTGCGGGGGTTGTGGTGTCGTTTGCGTTTCGCGGTGGGGCTGGCGCGGGGGATTTTGCGCTCTTTGGTGATCTTCTGGGCGTGATGGCGGGGGCGGCCTGGGGGGCGACGACGGTTGTCATTCGGGGTTCGCGGTTATCGGATGCGCCGGCGAGTGTCACCCTGCTCTACCAGTTGATGGGGGCGTTTTTGCTGGCGTGTGGCGGCGCGGTTGTGCTGGGGCAGGCGGAGGTTGTCTTGAGTCCGGCGCTGGTTTTGAGTGTGGGGTATCAGTCGCTGGTTGTAGCTGTCGTCAGTTATCTGGCGTGGTTCGCGCTGCTGCGGACGTACCTGGCATCGCGGTTGGGGGTGTTGTCATTTATGACGCCGCTGTTCGGGGTGACGTCGGGGGTGCTGGTGTTGGGGGAGCCGTTGGATGGGGCGTTTCTGGCGGGGTCGCTGCTGGTGGTGGCGGGGATTTTGCTGGTGAGTGGGGCTGGGGCTCGGAATTCGAAATTCGGAATTCGTAATTCGGTGGAGAGGTGGAAGGGAGTTGGAACGCAGAGGGCGCGGGGGTGGGCGGAGGTCAGGGAGGGGGGGAATAGTTGTGAGTCGTGAGTCATGAGGGGGGAGAGATGGGGAAGGGTTGAACCACAGAGGCACGGAGGGCACGGAGTTGGGAGGGAAACGGGGGATTTTTTGAGCTTTTTGGGGTGGGGTGGCGTTTGGGTGGGGGTGGCGTTTTTGTTTTTTAGTTGAGGAGGTGTTGGGGTGAGTGAGAAGGTTTGTTTGGATTGTGGGGTGGGGATGGAGATTGGGTATGTGCCGGACTTTGCGCCCGGAGGCTGGATGCGGAGTGGCTGGTACCCAGGTGCGGCGCGGGAGATGACGTTTTTTGGGATGCGTGTTGGTCGGAAGCGTTGGATTGAAGTGCCGACGACGGGTTGGATTCCGGTGACGGGGTATCGGTGTCCGGAGTGTGGGGTGTTGAAGTTTTATGCGGAGAAGGGAGAGTGAGGTCAGCGGTTCGGCAGCGTTGATAGTGTGTGGCGCAAGGCCTTAGCCCACTCTGCCGGCTTTGAAAAGCATGTGGTTTCGGGTGCGAAGGCTGACGCCGTCATTCCCTCAACTCGATGTTGAGAGGCGTGATTGGCGGCAGATATCGGTGGTGAATTCGCATGCTTCTCCAGAGCTAGAAGCATGTCGCGCAAAACATGTTGCCCCGTCACACAAAAAGTATGCCATCCCGCCGTTAACCCTCGCTGGTCGGATCAGTTTCGGATCCGCATTCCAAATATGCCGCCATCTTCGGTTGCGTCAGTGATTGTCACAGGGTTTCTGTACTGATCGGGATTAAAACTCTTGCTGAACTCGGCGGCTTTTAGCTGGTCGGAGTTAATGCATACAATGTATTGGAAATTATGCTTTCGGGATTGCTCTGCGCCGATTTCGATGGCCTTTGCGACTTGGCGACTGTCCATTCCGTCGAACAGGTGGCTGTCATGCATTAGGAATCCTGGGTTCGTTTTGTGCTTCGACCAAATAACTGCAAGGGTCAAATCGAAGCAAAATATTTGCATGTTTCTGATGCCTTTGCTCTCCTTTCCTTCAACGATGACTGAAAAGTCAGGGCCGTTATCTTTCGGATCAATTACTAGGCTTCCTTCGTGGTCAGAAATCTGCCGCGAAAATTCCTCGAAAATAATAACAAGTTCATTAAGTATGTCTGACTTATCCTCTAGTTCAGCGGTGAGCCTTTTCTTGATTTGCGCTCTACTGATGGTTAGTTCGGTTTCTTGGGAGTCCAGCTGCTTTGCTAGATCTACTTTTTTTCTGAGTTCTTCAACAATTGCCTGTTGTCTGGAAAGCTCTTCTTGAAGTCGTGAATACTGGTCTAATGCTCCATGGCTAGAAAGTGTCCACATTATTTCTTGTCGTCGAGTGTCTAATTTCTCAAGTTGCCGTTTGCGCTGATCAATTGCGCGTCTCGCTGTATCGATTTCACCTTCAAGGTGAAATCTTCGATTTCGAATAATTGCCGCGTGGAATCTACGTACGTCGTCTAGCTGCTTGACAACTAATTCAGGTAAGATAATGCCGATTTCAGCGTACATTTCCAGTATTTGTTGATCAGAAGGGGCTTGTTCCACCTTGAGCTGATTTGAGAGGGCTTCAATTCTCTCTTGATCGAGAGTGTTGTCGCTTGTGAGGTCTGAAATCAGGACTGCAAGCTTTGATGCTTCAGATTCAAGAGTATGATACTCTGGTAAGACTTGAAACTGTGAAATCTGGTCCTTTAGTTTTCCTGTTTCTTTTTCTGCAACAGCTAGCTTTGTTCGAAGTTCTCCAATGTTTCCTACAAGAGATCCTAGTGCACCACTCTTGGATTCCCTCTTCAGGATTTCAAGAGACTTTTCTTTTAAGCGTACAAGCTGCAATTCTTGCGATATAGACCAGTCTAAACTAAACAGATATGAAAGATTGACTTGCATGTCCCAGTTTTGCTGCTTCGTAGATTGTTTTTGTGCTTCTTGGAATGCTCCGCTAGACTCTCTTCTAATGAAGTAAGCTATAAGTGATCGAAAAGTTGGACCGTATGTGTCGATATTAAGAGAGAGCGAAAACATAAGGTTGGCTAAAATCGATCTCCAAGATTCGTTATTGACAGTATAATTGCCGGTTTCTTTATTGAGTTTGGGTTGAACTGGCCACTCAGAAAAGTCTCCGTCAACAATGATCTGGTTTTTGTTGACGCCTGTACGGCTAGCCGAGGTCTTTTTGCCTGCTAAATCAAAAATAAGAGTGAATTCCTCGTCGACCAATTCTTCACAAAGAAAGATCGACCCCTTTTCGCATTTCGCACCTAGCAAAAAATGAACGATGTGGATCAAACTTGATTTGCCAGATCCATTTCTCGTTTGTCGGTTTGTTGCGTTTTTGCTTTTTTCAGCCACAACGAGATTCAGCCCAGTGTGAAACTTCAACTGCTTAAAAGTTGCGAGTGTGGATGAAATTTCTTGAATCACAGTTGCGCTCCGCGGCGACACAAACGATTGCCTTTTTGTTCGATTGCTCCAATTGAGTACAACATGACTAAAGCCAATGTGAACCAATCGAATGATAGTCGCAATTCTTGATTGGATTCATGCTCTTGGAGATCCAGCCAAATCCTGGAGACCGATTTCGGTTCATCCAGTAATTGTATGATGTCTGCGCCGACAGCGATCAACGAGCGATCGATCGGTAAATGTTTGGTTGGTAAAATCATTGTTCGGATTCTGGGACGTTTTCGAAGATATCGCAGGAAGAAAAAAAGTGAGATAAAACTGCAGTTACTCCAGCAAGTTGGAGAGGTGTCGTAAAATGGTTCCCGCCAGCAAGATTCCACATTACTTCAAAAATATCGTCTGGTGACATACCTGACTCGCGACAAGCCAAGTACTTCACGCGAAATCCTTCAGCAATGCTTTCGCCAAGAGTCGGATCGGTAACGCCATCGAAAAACTTCTGGACTAAGTAATGCTTCGATCGTCCCCCAAGGAGCAAGTGCTTGTAGTCGTCGTCAATACTATTGTATTCGAGTTTTTGTGGTGCAGGAATCGTCATATCTGCAATTGCTGGAATATCTCGTTTAACAGATACAAGGTATTCGACCACCTCGCGAATCGCAGGCATTTCGAGATGATCCATCAATTCTTTTGTTGGTGCGTCGACGCCTAACAATTCCCGAAGATCGTCTTCTTTGAGTTGGTCAATTAACTTCCAGAGCCTTTCAAAAGTCCATACCTCAGTCGTGATATCAGAATATTGTTGGCGAAGCGAAAGCAGGAATGTGCCGACCTCTTTTGTTAGTCCCTCGTCGTTGTGAACGAAGATGAATTTCTTCATGTCGGCATTGTGCTGCTTTAGTGTCTGTTTTGCCTTTTCAAAATCTGATTTGATTTTTGATTCGAGCTTCTTGCTTGTGTTTGTTGCATCCCGTGGTGCGTAAACAGCAACAACAGCGTTCTGGTTAAGAAGAATTCCATCAAGACCTCCATCGCCTTGAGTCAGGCGAATTACCAAATAATCTCCGGGGTAAGCCAGTTCGAAAATTTTTCCAACCCACGTTTGAAAATCCTGACGCCTTTTTTCAAGGTAAAAATTCTTTGAGATGAGGCGAAACCAACTTCGTTGGAACCGATCGTGTTGTGAATGGCTCGTCATTCTAATTTGCCAAATCTGGAAATGTGTATCTCGGGCAATTCCTAAGGTGTTGTATTCAACTTGCTCAATGGTGTGGCAGGATACTGTTAAGCAGGTGCCTGTGCAAGTGGTTAGGTGTTTGATGGGTTTTAAGAATTAACCTTGCCTAAGAAAGTGTGGGTTCGCAGGCTTCTTCCTCCTCTTCATCGAAGACGGGGATGGGTGGTTGGTTGTTGGTGAGGCGGGCGAATTCTTCGTCGGTCATTTCTAGGGACTGGAAGTATTCGAGGGCTTCGTGGTTGGCGGTGTATTCGATATCGCCGTGGTGTTGTTTGACGATGCGGGCGATGTCTTCGATGGAGCAGCGGAAGAATTCTTTGCGGAGGTTGATGCGGTTCATGCGTTTGAGGTGGAGGGCTTTGTGAAGGGCGTTTTCGAGGGCGGGGGCGTTGTCGCAGGAGATCATCATGTGGACGTCGAAGGGGAAAGGGACGGAGGCGTCGCCGAGTTCGCAGATGCGGTCGATTGGCTCCAGGCGACGGGTCATGCCGATCTTAAAGACGCGTTCGCCGAAGCAGCCGAGGTTGGAGATGACGTAGACGTGGCCGGATTTGGTGAGCTGGGCCATGGAGATGGTGCGTTGTGATTTGAGTTCGGCTTCCTGGAGTTTCTGGGTGAGGATGTCGACTTCGGCCTGGTGGGCGGCGTCGTGGTATTTGAGGGCTTCTTCGAGGGCGCGCTGGATGGCTCGTTTTTCGTTTTCGATGCGTTCGAGTTCGCGCTGGATTTCGCGTTCGGCACGTTGTTCTTCGCGGATCTGGGCTTTGATGCGGGCCTGTTCCTGTTTCTCGATGTCTCTAGCGACGACGCGTTTGAACTCTTCGTTGAGATCGTTGAGGAGGCGTTTTTCTTCTTTGGAGGGGATGGTGAATTCGTGTTTGCGGCAGAAGTCGATGGTTTTGGAGAGGTCTTTGGAGCGGGTGGGGTAGTTGTTGGGGGTGAGTTTGGCGGCGACGAATTTAACGGTCTCGTCGAGGAGTTTCTTGCCGAGGGAACTGATGGTGGCTTCGCGTTGGTTGTAGAGGCGGATCTTTTCGTTGGCTTCGTCTTTGAGGTCGTCGTAGGCTTTGCGGAGCTTAACGCGGTCTTGCTCGAGGATGTCGTCGAATTTCTTTTCGTGGAGTCGGTTGGTGGCGAGGGCTCGCTGGTAGTTGAGTCGGAGGTTGTCGTGTTCGGTTTTGAGAGACTGGGAGCGTTTGACGGCTTCGATGCTATGGGAGGTGAAGAGGAACAGGAGGATCGAGGAGACGAGCGAGGACATGGAGAGGAAGATGACGAGGACGTTGTTCTTGCTGCTGGTGAGGAGGGCCAGGGTGATGACGGCGAGGAAGCAGCAGCCGAGGAGGAGGGCGCGGTGGATGTATTCGTTGAGGGAGAGGGGAGGTTTCGGGAGGAGGGGTTCGAGGGGTTCGCGTGGGAGGAGGAAGAGGTTGACCTGGGAGCATTTGGGGCAGCGGGCCGGCTTTTGGAAGCGGTCGGCGGGGGCGGTGACGGGGTGGTGGCAATGGGGGCAGTAGCGGGTTTCTGGGGTGGTCATGAGGTGGGCCCGTCATGGGGGATTGGGTTGTGGTGATTGTAGTGTATGCATGAGAGGTGGGTTGTGCAAATGGATAGTGGGGAGAGACGGGACCTCACCTGTCACTCGAAGACTCGTGACATCCTCTCCTTCGAGGAGAGGAGGGGGGACCTCGCCTGTTGTTTGGGTGGTGTGGTGTTCTTTTCTTTGAGGAGGGGAGATGGGGGCGGGACCTCACCTGTCACTCGGGGACTCGTGACATCCTCTCCTTCGAGGAGAGGAGGGGGGATTTCATTCGTCGTTTGGGGACTTGTGATATTCTTTTTTGATGGGGGAGTGGGGGGCGGGACCTCACCTGTCACTCGAAGACTCGTGACATCCTCTCCTTCGAGGAGAGGAGTTATTAGGGGGAGGTGACTTTTAGGATGGCTTCGAGGATCAGATCGGGGTGGTTGAGGGCGTCGTCGTTGGAGAAGCGGAGGACTTTGTAGCCTTTGGATTCGAGGGCTTGTTGGCGTTGTTTGTCGTCGGCGCCGTTGTTGTCGTGGGACTGGCCGTCGAGTTCGATGATGAGGTTTTTTGAGAGGCAGGCGAAGTCGACGATGTAAGGGGCGATGGTGGCTTGTCGGCGGAATTTGAGGTTGTGGAGTTTTGAGCCGCGGAGGAGTTGCCAGAGTTTGTGTTCGGGGAGTGTGGGGTTTTTGCGGTTGGTGCGGGCGAAGGTCTGGTGTTGGTGGGAAGTGGTGAGTTTGTAGGGTTGGTTCATTGCTGAATCCGGGTGACGGGGCGGGGAGTGGTGGTTTGTTTACGGTAGCGGAGTGGTGGGGTGGAAGTCAAAGGGGACGGGACCTCACCTGTCACTCGGGGACTCGTGACATCCTCTCCTTCGAGGAGAGGAAAGGGGGGGGGAGGGGGCTTGCGCCCCCTGCTCGCCTAGGAGGGGTTAGTGGGGGAGTTTTTTGCCCAGGAGGAAGAATTTTCGTTCGGGGTACCAGAGGACGGGGTTGTTGTTGCGGTTGGTGAAGCTGGAGTAGAGGGCGAGGTCGGTTCGGCCTTTGGTGCCGGGTTTGCCGAGGGAGGTGCCGTCGTGGTCGAAGAAGAAGGTGGGTTCGTCGAACCAGACGGGTTGTTCGGCGTCTGCTTGATAGTGGCCGGTGACGAGGTAGATGGGGCGTCGGTGGTTGCTGGAGTCGTCGGGGCCGAAGCCTTTGTAGTGGCCGTCGTGGTTGTGGATGAAGAGGGCGTAGGTGCCGCTGCCTGCGGTGTTGCCGCCGACGTCGTACATGGGGCATGGGGAGAGGGGGTGAGGGAGTGGGTGGCCGCCGTCTTTGTTGAGGAGTGGTTTGGTGGGTGACCAGGTATCGCCCTGGTCTTGGCTGATGCTGTAGAAGGGGCTGCCGGAGGCGGTTCGCATGACGCAGAAGAGTCGGCCGTCGGGGAGCTTGACGATGGTTGGTTCCTGGCAGGCGCTGTTTTCTGGGTGGCCTGGGTAGGGGACGGCGAGGGCGTTTTCGTTGCTGGCCATCCAGGAGATTTTCAGGTCTTTGGGGTCGACGTTGTCATCGACGTTTTCGAAGCGCATGAACTCGACGCGGGCGTCGGCGGACATCCAGGATTTGGTGGCGGGTTTACGGACGGCGTAGCTGGTCCAGCGGGTGAAGCCGGCGATGTATTTGTCGTCTTTGCCGAGGCGGATCGGTTTCTGCCAGCAGAGCATGTTGGGTGGCATTTCGGGATCGGGGTTATCGTTGATGCTGCGGGCAACGGGGACGTTTTGGGGTTGTGACCAGGTTTTGCCGTTGTCGTCGCTGTAGACGCCGTGGATCCAGCCGGTGTGGTGGAAGAAGGTGTCGTGCTTGCCGATGTGCTGGCTGTAGAGGACGTAGATGCGTCCCTTCTTGCTGACGAGGGGGTAGGCCCAGCTGGCCATGCGACCGTCGCCGGCTTTGCGAGGACCGGCGATGATCTGGGGTTTGGCCCAGGTTTTACCTTCGTCGTGGCTGGTGGAGAAGGTGATGTGCTGGTCGGCGGGCATGTCGGCGGAGTAGTTTTCGACGGAGCTTTGGGTCCAGACGGCCATGAGGGAGCCATCGGGGCCGTCGAAGACGAGGAAGTGTTCGTTGCCGGTGTCGCTGGTGCCGTTTTCGGTGACTTCGGGGACGAAGACGACGTAGTCGGGCTTGGTGGCGTTGAGCTGGGCGGGGATGATGGCTTTGAGTTCGGCGGGGGATTTGGTTGTCTGGGCGGAAGCGGGGAGGGTCGCTAGGAGGCAGAGGCAGGCGAGGATCGCGAAGCGCAGCATGTTTTTGTTCCTTGAAGAAGAGTGGCAGGTCGACTTCAAGGTAAGCGATTCAAATCGGGAATCAAATCATTTGCATGGCTTAATTTGATAGAACGGCGGGATCGGGGTCGTTGTCGAGGGTCTCGTGCTGCACATGATCAATTTCACTGGCAACCTTTGTCAGGGAGAGGCCGACTTTGTGGAGGTAATAGAGGCCGATGAGGGTGACGGGGATGTATTGGGCGAGGTGGTAATAGATCGATGCGCCGACGACGGCGGACTTCAGGGCGGGCTGTTCGTTGAGATGCAGGATGGGGGTGAGGACAAGCAGGAAGGCGAGCTGGATCGTGCCGAAGAAGCCGGGGGCGGCGGGGATGATGACGCCGAGGGCGGTCACGGACATGAGGAGTAGCGCTGTAGGGATGGTGACTTCGATGCCGAAGCTCCAGAGGGAGAGGAAGAACATGGCGGTCATGACCATCCAGTGGACGATGGAGACGGCTGCGATCTGGATCGTGAGCCAGGGGTCGTGGAGGGATTTGAGGCCGAGTTGGGCTTCCTGCATGAGGTGAATAATCTTCTCGGCGATTCCATGGGGAATGAACGTCGGCATTGCAGTAAGAAGGCGTTTGATGACATGGATCGTCTGGTCGTTCCAGATGACGAAGATAAAGGTGCCGATCAGGATGGCTGCTGCTGCGATGCAAACGAGGATCGCTCCCACTCGAATTTCTGTGACCTCAAACAGCTCTGGTACGAACATCAATCCGATGATTAACACGGCCAAAATAGTGACGACGTCGAAGATGCGTTCGAGGATCAGGTTGCTGAGGATGGCGGTGTAGGACTTTTTGTAGTCGCGGGCGAAGACGAAGACGCGCATGAACTCGCCGAGGTGCGCGGGGAGAATGTTGTTGCCCATGAAGCCGATCATGAGGGCGGGCATGACCTGGGGGATTGTGTATTTGCCAAAGGTCTTCAGCAGGAGGGTCCAGCGGTAGGCTTTGAGGACGAAGAAGGTGGCGAGGGCCAGCAGGTAGAGAGGGAGGGTGCGGTAATCGGCTTTGGCGAGTTGGGAGCCGAGGTCCGCGAAGTCGACGCCGCGGAAGGCCAGCCAGAGGAAGAGGGCGGTGACTGCTAAACCGATAACCAGTGAGATCGTCTTCGACATGAAACTCTCTATCTTACGCCTGTTCGCTGGTCGTGTGAAAAACTTCTGTTTGCATAGTAAATGATGAAGAAGTTACGCAACATGGCTGTTGGAAAAGAACGTGGCTTGATTTCCTGTTGTGTCAAAGTTACAACCATGCTAGCCGAGGGAGGGATTCCGAGGTGATGTTGCGGCTACGAAGCGCACTTCTTCAGACACGAAGTCTTCAGTCAGGAGTACTCAAGGATGAGTCAACTAGCTGTTTATCAGCCCGAATTCGACCAGACCTACGACGAACCTGTCATTCTCTCGTTTGACTCGTATTACGAGCCTCAGACCATCAACTTTCAGGACGCCCTGCTGCAACGGGCTCGCCAGATGAAAGCGAACCAGTCCTGCCCGCAATGCCACAGCGCGCAGATTCTGCCTCTGGAAACTTATCGACGTCGCACGTCGTCTGCGTATCGCAGTATGACGACGTCTTCGAGCATGAACGCTGAATACTCGTGCCAGTGTTGTCACTGGAGTTGGAAGGCGAGATAGGGCTTGGGTATTGGGGCTTGGCCGGACGGTCTTTATTCGGTGTCTTGCGCGGGGTGGGCTTTGTGGCGGCTGTTGGTTTTGTTTCCTGTGCACCGTTTGAACTTTATCAATCGGTGTGAGGTTGCAACGCGGGACAGCGGCTCGGGCGGAGCCTCGCCCTCCCGGGGGAGTCACGAAATCTTTCGTGGGCATTGGGTATTGTATGCGGATTGACGGTCCGCACAGCGGACCCTACGGGGCGAATGGTTTGGTGGGCGCGAATTGGATTCATCTGTTGGTGTTGATCTAGCGGCGACGACTTTCGATGTGTAGCCTGAGGAGACATTTCTTTAAGGAGGTCTCCATGCGTCGCGGGTCTTCGGTTGTGGCTGCGTTTGTTGTCTGTCTGGGGCTTTTTGCTGCTCCTCTGTCTGCTGCTGACTGGGCTCAGTTTGGGGGGCCGAATCGGGATAACAAGTCGGAGGAAACCGGCTTGCTGCAAGTCTGGCCTGAGGGTGGGCCGAAGCTGCTGTGGACTGCGGAGGGACTTGGAGAAGGGTACTCGACGGTCACCCGCGTCGGCGACTTCATGACGACGATGGGGACTGAGGGGGATAAGGATGTTGTCATTGCTTTGAATGCCCGCGATGGTCAAATCTTGTGGAAGAGGCCGATTGCTCCGAAGTATCAAGAGGGTCAGGGGAATGGTCCGCGATCGACGCCGACGATTGTTACGGGGCGAGGTGGAAAGCCTGAGCGAATTGTGGCGCTTGATCCACAGGGGCAGCTTGTCTGCCTGAAGGCTGACGATGGTTCGGTCATTTGGAGCGTCAATATTCTCGAGCGCTATCAGGGCAACAATATTATCTGGGGGCTGTCGGAATCGCCTCTGGTGCATGAGGGAGTGGTGATCGCGACTCCGGGCGGGTCCAAGGGGTCGATGGTTGCGTTGAGTCTTGAGGATGGGTCTCAAAAGTGGACCTCTCAAATTCCTGGTGATCCACAGGCGGGGTATGCGTCGCCGCTGTTTACGAATCTGCAGGGGGTGCCGCAATACATTACCTTTACGAGTCAGGGTGTTGTGGGTGTGAACTCGAAATCGGGTCAGCCTCTGTGGGGGAATGGGGCTGCGTCGAACGGGACTGCGAACTGTTCGTCGCCTTTGCTTTATAAGACGAGCGTTTTCTTTGCGTCCGGATATGGGACGGGCGGGGCGCTCCTCAGCTTCAAGAAGCAGGGAGCGAAGATCAGCGCGAATGAGGTCTACAAAACCAAAGACATGGAGAACCATCACGGGGACATGGTGATCGAAGGTGACTACCTGTATGGAAGCAGCGATCCGGGGATTTTGACGTGTCTGGAAGTTGCGACGGGGAAGTCGATGTGGAAGAGCAGAAGTGTGGGGAAGGGAGCGTTGACGTTCGCTGATGGTCATCTGATTCTTCGGAGTGAGAAGGGGCCGATTGCGCTCGTCGAAGCGAGTCCGAAGGCGTATGTCGAAAAGGGTCAGTTCGAGCAGCCGACGTCGAGTGGTCGTCCGACCTGGCCTCACCCGGTTGTCTCGGATGGGGTTCTTTACATTCGCGATCAGGACAAGTTGTTTGCCTACGACGTCAGGAAGTAAGGATGTCGATAAAAGAAACTGAGAGTTGATCTGTGTGCCACGGCTGTGTCAGCCGTGCCTTCGCGCAATGGTCGTCCATTACACGGCTGACACAGCCGTGGCACACAGGGGACTGCATCGATTGGGGTGGAGCCTTGCCCTCCAGGGGGTGTGTTCGTCTCTCATTCGTCTTTCTTGACCGAATTCCATTGCAACCCTTTTGATCGCTCTTCATACTTGAGCCGACAAGGAAGCATGTTGACGATCACTCAACGATCGACAGCGACCGCGAAAATATTTCATCCTCCACCCACTCGAATGGAATTGAGTCATGGGACTGGAACTCTACTACCCAGGTCTGGCCGGCATTTGCGTCGGCGAAACGAATATCGCGACCAACGATGGGCGGATTCTGTATCGCGGGTATAAGCTCAGCGATCTGGTCATTGATGCTTCGTTTCCCGAGGTCGTCTATCTGCTGCTGAAAGGGGATCTTCCGAATCTGGAAGAACTCGCGGACTTTCATGCGATCCTGACGGATGAATCGCTGATTGATCCTGAACTGCTTTCTAAGCTCGCTGATTTGCCGATGCACGTCAGTCTGCTGGATGTCATGCGGACGGGTATTGGCATCATTGGTCATCATGATCCGCAGCTGCACGAGACGACGACGCATGCGATGACTTCGCAGACGGTGCGTCTGCTGGCTCAGTTGCCATTGCTGATTGCGGCGCGCATTCGTGGCAATGTGCCTGATGATTATCAGACGGACTTTGACAGCTTCAGTTATGCAGGGGCGCTGTATCGCATCCTGACGGGGAATGACCCTTCGCTGCTGTCGGAACGGGCTCTCGAGATTCTGCTGATGATCACGGCTGCGAGTAACTTTGATGCGAGTGCGCTGTCTGCCCGCATGGCTGTCTCGAATGGGGGCGATCTGTTTGCGGGCATACTCTCTGCGATGTCCTGTTTCCAGGGGCATCATGCGGGCGGGATGGTGGAGCGGATTGGTCAAACGTATGGCAGCTTCAGCAAAATTGATGACATGCATGCCCGTGTCGAACGAATTCTTCTGGCTGGCAAGACTCAGCTGCCAGGTTTTGGGGTGACGGATTATGTCGACTTCGACCCGAGGGAGCGTCTGCTGCGCTCGATCTGTGAGAAGGTTGCGATCGAAGCGGATACGGTTGAGATTGAAGAAGCAGCCGAAGAGATGGAACGGAAGATCTACTCTGTCAAACGTCAGCGTCCCTGTCTGGACTGGACTTACTTCCGCTTAATGCACCACCTGCGGTTGCCTCTGGATCTGGCTGCTCCTCTGGCGGCGATTGGTCGTCTGACGGGGTGGGCGGCGCATATGATCGAGCAAAATGAGGAGGGGATCGTGTATGCCCCGAAGGTCCGCTATCGAGGGGCGACGGATCTTGCGTATGAATCGATTATGGAGCGGGAGTAGGGTTGAGCGGAGTGAGCCGTCCGTGGTTCCGTGGAAGGATGCGGACTGTTTGAGTGGGCTCGATTCAGGTTATGTCGTGCGGAATAAGACAGGGGGTTGACACCCCCCGCTCGCCTAAGAGAATTGTGGTTGCTACCAGAGTTCGATGAATTCCTGGCTTTGCAGGTGAGCGACGCGACCGCTTCTGATGCCTTTGGGTGGCTTTGACAGTATGCGTAGCCAGATGCGGTGTTGATTGGATATGCCGACGATGCCGAGATGTGCTCCCAGATCGTCATCGTTGCCCGTGGGTTCATTCTGCCATTCGATGCCTTCGACGGATTCGAACTCTGCGATCACTGCCTGGACATCGACTGAGAAGCGTGAGTAGGTCAGTTCGCCGTCCAGTTCTCCGCCGACGATTTCGGTCGACGAACAGAAGACGGTGACTTCCCAGCAGTCTTTGTCTTGATAGTAGTGGCAGCCAATCGGCGCGAGCATATCCAGAGCATGCAAATGCTCAGAGACACGATTCGTGAAGACTGCAAGCCATAAGGGAGGGGTGGGCATGAATCCGACTTCTAAACTGTTATCGAATGCCAAGGATCTCATTGTCCTGAAGAGATTATGCGAATGTTTCAACCAACTAAATGCACTTGTGATGCCTATCGGATTTTTTCTTAGTCACTGACTTAATGGATCGTGCCAATCGCGCATCAGGTTCTCGAAATGCGACCAGTAGCGTTGTTTTTTCTGCACTTCGCAACACGTTTGATGCGAAACGAAACAGGAAATGAGTACCATTTTTGATCAGCGCATTTTGAAGCGCCAAGCTTGTCAAGCACCCCGCGCAAAGCATTGTTTCAGCGGGCTTGCGCGCCAGACAGGAGCGTTTTTTCTGTTTCGTTGATTCCTGGCGAGCGATTGCGAAAAAGTCGCATTGAATGAGCGCTTGAGCAGGTCAAGATCGAGTGGGGTAAGATTCTCAAGAGATGTTTATCTCTTCACGTCTTATTTGAACTGAAGCATTCCCCAGTTTTGATAGGTAGGTTCTGCGGTCACAGGGGCTGTCCAGGATTCATACTGATGAAAGGGGACGGTGCGGCTGATGTAGAGGTTCCAGGTCGCTCCGAGTTCGGGGGACTGGGGGACGAGTTCGTTGAGGGGGATGGCGGCTTCGATCCGCCAGCGGGTTTCGTCTTGCGTGGCGGCGACGAACCATTGCGGGTCCCAGCCGATCTGGTCCCAGGCTCGTTCGCGCGTCTTGCCGCGTTGATCGACTTCGAAGATGAAGGCTGAGGTGGCGTCGCGGTTCACGTCGAAGTGAAAGGCCAGGCGGTCGTGTCCATCGAGCAGTTCATCATGGACTCGTCCGGGCTGCTGGCAGGGGGCGTACTCTAATGCTTCGACCTTTAGCATACTGGCGGCCAGATAGAGGTATTCATTGTCGTAGGTCATCAGGACTAACGAAGAATTGGTTTCCTGCGGATCTTTCTCCCGACGCTGGGTCGCTGATAGCCGCATCTCTGGCATGGCCTGCCAGCAGGGGTCGCTTAACATGCCGTCCAGGTGTGGGCGGAGGCCGGTTGACTTCATGGACTGCAGGGAGCGGATGGGCAATCCCATTGGGGCTGCGACCCAGAGTTCGGATCTGGCGAGGGTTGAGACATTCGAGCCTGACTTTTGTGCGAGGCTGCGGAGGAGGTCATCGGCCATGGCGTCTTTATTGTGTGATCTCATTAACGAGGCGAGAGGGAAGGCGATCTCGGGGGTCGTAGTGCGTTTGGGGTGATGCTCCTTGAGTAGCAGGGCGGCGTTCATTGCGAGTCTGGCCTGCTGGTCGAGCAGCTGGCTGTAACGTGGGTTGGACAGGTTTGAGCGTTCATCGTGGTTGAGTAATTGAATTTGTGGGGTCGCGGGATCTGGCGTTGTCTCGGGAGGGGCGTATTCGCTGCGGAAGGTGGGCTGCAGATTGAGTCCCGCGTCTGCCTGGGCCAGATGGGCCTGCTGGACGACGTTTTGAGTGTTTGATCGAACGATCTCGGTGCGTACCTTGGTGTCTTTGAACATGATCCAGTTGAGTTCTGCGGAACTGGCAGTTTGAATGATCCAGGTGAAGGCTTCGCCGGCGGCGTTTGTCTTGCCGTAGCGTCTGGCGAGTTCGGCGATGGTTGACTGGGCTTCGAGCATGTGTCCTGTCTGGACCTGCTTGCGTGCCAGTTCGAACAACAGCATAGCCGACTCTTCGTCAGTGAGGCCGCGGGTGAGTTCATCGAACTCTGCCAGGATGTAGGCGGCTGACTGTTCGGCGTTGATTCTCTGCCGGAAGAGGTGGTAGGCGTTTCTTTGTCGTTCGGCGGCTTTGAGCAGGGGCTTGAGGTTCTCGACGTCGGTCGTGGTGACTGTCCGTCGAGAGAGGCTGCCGGGCGGGATGAGGATGCCTGCGAAGAGGTCGGCGTATTGGCGTACGAGGCCTTCGGTGTCTGTTTCGATGACGGCATAGGATTCGACGACGACTTCCGGCATGGCCAGGGAAGACTTATTGCCGCGGACGGCGACAAGTCCGAGGGAATCATGAGCTGCGGCTGCGGCTGTCTTTTTTAGATTGCCCAGCAGTTCGAAGGGCTCGACGCAGGGGCGGGACATTTGAGACGACGGGAGCTTCTGGAACACTCGTTCGACGCGGTGTGGTTTCAGGTGCAGCATGGTCAGCTGATCGGGGTAGGCGGCGGGATTGGCGGCGTCGACGACGGCTCGGACGAGGGCGTCGTGCAGTAATCGGTCGAAGGCGCCGGGGGCGAGGTTTTGATCGGACTTGCCGGTCGGGATTGTCACGATCTCGGGCTGCATCATGCGGAGCAGGAGGACGAATCGAGAGACGACGTCTTCCTGTAAGTGGCCGTCGGTTTTTTCGTTCCACCAGATGGCGAGTTTCTGCCAGTC
The DNA here is from genome assembly GCF_052161635.1 of Lacunimicrobium album. Classification (GTDB taxonomy): domain Bacteria; phylum Planctomycetota; class Planctomycetia; order Planctomycetales; family Planctomycetaceae; genus SXPC01. The sequence continues at coordinate 4,943,800 of NZ_CP197413.1, forward strand.
GAGATCGCCATCGGGGAGTTCTGCGGGGAGCATCCACTCGGCGTGGCTGACGCGGCCTCCGTCGCTTACTGTGGCGGCGTGCAGGCTGTGCTGGTCTGGGAGGCCTGACTGGGGATCGCGGGCGTCGCCTGTTGTTAGGAGGACAGTGCCGACGCGGTAGCCGTCGTTGGCGCCATAGCGGGCGACGGTGAGGAAGGGGAACTGTTCGGGGCGTGTGAAGAGTGAGAGGGCTGCGAGGTGGTAGCCTTCGTTGCGGCAGGGTGTCCATGACTTGCCGCCGTCTTTGGTCATGACGATCTGGCCCAGGTCACCGACGGCGATGCCGTGGTCGGGGGTGATGAAATCGAGGTCGTGAATGGTGCCGACGAGTGGGGTGGGGGCGGAGGTCCAGCTTTTGCCGCCATCCTCTGATCGCCAGACGACGGAGCCTGGCTGTCCGGCGAGGTAGATGACGCCTTCGACGATTTCGACGGCTCGGAAGCTGAGGCTTTGTGCGGAGGAGCGGGGAACTGGCAGGCTCATTTGCTGAGTGGTGACCCCTGCGCTTGTCGTGCGGAGCATGAGGGCACCGTCTCCGACGAAGACTCCCTTGCCTGAGGGGAGGACGAGGGCGTCGCGGAGGTGCTTGGGGTTGTTCGAGGCGGGCAGTTCTGGTCCGAGTTGTGCCCCGGCAACGAGGCGAATGGTGGCGTTGGTGCCGACGAGCACGCCGGTCTCGCTGTCGATGAAAGTGCCTGCCTGCCAGACGGCGTTGGCGGTGCCTTCGAGTGGCATCCAGGTTTTCCCGCCATCGACGGTTCGGAGGACGCCCGACGCGACGGCTGGGGTGGGCAGCGTCACGGCGATGGCGTTTTCGAGGTCGAAGAATTTCAGGCTGATGAACTCTGGCCAGGTCGAGACATCAATCGGTGTCCAGGTCTCGCCGCCATCTTTGGTGACCAGCAGGGCGGCTTCGGTTGATTTTGCGAACGGGATGGTCTTCCCGCCGGCGATCCAGCCGAACTTGTCGGAGAGGAAGCATGCGGTTCGGTAATGAGCGGTGGCGGGGATGTCGACTTTTTTCCAGTTCGCTCCGCCATCGGTTGTTTTGAGGACTTGGCCGAGGTCTCCCAGTGCGAAGGCATCGGTGGAGGAGACCATGATGACGTGGCGCAATGTGGCATCGTCTTCAACGGGGCTGACCTGGCCGGCGTTTGGCTGGTGCATCTGCTCGAGTAAGGTCGGGCCGTTTTCTGAATCGGCGGGGAGTAGCTGCGGGGGCTGGGCATTCAGGGAGCCGACGAAAGCGACCAGAATTAGAAACAGGAATCGTCCGTGATCGTTCGACATCGCATCCTCGCGAAGTTTTCTTAGTTCGTTCAGAGTTGCCTGGGCGGGGAACTGAACATTCTTCAGGGCTCGTGCGGAGGGGATCTTACGTCAAGGGGGCGATTGACGCAGCGCAACTTCAGTCAAAACAGGCTTTTGAGACGCGAATTGCAATGCTGGCAAGTTCTGTTGCAGTTCGTACAAATGCTGGCAGGTGTGCGGCTGGTCGCGCGATTTGTTTGACGTCGGTTCGTCGAACAGCTGTCTATATAATGACGACACTTTGCAGATTGTGATGCCCATAAACCGTGCGGTTTGTGACGGTTATGGACTACTACTCTTGCTGTTCAGTCCCGTCAAGGGGCCAAATTACGGACTCCTCACGAATTCCAGTAAGTCTGGCAGGGGATTTGCGTCTCTACTATTCCAGACAACGATCTTTTGCCGTGGTTATCAGCCCGATATTGCCACGACATTTGGTGGGTGTCTGCGTTCGAAGTCGTTTGGGGTAGGTACTTTCCGCATCCCAAACCGTAACGCCAGAAAAATCCAAGGTTTGCGAAGGTTACTCGTAAGTTTCATTAAAGATTTGCGAACTTCCTTTCAACCATCCGCGTCGAAACGACGTAGATGATCATGGGGGCTCAGGGAATCAGACACCTTGGGACTTCAACAATCGAGACCCGCGTCCTTCACGCCTGTCTCACAAATCAGCGACACTCTCATGATGATGCAGGAAGCATCTCCGAGAGACACGGTTTCAAGATAAATGCTCAGGCGTCGTCAATGAAGTCACGCCAGGCTGATCCTGAGATGCGAAGGAATGTCACCATGTCTCACTTAACACCGACTCATACGCCCGAAACAACTCTCAATACCAATACTGGCGTCCTTGCGACGCGATCAGGTCGCAGTCGTTATCAACACCCTGCCCTGAAAAAGCTTAAAGATCAACAGGTCAGCTACTCGGTTCCGAAAGTCCGACTGGCGCAACTGGAACGTACCGAACAGTTCCTCGCCACGGTCGATCAGACCAAGGAGTACAGCTACCAGGAGATCTATTACAAGATCACCAAGTTCCGCACCTCCGACTACCCGGACCTGAAAATCTCGGGCGTCGAAGTGATGCACGATCTGCGCTGTTTCATCGAAGATCTTTCGGACAGCGTCGATTTGTCGGCCGGGGAGTTCCCGGAAGTTCTGACTGTCCAGGATGTGAGCGAAGAGTTCAACGTCTCGACGAAGACGGTGGATCGCTGGCGGAGTAAAGGGCTGGTCAGCCGACGTTTCCTGTTTGGCAATCGTAAACGGGTGGGCTTTTTGCGATCCACCATTGAAATGTTCTTAAAAACTCACAGTACCGATGTTGATCGTGGTCGACGCTTCAGCCAGATGTCTGGCGAAGAACGCGAAGAGATCTTGCGCCGTGCCCGACGCATGGCGATGACTGGTGCCAACCTGACGGAGATCAGCAAGCGTCTGGCTGAAAAGCTGGGGCGTTCTGTCGAGACCGTTCGGAGTACGATTAAGAAGTACGACGCGGACTTTCCTGAGAACGCGATCTTCCCTTCGATGTCTGCTCCGCTGTCGTCTGAAATCAAGAACGAAATCGTTCGACGGTTCCGTGGCGGGACGGCGGTCGAAAAACTGGCCAAGGAATACCGACGCAAGCGATCTTCGATCTACCGCGTCGTGACTGACAACCGGTATCAGGAACTGATGCTGGAGAACCTGGACTTCATCGACAGCGAGGAATTCCACAAGTCGGGCGCGGATGCACATATCCTTGCTCCTGCTCCTCATGTGGATAAGTCGGCCACGAAGATGAAGGCCCCTCCAGGTCTGCCTGCGTATCTGACTTCTCTTTACAAGGTTCCGCTGTTGACCCGCGAGGAAGAAGCGTACTACTTCCGCAAGATGAACTATCTGAAGTTCAAGGCGAAAGGACTGCGCGACAGCCTTAAGGAGGATTCTCCTTCTAATCAGGTCATGGATCAGATCGACAAACTGGTGTCTCAGATGGGCGAAGTGAAGAACTTCCTCATCCGCAGTAACCTGCGTCTGGTTGTGTCGATCGCCAAGAAGCACATGAATGCTCAGGCCAACTTCTTCGAGATGGTGTCTGACGGGAACATGTCGCTGATCAAGGCGATTGAGAAATTCGACTACAGCAAGGGCTTCAAGTTTTCTACGTACGCAACGTGGGCGATTATGAAGAACTTTGCACGGTCGATTCCAGCTGAACTGACGCGTGCAGACCGGTTCCGTACCGCCAGCGAAGAGGTCTTCCTCTTCTCTCCGGAAACGAAATCGAACCCGATGCGTCAGGAGATGGACAACCATCAGCAGCACGAAGCGATCATGACCATTCTCAAACAACTGGATGAACGCGAACAACGGATCATCCTCAAGCGTTACGGCCTTAACAAAGGCGACGAGCCACTGACTCTGGAGCAAGTCGGTCAGGAACTCGGCGTGACTAAGGAACGTATCCGTCAGCTGGAAAGTCGAGCGTTGAAGAAGCTGCGTAAATTCGCGGCTGAGAAGCAGCTTGATATACCGGGTATCTGAGGCGAGCGGGGAGTGTGAACTCCCTGTGTTTTCATCTGCAATAACTGAGAGAGACGCTGGCACGTGACGACGTGCCAGCGTTTTTTTGTTTTACTTATCCAGACTGAGCCAGCCATAATCATTACATGGCACTACGACTTTCAGACATCGTGGGTTACACACTTTGGGGTATCGCCGATGCAGGCCTGTTGTTTGCAATTGGAATGGGATGCGACGTTACAGATCCCCAAGCCATCCTGACTTTTTTGCTGATGACAGTGCCAGCCTCGTTCCTTCTGCCGAAGTAACTTCACTTCGCTTTGACCGCCACCACAATAGTTTTCTTGATCTCGGTCTTTGTCAAAGGATGGCCATAAGTCCGCAGGTCAGCTGCTGCAGCCGACAATTCTTCAGCCGGAATAATGCCCAGTTCAACAAAAATCGAGTGTACTTCTCACTTCTCCTCGCCAGCATTCAGCTTCGCTGGAGTCGTCATCTTCCACACCGGCTTCGGCACCGCCCGATTATTCTTATCGCCCGCCATCGTTGAGGGGCTCAGACCAGAATAATACAAAACAAACTCTTCTCCACTCGGCTCCTGATACTCAAACTTCAACTGCCAGATCGCATGTGTCTCAGCAGCAGGTACATCAGTTGTGAACTCAAACGACGGGTACCTCGCAACGCCCGTCCCTGGAATCGCAGCCAGATAATCCGGCACGAGTTCATCGAGCGATCCCGGCGAATGACCAGTCTTACTAACATATTGATCAATCGCCGCAATCAGTGGCTCCGCAGGACGTTTAACCATCATTCTCCTGGCTGCATTCCGGGCCTGGGTCATCGCAGGAGTCAAAGTCGCTAAAAGGTTGGCAAGGAAGCTGAGGAGAATAAACGCTTCCAAGATTTTTTGCCCGCGAAACGGAATGAAGAACAGCGCAGATAAACCAGCGATCATCACCGTCAGGCCAGCATAACGGCCCAAAGAAAGGCCCCCGGCTGCGACCGGTCCATACTCAAACTCAGGGTGATTGTAGTAGTAATCAGCAAGCACTTTATCCGCATTCCAGAGCGCAAGCTCGACTCCAATGCTGACCAAGATTGCAAGCCAGAGATAGACACGCCAGCTCCACCTTCGCTTCTTGCCAGTCTCACTCTCCGTAGTCACCATTTCCGCCATGCACCAACACCCCCCTGATTGATCTTACTGAAAATTGATGACTGTGACATTCCCCTTTTGAATGAACCGTACTCATCGGTTACCCTCAACGAGAATAAATTCTCAGCTCGAATGATCCTGGAGTATTCCCATGGAAGTCGACTACCCTCTGGATATCGAGCCCGCGACAGCCGAGTATGTCCTCACCGTGCTTCAATATTTTGATCAATGCAGCGTCACGTTCGGCGAGCCGCTTACCTTCGAGACCACAGTCGAGGAATGGGATTTCAGCTGGGAGCTTCGCCCACCCGTCGAACAAGGTCGAGCCATCAATAAGTACTGGAACATTCAAGTCCCCGATGAAGAATGGGCCAAGCTGCTCGACACAAGGCAGCCCTATACCCTGAGAGACGTCTGCAACAAGATTGCAGAAAGTGCTCAGCGTCCCGTCATTCGCCCCTGCCACATTGCCGGTGTCAGCTGCCGCCCCGCAGGCGCATTTCTCACGATCCGCAGTCTCCTTGCCTCCGCTGGTGCTGATGTCTCGCAGGTCACTCCGTCGAGCAGTTTGAAGGAGATGACGGGTCTTGTTTATCCCAAACTGGACGACATCATCAAACTGTCACCGACAAAGATTCCGCGGATAAAGTTTTCGCGGCCACTTTTTGACATGGTGACAATCATCGCCGTCATTAGTTGGATCGCCATTGTCCCATTGTACTTTTGGGGCCCGACATTTCTTTTCGTCAGCAACCTGCTGACGACTGCTGTTCTCTACGGAGTCAATCAGTGGATCGCCAAACTCCCGCCACGTCGGATTGATCTCGGGGATCTCAAGACCTTTCGCGATCTGTCGGTGCTGATAGCGAAATAGTTCAGTCGCTTGATTATTGATTGAAACTGTGTCAGCAGTGAGTTCAAATAGATCTATGAGCACCACGTCTGAAAACTCCTGGTCGTCTGACAAGCCTCCCAAGCAGTTGAATATTCGTCTGCCATCATTGTCGAGGACGATTGGGCTTTTGATCTTCGCCCTAGCTGAGTGGGCAAAAACGTCTTACGCCCGACGATTGATGATGGGCCTGTCAACTGTCGGGTTCTTGTTCGGCATGCTCATCGCCGTTTTCGGATCAGGCGGCTGGATCGACAACTGGAATGATGGGACGCATGTGACTCGTGGCAGCTGGTTGACGGTCATCGCGAATAGTTTGGGGTTCAGTATCCGGTATCGCGCCGGAGTGTACGGCTACTTCTTCGCGGTTTTCTGCTCGATCGTTTTTGTCATCTTCTGGGCGAAGTTGCCGGAAGCGACTGACTCAACTCGATAAAGCTGTATGCCCGTTAGCGACGATCCTGGGCTCGCTTCTTGGCTCGCGAGAACGCGTCGGCGACTTTTTGCTCGCCTGTGTCGGTGGGTTTGGTGGCGGTTGTTGCGATGGTCGGTTTGGGGGGTGGTGATGAGAGGGGAGACGACGATGTTTTTCCGGCACCGACTGGGGTAACGGATCGTTTCTTTGGGGCGGATTTCCTGGGGATGAGAAGTCCCAGCAGCCAGGTGGCTGTTTTGTCGCGGAAGCTGGTTTCTTCGATGACGGCGTGTGCTGACCAGAGTTGCAGGCGACGTCCGGCGATCTCGGTGACGAGCAGGCCGAGTCCTACCAGCAGGAAGTAGGGGATCAGCGTGTTTCGGGTGGGGGATCTGGGCGGGTCTTTGAAGACTTCGATGACGTCGGTTCTCTGGCGTCCGCCGGAGAGTTCGGCGATGCGCTGGAGTGTTTCCTGGCCGGAAGGGAGGCCGATTCTGGGGGCGAACTCGGGGGAGTAGGGGAGCGATAAGGCGGGGCCGCGTTGGAACTGGCCTGGGCCTGTCTTGATAATCGTGCGATACGTTCCGGTGCGGTTCAGTTTTGCTCGGGCTTCGAGGGCATCGGGGCCGATCCATTCCAGGGGAATCGATTGAGGTTCGATCCGCTCATCTCCTGGCGGGATCAATAACAGCTCTGGTGCGAGTGCACTGCCTGCGGGGCGATTGGGATCGAGTTCTAATGTCGCGAGCGCGTCCTGACCGTCTTGCTGCAACGTCAGGTAGACAGACTTCGGATTATCGCCGCCGAGCAGCCAGCGGGTATTTGTCACCAGGAATGGTTCGTATTGATCCCACTTGCCGAAGTTCCCGGAGAATTTTCCGTCGACTTCGAAGGTGAGGGCTGCGACTCGACCGAGGCCGCGGTACCAGTAGGCGGCCCAGGGGGCGTTGTATTCGTCCTGGGAGATGATGCCCATGGTTGCTTCGGGCTTGATGTAAGAGAGATTGTAACCTCCTGCTGTGGGGAAGCCGGTCAGGTTCAACTCACCGATCATGCGGAGATCATTCAGTGGAGAGGCGGGGATGCCATCGGGCTGCGTTTCGGGGTCTGCTTCGATGAAGTTGCTTCGGGCGACCGACATGGCATCTTCGGTGAACAGGCGGGGGAGTTCTTCGGCGTCTTCTGTGAAGAGGATGTTTCCGCGGCCGAGCTTGGCGATGTCTTTGAGAAGTTCGGAATCGACATCTGTCGGTTTGCCGAGCCCGATCACGCTGACGGTGATGTCGGCTGCTTCGAACTTCTTGAGTAATGCCTGGTAGTTGCCTGGTTCTTCGCTGTCCTGGGCGTCGGAAAACAGAATGATGTGTTTGGTGGACTGATCGGCTTTCATCAGTTCCGTGCCAGCGGCCATCAGTGCTTCGTAGACGTAGATGCCGCCGCCTTCGCTTTGGATGCCCATGGCTTTCTGTGCCAGCGGGACGGGATCATCGATATCGGTCATCGGAATGACGATGTGGGCTGACGAATCGACGGCGATCAGGGAGACGCTATCGCCGGGGGAAAGGAGGCGGATGCACTCGGCGGCTCCGAGGTCTGCGAGATCCATTTTGACTTTGCCGCCCTTGACGGGGGCGGTCATACTGCCGGAGCGATCAAGGGCGATGGCGAATGCGACGCGTGTTTTTCGATGTTCTTCACGCAGTTCCATCGAGACTGGCAGTACGGGATCGAGCGGGCTTTTGAAATAGCCGCCCTGGCCGAAACTTCGTTGTCCGCCGGTCACCAGCAGTCCGCCACCGAGGTCTTCGACGAACTGAGCGATGCGCTCCATTTTCAATCGGCCAAGATCTCCAGCCGGGGCGTTTTCCAGGATGATTGTCCGATATAAATCCAGAGAATCCTGAGTCATCGGATGCTCGGTGGCTTTGGCGACATCGTAGGGGATGCGTGCAGAGTCCATTGCACGTCCCAGATTTCCGGCCTCGCCGTCATTGTTGAGGAGCAGGACGCGCGGGCCTGATTCGACACGCACGCTGCCGATGCCGGTGTTGTTTTCGAGAATCGGGTCATTGTCGACTTCGAGAGTCACCGAGTATTCAAAGAAGCCGGCTTGATCGATCAGGTCACGAAACAGGAGTCGGTTACGGCCGATGTTGAGGACTTTGTTGGTGGTCGCGATGACTGTTTCGCCGCGTTTGACGGTGACTTTCGAGGATGTCGGCTTGTCGGCATAGATCCAGGCGGAGAATTGAAATGGCTCTCTGGGAGTAACGGTGCGAGGGAGATCGATCGACTCGACGGCTGCGTCGCCTGTGTTGGAGGTTTCGAAGGCGCGATAGTCAATCGGGACGGAGAGCTCTCGGGCGCGGCGGGCGCTGCCTGTGGGTGATGCTCCACTGTACTGTCCGTCGCTGAAGAGCAGAATTCTGACGGGGCGGTTGGGGTTTTGTGTCGAGAGTGCTTTTTCGAGCGCGGCTTCGATGTCCGATCCATCGGGCGTGATCTCTTTGGTGAACTCGCTGAACTCGCCGGTATTTTGCGGGCCACGCTCGTACTGGGATTCCAGACCGAACGTGACGATTCCCAGGTTGTCATAGGTCCCGCGATTGCGATCGAGGTTTGTCAGCAGTTCGCGGATATTTGCATCGGCTCCTTCGGGCATGGAACGCGAGCGATCGACGACGGCGATGACGTCGATGCCGTAGCCTCCGAGGTTCATCTGAGGGCCACACAGGCAGATCAGCAGGACGGTCAAGAGGGCAATTCGCAGCCACTTCGTGACCCCGGAAGCCTGGCCATAGCGACGATAAAGCAAATATGCCGGGATCCCCAGCAACAAAAACTCAGGATAAGCCAGTTCAAACGTCAAGCAGTCAATCCTGATCTAGTTAGGCAATAAGGAGTTCACGGTCTGGTCCTCTTGTGCGCGAGTCCGGGAGGACGAACTGGTGAGTAAGATGTTTGTCACGGCTATATCAGCCGTTCAGAAACATTCAAACTAGACGTTCATTGCGCGATCACACGGCTGACACAGCCGTGGCACACTGGGAATGGCGTCGATGCGTTGGTGGAAGTTGCAACGCGGGACAGCGGCTCGGACGGAGCCTCGCCCTCCCGGTGGTGAGAGGCGATGCTTTTCAGGCACCCTCAGCTTCTTCTTACGTCCAACCTCTCAATTCTGTTTGCTCACTGACTCCTGACAAGAAGAACAACCACGGATGGACACAGATTGACACGGATCAATCAGAAGTTTTAGGAGACTTCATGGCGGACAATTCACAACTTTCCTATCGGTTTGAATCGGTGATTATCCGTGGTTCTCGTCCTGTTTTTTGATGGCGGCGGCTTCTGCTTTGGCCATCCGGTACAGGCCGTAGCCCAGGGTGGAAAAAATTCCTGCCGGGACCAGCAGCATGAAGGCGATGCTGGCGGCGTAGGCTGTTGGCTGGAGCGCGGCATTGGGGTCGATCTTCGCGGCATCTTCTGATGCGGACTTACACATCGGACATGCTGAGACGGGCGAGCAGAGTGCCGCTGTCAACAGGATTGCAAACAGGATGTTTTTCATCGATTAACCTGCTACTGCCGTGGGCCAGTGATAGAGCATGCCGTAAATCACGACGCCTGTGACGGACACATACAACCAGATGGGAAAGGTGATCTTCGCGATTTTTTTGTGCTTGTCCCATTGCCCTCGGAACGCTCGGTAGAACGTCATGAGGGCCAGAACGGGCACTGCCATCGCGAGCAGGACGTGTGTGAGAAGGATCACATAGTAGACTGGACGAATCCAGCCTGTGCCTGTGAACTTCTTGGACGCATCGCCCAGATAATATTGCATACCAAAGTGGTAGGTCAGATAACACCCCAAAAACAGGACCGACACCACAAATGCCGAGATCATCAGATTGCGGTGGGTATGTGTGTGTTTTGTTTTGATCGCGATGTAGCCTGCCATGAGCAGAATGGTGGCGAGGCTGTTGAGAATGGCATTTGTCACCGGGAGTCGAGCGATCCAATCCGGCAGAACTTTGGCGGGGGGCTCAGTGGCTGGTGACGCATTGGCTGTGGGCTCGGTCACGGTGACAGGAGCGGGATTTTCGCCGCTGTCCTGCCCGCGAATGATCACCTCGTCAGGACTAATGGGCAGGTTCGATGTCTTCTGCTCTTCTGCGGGCGGTTTGTCTTTCGGGACGACCTTGAAGAACTGATTCTGACGTGGTGTCTGGGTCTGTCCCAGGAGGACACGTCGGAGAATGGCGATCTCGGCTGGGTCTTCTCCCTTGTAGGATCCTGCGATTTTTCCCTCGGCGTCGATATGGATCAGGCGTGTCGAGTGGGCAAACTCGAAACCGAGGCGTGCGGAACTCGTCGGCTCTTCTTCGACGACCAGCTGAAATGTATTGCGAATCAGGTCGTAAATGGCTGACTTTTCGCCGGTCAAAAACAGCCAGCGATCGGATTTGGCGGCAAACATTTCTGCATATTGCGTTAAGCGCTCGGGCGTGTCCCGGGCGGGGTCGACGGTGAACGAGACGAACTTCACGTCGGCGTCTTTGGTCGCGGCGTTCAGTTCCATGACGGTCTTCGTCAGGTTCGTGCAAGGCCCGGCGCAGTTCGTGAAAATGAAACTGGCGACCCAGGGCTTGCCGAGAAGGTCTTCGCGCTTGATCGGCTGGCCTTCCTGGGAGACCAGCTGGAATTCGGGGACGACGATGGGCTCGAGGGTGACGTCATCGACTGGCTGACTGGCCAGCGGGACGACATCGTACTCGTTTTCCTGAGCCGGCTGCTCGTTGTTGTCTGGCTGCTTGCGAGGGCCGAAGAAAAGCACGGCGAACACAATCACCCACAAAACCGAGCCAAACACCCAACCAAAAGGAAACCGCCGAGGCGTTTGCGGAGCAGATTCAGACATGGAGACCCTAACTGAATGAAAACCAAAGATTCCCGTTTATTATAGGAATCGCGGTCCAAAAGTCTCCCCCGTCAACGACCTGCGACGTTTTCGCCCTGATTTACGGGGATCATGCGATGGACGAGCCGCTGTGCGTTCCATGCGGTCTATTTGTATTTGTATCGGAAGATGTTGCGCCAGTTGGTGGTGATGGGGAGGCGGTCGGAGCTGCGGGTGCTCCATTGGCGGAGGGGTTCGATGGTGTAAAAGAGGTTGGCGTCGATCTGCTGGGCTGCGCGGGTGATTTCGTTGACTTTGCGGCGTGGGGCGATCATGTAGACTTCGGTGACGACACCGGTGTCGTTGTGGCCGGAGAACATGGTGATCTGCTCGGCGCCGACGTTCGCGAGGGCGTGGTGCATGTCCTTGCCGTAGTTGGTTGTGAGAATGCGGATGACGACCATGCCGAGGGCCATGCGTTTTTCGATGGCGATGCCGACGGCGTTTCCGGTCGCAAATCCGCCTGCGTAGGCGACGATGATCAGGGGGTGTTCGGCGATGCGTGGCAGGATTTGGGAAACGCCGAAGACCCAGAGAAAGACTTCGATGAATCCCAGGCAGACGGAGAGTGGGATGCGTCCGTTGACGACGGCGATCATGCGGAGAGTCCCGATGGAGACGTCACAGATTCGCAGGAAGAAAATCAGAATGCCGAGCTGAAGGGGGGAAAGCGTTAAGAGAAAGGACATGGGACGGGTAAATTCCTCATTGAAAAGCGATCGCGGACCTCCATGGTTCGCTGTCTTTTGCGATCGTTAAACTTTGCGCAGCTTACTAAGTCTATGTAACCGGTACAACGGGAATGATTCCTACATTCGCTACGACCGTTGCCACAGTTCAGGTCAATTTTGCGGAGATCATGGCCGAAGTAAACGATAGCTGGTGGTCTCGAAGGACGTATCAGCCAATCGACATTCGAAACGTTTGCCCATGGAAGGGCTCTCGCCATGCAAGACGCGATTCAACAGCTTCACGCCGAATTTGTGCGACAGATCGATCTGTGGCAGGCTGAGACGCTCACGATCCAAAAAGAGCTACTGGCGCTGTATGTCCGCAAGAAGGCGGATTTGACAGCCGCCCAGTTTGAGACGATGTCGGGTGTCATCAGTCAGGAGCAGGGGCTTTTAACACGGTATGCCCAGCAGCATCAGCAGCGCGAGAAGATCTTGGAACTGCTGCGACGACTCGATCCACAAACCGCCTCGCTGACGAGCTGGTTGAAGGCCTGTCCGATGGTGGAGGCGAGTGATGTACTGGCCCGCGTGCAGCAGGTGCATGCTTACAATCTGCAGCTGCGGGAGAACTGCTGGTCGATGTGGATCCTCGCCAATCGAAGCCAGCAGGTGTATGGCGAGATGGTCGAGCTGATCACGTTTGCGGGAAAGAAAGCACCGACGTACGACCAGGATTTTTCGTCACGCCACTCGGCGAGTTCGTTTCTGGATGCGAGTGCGTGAGGGGGAGGCGCTAGGCGTTAGGCGCTGGGCGTTAGGAAGAGACATACAAATGAGTGTTTTTCCTAATCAACAGTGAGACGGCTGGTGCAGGAAATCATACAGAAATCGTTATTACTCTTTTTTCTTCCCTAGCGCCTAACGCCTAAGACCTAGCGCCTATGTCACTCACCTCTGCACTCACGATGGCTGGTCGCTCTCTCGAGATATTCTCGACGGGGGTGCAGGTTGCTGGTCAGAATATTTCGAATTCGAACACGCCGGGGTATGTGCGTGAGTCGATGATTCTGCGGTCGGATCGGTCGTACCTGAAGGGGGGGCTGCTCCTGGGGACCGGCGCCTCGGTCACAGGGGTCCAACAGCAGCTCGACTTTTATCTTGAGACGAAGATCCATACGTCGAAGTCGGATCTGGCGACTTCTTCCGGGAAGGTCGATGCTTACAACCAGCTGGAGACGATCCTTTCAGAACTGGGGACGGGGGATCTTTCGACGGGGCTCAATCAGCTTTCTAATGCACTGCAGGAACTGGTGAACCAGCCGGAGTCGAGTTCGTTGCGCAGTCTGGTGATTTCGGCGGGGGATGCGCTGGCCAAGCAGATTCAGTCAGTGCGAACGGGGGTTGATCGGGCTCGTACGAATACGACCGAGCAGGTTGATGCGCTGGTTCAGGAAGCGAATGGGCTGATTGACCAGGTCGCGCAGTACAACAAGGACATCGTGAAACTGGAAGCAGCGGGGCTGCTCAAGAGTGATGCGGGGGGGCTGCGTTCGCTGCGACTGGAGGCGGTCAATCGACTGGCTGAGATCATGCCGATACAGGCAGTTGAGCGTGAGAATGGGATGATCGATCTTTATACGGATACCAACGTGCTGGTGCAGGGGAGCACGACGCAGCATTTCGAGACGTATGTTTCGGAGGATCAGAATGTCGTCGTCAACAAACTCAGGATCATTGAGTCGGGAGCGGAGCTGGACCCGACGGGTGGTGAGATCAAGGGGATCATCGAAGGTCGTGATCAAGTCCTCGGCGGGTTTACGAAGGATCTCGACCAGTTCACGGCCGGGTTGATTCATACGCTCAATACGCTGCATTCTCAGGGAGAAGGACTTGTCGGGCATCAGAACGTCACGGGTACTTATGGAGCCAGCAGCACGACGTCGACGCTGAATCAATCGGGGCTGCCGTTTCCGGTGAAGCATGGTCAGTTCGAGATCAAGCTGGTCAACAAGGAAACCGGACAGGAAGAGACGACCGTGATCAATATCGATGCGGACGGTCTGGGCGGGAACGACACGACGCTCGCCGGTTTACAGACGACGCTCGATGGACTTGGCAACTTGACGGCGACGTTGACGACGGACGGGAAGTTGCAGCTGCAGGCTGCGGATGGTTATGAGATTCGCTTCTCGAATGACAGCAGTGGTGCACTGGCTTCTCTGGGGATCAACACATTTTTCCAGGGGACGAACTCGACGAACATCTCCGTCAATCAGCAGATCGTCGACAATCCTTCCCTGCTCGCGACGGGCAAAGGGGGAGGCGATGGCGATAACACGAACATCATCCAGCTGGCGAAGTTTCTGGAGACGCCTTCTGACGTCCTTGGCGAGATCGATGTCGATCAGTTTTACAACAACCTGGTAGCCGGGGTGGCGACGAATTCATCGACGGAGAAGGCATTGAAGGATGGTTACACGACGTTCCTGTCGTCGTTGCAGAGTCAGCGTGATCAGATCTCGGGCGTGAGTATCGACGAGGAAACGATCAAGATTTTGCAGTACCAGCAGTCGTATCAGGCGGCGGCGAGAATCATCTCGACGGTCGATCAGTTGTATCAGGTTTTGTTGAATATCTGAGGAAGAGGGAAATTAGAAATTGGAAATTAGGAATTGGCCGGAAACTTCACGAAGTTGTTTCTTCATTCACTACTTTCCATTTTCCAATTTCCAATTTCGATCCGTGTCACTCTGTGGTTCATTTTCTCGTTCGCCTTGGTAACCAGTTTCCCTCTTTCCAGCAAGTGTCGTTATGAGTATTGGACCATTACTGCCGGGGCGGATTCCTTCTTCGCTGAAGTTGTCTCGTTCGCAGTCGCAGTTGACGCAGCAGAACTACACGCTGCAGAAGCTGAGCGAGCAGATCACGACGGGGAATAAGTTTCAACTGCCGTCGGAATCGCCCGCGGAAGCGATCAAGACCATCATTCTGCAAAAGTCGCTGGAGAAGAATTCGCAGCTGCAGGCGAATATCCAGGCCAGTGACGGGTTTTTGAGTGCGACGGAGAATGCGCTCAACAGTCTGGGTGATGTTTTCAATCGTGCCAAATCATTGCTGCTGGCGGGGACGGGGGACAATGCGACGACAGCAGAGAAGCAGGAGATGGCTGAGGAGGTCAGCTCTCTGATCAAGCAGGCGTTGAACTTCGCGAACACCGAATACAACGACCGGTATCTGTTTGCAGGGAGTAACAACAAGACGGTTCCGTTTACTGATGCCAATGGAACGATCAACTACAACGGGAACGGGTTTCAGATTGAGTCGTATGTTGGTCTCGATCAACTGCTCGGGAACAGCATCGATGCGACGCGGGCGTTCGATCCGTTTGCGACGGTCAGCTCGGGGGATCTGAACCCGACGCTGTCGATGAGTACGAAGATTGATCAGCTACTCGGCGGCAAGGGTGTCAGCCTGGGAACGATCAGTGTTACGGTCGATACGGGGGGCGGGCCTCAGACGGAGCAGATTGATTTATCAGGCGCGAAGACGCTGGGGGATTTGAAGACTCGGATCGAGGCGCCATTTGGTGGTGATCTGACTTTGGATATCGATCCTGCGACGGGCAGTGGATTAAGACTGACGCCGACGGCGGGCACGGTTGCGGTCGCTGACCAGACCGGGAAGTCGATCGCGCGGGACCTTGGGATTGCTTCGGCTGCAGCAGCGGTGATCAATGGGGGGAATGTGAATCCGACGGTGTCATTGCAGACGCCTTTGTCGGCGTTCAATGGTGGGACGTTCCCGACGGTTGCAGCGGGGACGGGGATTCAGCTGACGCTCAACGATACGACGGTCAATGTGGACCTGTCGGGGGTGACGACGGTCGAAGGGTTGTTCAACGCGGTGCGTGCGACGGGGCTGGATCTGAATGTCGGGCTGTCTGCGGATGGTTCGGGGATCGAGATCTCCAGCAAGCTCAGCGGGGCCAACTTCTCGATTGGAGAGTATGGCGGGACGGCTGCGACCGATCTGGGGCTGCGAACGCTCGATGCGAATACGAAGCTGGCGGATCTCAACCTGGGGTATGGGGCTCACGTTGATTCCGGGTTCACGCTGGACATTACGCGTCGTGATGGGACGACGACGAATCTCGACCTCTCGACCGCGACGACGATGCAGGACGTCCTGACGGCGATCAATGCGATCGACCCCGGGAACCTGGTGGCGAGCTTTGTGCCGAACGGGAATGGGATTCAGCTGGTCGATAACTCGGGAACGGGGCCGTTGACGATTGGGGAGAACATTGTCTCGAAAGCGCTGGGTCTGAATGGGAGCGAAACGGGGACGGATCCGCTGGTGCCTCTGACGGGGAAAGACGTCAACCCTCAGCGACCCGATGGGATGTTCGACATGCTGTATCGTCTGCGGGATGCGCTGGAGAGTGGCGATGATGTGGCGCTGGGGCAGATTGACAAACAACTGACGCGTCAGCTGTCGACGTTTACGATTCTGCGCGGGGATGTCGGGGCGCGTTTGAAGTCATTGGATGATATGCAGAGTCAGCTCGCTGATCAGGAGCTCAACATGCAGGAGTCGTTGTCGCAGGTGTTCGAGATCGATATCACGCAGGCGTTTACCGATTTCAGCTACGCTCAGTTTGTGCTGCAGGCGACCCAGCAGATCACGGCGAACTCGTTGCAGCAGACATTGTTGTCGTATTTGTAGAGACGTAAGAGTTTGGATTCATCGTGCCATGCTTGCAGCTTTGGGCAAGCATGTTCTGAACGGTGAGAGTCCATAAAAGCAGCATGCTCACCCAAAGCTGTGAGCATGGCACGACTTTTTATTGCAGGCGCTGTTTCAACCTGGAGGCAATAAGGAATGGCGCTGTGGCGTACTCTGGGTGGCGGTTTTTGTTGGGAGCACAGGGGACAGGGAGTTGACACTCCCCGCTCGCCTTGGGATCAGGCTAAGGCGTCCTGGTTGAGGGGGATGATTTCGATGCTGTGTTGCTGGTTGCATTCGTTGGTCAGCGGCAGTGGGGTGTCGTCGTTGAGGATGATGCGTTTGATAAGCGAGGCGGTGGGCTCGCAGGCGACGATGGCCATGCAGGCTTTGGCTTTGAGGTGTTTTTTGAGGGTCTTTTCGAGGCGCTCGCGGGCTTTGCTCAAGGATTCGCCTTGAGGAGGGCAGACGGATTCCGGCTGGTCTTCCCAGGCGTGCACGGTGGACGGGTATTTTTGTTCGAGTTCTTCGATGCCCATCCCTTCCCAGAGACCCTGATTGAGATTCACGAGGCCGTCGCAGATTTTGACAGGGACGCCGAGGGCTTCGCCGATCATTTCTGCGGTGGATCTGGCTGGGTCGACGTCGCAGGTGAGGATCATGTTGATTTCGGTCGCATCGAGTTTGGCGATGATGTGCTCGACGTCCTTGAGCCCCTCAGGGCAGAGAGGCAGTTCGAGCGAACCGTGGACACGACGCTGCAGGTCGAATTCAGTTCGGCCTGGGCGGACAAGGATGACCTGGCGACAGCCCATGAGGAGGGTCCGTAGAGAGTTGTGACGCGCGAGTATCAAGGCAGTTCAACGCAGAAACTAGGAACGATCTGATGGCTGAGGTCGACGTTCGTACCT
The DNA here is from genome assembly GCF_052161635.1 of Lacunimicrobium album. Taxonomy (GTDB): domain Bacteria; phylum Planctomycetota; class Planctomycetia; order Planctomycetales; family Planctomycetaceae; genus SXPC01. Next base: position 4,961,391 of record NZ_CP197413.1, read on the forward strand.
CAGCGCGAACCGGATATTATACCGTGGCTGCTGTTCGAAGTTTAGTGATGGCGTCAAAGTAGTCGGGCTGGTCGAAGATGGAACTGCCGCAGACGAAATGGTTTGCGCCGGCCTGGGCAGTTGCCGCAATCGTTCCCATCGCTATCCCGCCGTCCACGGAGAGCAGTTGATCATCACGCAAACGCTCTTTAACCCACTTCAGCTTGGGGAGCGCTTCCGGGATGAATTTCTGCCCGCCAAAGCCGGGGTTAACGCTCATGATGAGAATCAGATCGCAGTGAGGCAGGAACGGTTCGAGCATCTCGACGGGAGTTGGCGGGTTGATGACCAGACCTGCAAGGGCTCCCGCTTCGCGGATTTTTTCGAGGAGGGGGATCGGCTTGGCGACGGCTTCGAGGTGGATCGAAATGCCGTCGCAGCCGGCTTTGATGAAGTCGTTCAGGTATTTCTCAGGGTCCGAAATCATCAGGTGGGCATCGAACGGGAGTTTGGTGTGCTCTCGCATGCGTTCAATAACCATGGCGCCGTAGGAAATGTTCGGCACAAAATGGCCGTCCATGACATCCATGTGAAGGACCGGGGCGCCGGCTGCTTCCAACTTGCGGATATCCTCGCCCAGATCGCCGAAGTCGCATTTGAGCATCGACGGAGCAATGAGAGGCTTGGCAGCGAGGAGTTGCTTGAGAGTCTGTTCGCGATTCATATGAGGCCGTCATTCGTAAATCGGAATTCGTAATTCGCCGGAATGAAACGGGATGCATCAACAAGTGGCAATGTCGTGATTGTTGCCGGGATGTGGTTGTAGAAGCTTTGTTCGGACATCTCAGAAGGGGATGGACAGTCAGCTTTTACATTCCCTGGCGTATATGGAAAGAACTCGTGAAGGGTTTGCCTTCACGAGTTCTGAATGTTGCGAATCGACGTTCATCGATTACAGCTTGGCGATTTTGGCGATCAGGTCAGCGGTTCGGTTGGAATAGCCGAACTCGTTGTCGTACCAGCTCAGGACTTTGACCATGTTGGTGCCCAGAGAGGTGGTCCAGCTGGCGTCGAAGATGCTGCTATGTGGGTTACCGATGATGTCCGAAGAGACGATCGGGTCGGTGACATATTCGAGAATGCCCTTGAGAGGACCAGCGGCTGCTTCTTTCATCGCTGCGTTGATTTCGTCAGGAGAAGCCTTCTTCTCGAGGGTACAGACCAGGTCAGTGACCGAGCCGGCTGCGACGGGAACGCGGAGAGAGATCCCGGTCAGTTTGCCTTTGAGGACTGGTAGAACTTCGCCGACGGCTTTGGCTGCACCGGTTGAGGTGGGGATGATGTTGAGAGCAGCGGCGCGGGCACGGCGTGGGTCGTCGTGGATCTGGTCGCTGACGCGCTGGTCGTTGGTGTAGGCGTGAACGGTGGTCATCAGACCTTCGACCAGGCCGAATTTCTCGTGCAGAACCTTGGCCATTGGAGCCAGGCAGTTCGTGGTGCAAGAGGCGTTGGAAACGTACTTGTGCTCAGGAGAGAGTTCTTGGTCGTTGACACCCATGACGCAGGTCAGGTCTGGTTGATCTTTGCAAGGAGCAGAGATGATGACCTTCTTGGCACCGGCTGCGACGTGGCTGTCGTAACCTGCTTTGCCGCCACCGGATCGCTTGGTGAAGATCCCGGTTGATTCGAGGGCGACTTCAACGCCCATCGCACCCCAAGGCAGCTTGGCTGGATCGCGTTCAGCGACGACTTTGACGGGCTTGCCGTTGACGATGATGGTATCGCCATCGACTTCGACGGTGCCGTTGAAGCGGCCTTGGACGGAGTCGTACTTGAGCAGGTTGGCGAGGTCTTTAGGATCGCCGAGGTCGTTGATGGCAACGATTTCGAACTCAGAAGGGCGAGCAGCCATGGCGCGGAAGGAAATGCGACCGATACGACCAAAACCGTTGATACCAACACGAACAGCCATGAAACGAGCTCCTCACCTTTTGAAGACGAAACCAAAATTAGCGCGATTGAATATCGTCGTTTTTAGACAATCCACAAATCGTAGCAAGATGTCAGTGGGAGGCAACTGTGCGAGGACTTCGCACTAGTGGTTGCTTATGTGTCATGTAGTCTCGTCTTCTGCAGGGCAAAAAATCCAGCCGCTATCCAATGTCCATGATTCACGATATTATAGAGGTTTGTCTATTCTTGTTTGGTGATTGAAGGCGTCGCGATGTTTGTTGATCGGGTCAGTATTACGGTGAAGGGTGGCAAGGGGGGCAACGGGTGTGTTGCGTTCCGTCGGGAGAAGTATGTCCCGAAAGGGGGCCCGAGTGGTGGGGATGGTGGGGATGGTGGGAGTGTGATCCTGCGTGCCAACAGCCAGATGGGAACGCTGGGCAACCTGACGATGAAGCAGGTCTGGACGGCGCCGGATGGGAATCACGGTCTGGGGGCTCGCTGCTCGGGGCTGAAGGGTGAAGACACGCTGATCGAAGTGCCCGCCGGGACGATTGTTCGCGATAGCAAGCGTGGCAACGTGCTGAAAGACCTGTCCGAAGAGGGGATGACGGTTGTCATTGCAGCGGGCGGGAAAGGTGGTCGTGGGAATCAACACTTTGCGACCGCTCACAATCACGTCCCTCGTTATGCCGAGCCGGGGGAAGAAGGGGAGACGCGCGAAGTTTCTCTGGAATTGAAGCTGATCGCGGATGTCGGGATTATCGGGAAGCCGAACGCGGGGAAGTCGACGCTGTTGAGTGTCGTTTCGCGGGCGACGCCGGAGATTGCGAGTTATCCCTTCACGACGAAGTTCCCGAATCTGGGGCTGGTGCAAGTCGATATGGACCATGCGTTTGTGTTTGCAGATATTCCCGGGCTGATCGAAGGGGCCCATGCGGGGATTGGTCTGGGGCATGAGTTCCTGCGACACGTTGAGCGGACGCGGTTGCTCGTTCATCTCATTGAACCTGCTCCGATGGATCAGACGGATCCGGTTCAGAATTACCACCAGATTCGCGAAGAGCTGAAGCTGTACAGCGAAGAACTGGCTCAGCGTCCTGAGATTATCTGCGTCTCGAAAAGCGAGCTGCCGGAAGCGGCGGATATTGCTGAGGAGCTGCGCGAGTCGACGGGGAAGGAAGTTTTCGTGTTTTCTTCGGCAACGTCGGACAATGTTCGGGCGCTGGTCGAGAAGATCTCGAAGAAGCTGCAGGCGATGAACGAAGAGGCGATGTATCCGTCGGCGTGAGAGGCCGGATTTAACGTGAAGGCGCCTTGCTGCGAAGGGTTCTATGGCTGAGTCAGGGGCAGTTGCTGATGGTCAGTCGATTTCTCGCGTGATCTTTCTGCCTGGGATGGCGGCTCGCCCGGCGATGTGGGCGAGTGTGGCGAAGAGGGTAGAGGCTGAACCTTTTCAAGTAGAGATTTGGGAGTGGATCACGCCGGTTGGGAATGAAACGATTGAGCAATACGCGGCTCGATGGATAGAGCGGCATCGTGGGGAGGCAGGCGGGAGAACGATTGTCGTCGGGGCGTCGTTTGGGGGGATTGTTGGGCAGCAGGTGGCGAAGCTTCTCGATGCGGATGCGCTGGTGCTGGTCGGGAGCGTGAAGACGCGTAGTGAGCTTCCGGTCTGGATGCGGATGCTGTCGCCGATGCGGTGGCTGGCAGGCCTGGTGCCGTGGCGGGTGGTTCAATTGGGTGTTGATCAGACGAGAGGAATCTGGCGTCCATTTGTCGGGAAGGATCTGGGGCTGGTGATGGAAGAGTTCGTCGTAGCTGACGCAAAGCTGATCGGGTGGTCGATCAAGCGGATGCTGGCGTGGAAGGGGGAGGGTGATTTGCTGTGTCCGGTGACGACAATTCATGGGACGAAGGATCGCTTGCTGCCCATGGATATGAATCAGGTTGATGTTGTCATCCCTGATGGAGGGCATGTGTTGTCGGTGTCTCATGCAGAGGAGATCGCTGATGTGCTTGAGCGTCTCGTGTTACTCGTCAGAGATTTCTGATTCTAAAGTCGGTCCGGCCAAGTCTTCTCCTTATGATTTCTCTGCGATCTCTGCTCCCTTCCGCGGGCTCTGCGTTCCAGTCTCCTCTCTCTGAGACCCAAGTTTGGCAAAAATCGGCCTCTGGCTGCGTTGAAAAAGTCACGACGAACGCTATATTGGGAATCTTTCTCCGCGCCCTGAGGGTGTCGGAACATGATTTGTATGACTGACCCCGCATACGGGGTCTTGTTTTTTTGACTCGCCGGGCACTTGTTTTCACAAGTCAGCACGAGGCGGGTCGATCTAGCGGATAACGGTAAAGCCATGGCAGAAGCCACTTTGCAGAAATCATTTCTTCTCAAAAAAGAAGTTCACCAGCCTGAGTGGTTTGTTGTCGATGGCGATAATCAGATCGTCGGTCGACTGGCATCCGCGATTGCGATGGTCCTGATGGGCAAGCACAAGCCGACCTACACTCCTCACGTTGCCTGCGGCGATGTCGTCGTTGTGACCAACTGTGAGCGGGTCCGCTTCTCTGGGACACCAGCCCGTCACGATCAGATTCCTTACTTCACATCGAAGACCGACAAGAAGACTTACAAGTACCACACGATGTACCCAGGCGGTCTTCGTAAAGTGGCTGCTGAGAAGTACTTGAAGGAACGCCCTGAAGTCATTCTTCAAGAAGCGGTGCGACGCATGCTGCCGAAGAACAAACTCGGCTCGATCATGCTCAAACGCCTCAAACTGGTTGTCGGCGGCGAACACGAATACCAGGCTCAACAGCCTCAGCCATTCCCAATGTCGCTGATCAAGACCGTCAAGACGAAATAATTTCGGCGTGCGTTCGCGATAATGATAAGACGTTCTGCCTCGCGGATTACGAGGCTAGGAACCAATCAAGTCTCACCGCGGGCATCAAAACATTTTTGTGACCTTCCAGACGATTTCGAGTACGTGACCGTATGATCGATCAAGAAAATCCAGACAACAACGATCCTGTTGCTGAATCCTCTGCTCCACAACTGACTCTGGGCGGCGGCGCTCCTGCAGAAGAGGCTGTTTCCAACGAACCGGCTCACTCGCCGTTCATTCGTGGTCGCATTGATCAGCACGGCGTTGCGACTGGAACTGGTCGTCGTAAGACAGCAGTGGCTCGCGTCCGTATGAAAACGGGCAGCGGCACGATCACCATTAACGGTCGCACTTTCGAAGAATATTTCGTCCTCGAACGCGATCAGAACATCATCAAGGCTCCTCTGGATAAGACCAGCAATCTTGGCAAGCTGGACGTTTCTGTCCGCGTCGAAGGTGGCGGAACGACTGGTCAAGCGGGTGCAGTGATGCTGGGAATCGCTCGTGCTCTCCAGGCTCTGAACAACTCCAACCACACCACTCTGGCTGAGCATGGTTACCTGACCCGCGACAGCCGCATGGTTGAACGTAAGAAATACGGCTTCAAGAAAGCCCGTAAGAGCTTCCAGTTCTCGAAACGCTGATGCTGGTCTGTGTTTGATCACAGCCCTTTGATTTCACAAATCCCGATCTTCTGGTCGGGATTTGTCGTATCTGGACTTCTCTCTGCTCGCTCCGATCATTGAGACGCTGGGCTCGTCTGAATTTAAGCCACAGAGTTCACAGAGGGCACCGAGGAGAAGAAATCCGGAAAACTCCTCTTCGGGACAGAACCTCATCGCTCAAACTTTCTCTTGTACTCTGTGGTCTCTGTGCCCTCTGTGGCTATTACTCTTCTAGAAATCCATGGACGCGATCTGAAACACGCACAACTGGAAGGGAGGTCTGCATGCTGGAAACGCTGTTACTTCCCGATCTGCGTGAGATGATCGAGTCGTCTGATGAACGCGGGCTGCACGAGTTCTGCGAAGCGTTCTATCCCGGGGTGACGGCGAACATTCTTTCGCACCTCACGCCTGAGGAAATCAGCAAGGTTCTCAACAAGTGTCACGTCTCCCGTAAGGCGGAGATCCTGCCGTTTCTGCCGATTGCGATGCAGGTGGATATCGTCGAGCACATGGATCGGAATGATCTGTCTCGACTCATCGAGGAGATGGCTGCGGATGACCGCGTCGACCTGCTCGAACAGATGGAGCCGGAGCACGTCGAGAATCTGCTTCCTCTAATTGCGCAGGCGGAGCGTCGGGATATTCGCAAGCTGCTCAGTTATCCTGACGAGTCGGCCGGCTCGATCATGACGACCGATTACGCGTCGCTGCCCAAGAACATTACGGTCAAAGAAGCGATCGCCAAACTGCGCTTGCAGGCGCCGAATCGCGAGACGATTTACTACATTTACATCATCGATGAGGAACGACACCTCCTCGGCTTCGTCTCGCTGCGAAACCTGATTCTGGCCAATCCCGATGCGCGTCTTGCAGACATCATGCAGCGCGACATGATCTCGGTCAAAGTCGATGACGACCAGGAAGATGTCGCGCACGTCATCAATCGTTACGACTTCATCGCAATCCCGGTCGTCGATCAAGACAACCGACTTGTCGGGATCGTGACGCACGATGATGCGGTCGACGTTCTGCACTATGAAGCGCAGGAAGACCAGGAACTGCTGGTCGGGGTCCAGCCTCTCGAAGAGAATTATCTATCGGAGCCGATTTTCACACTGGCGCGGAAGCGTGGCTTCTGGCTGATCGTGCTGCTGGTTGCTGCTGTTTTCACTGCGAAGGTATTTCAATACTTCCACGATACCGTCGAGCAGGGGGCCGCGATCACTTTGATCGACCGCATTCTCATGTTCCTGCCGCTGGTGCTTGCCTGTGGAGGGAATGCAGGCTCGCAATCCGCTGCTCTGGTGATCAGCTATCTTTCGACGCTTGATCGAGAGGTCAAGAAATTTACGGTGCGTGATTTCTGGAAGATCATGGGTCGGGAAGTTCTCGTCGGCGGCATGATCGGCATGACGCTGTCAACAATCGCGTTTGTCTTGAGCTACTGGTTGTTGGGTTTAGTCGCACCGCCGATTGTTGTCAGCGGGACGGTATTCATCGTGATCATGATTTCGACATCGGTCGGCGCGCTGTTGCCGATTATTTTTCACCACTACGACTTTGACCCTGCGCTGATGTCGACGCCGTTGATCGCGGCGATGATGGACATGATCGGGGTTGTTGTGCTGTTCAATATGGCCCGGCTGATGGGCTGACAGGGACGTGGGCTTTTGCCTGTCTGCTTTTATCGATACGACTGCGACAACCGGAAGGTCAGATGTGTAGGGTCCGCTGTGCGGACCGTCAATCGACGTCCAATCCTGACTGACGTGTGGAGTTTTCAGGAAGGGCTGCTTGGAGTTCTTTGGAATAACGCGAATTCACGGTCCGCACAGCGGACACTACGGGCTGTCAGATGTGCGATTCCTGACGATTGTATCGGGGTATTTTGTTGTTTTCTGGCAACAGTGTTCGGCCTGTCTGGGAAATGTGAGCTAGTTTTACCGTAACGACCGGCTTTGCGTACCGCGAGCCTGCGCATGGTCCGCACACCGAGACTCGGATTGTCTCGAGCCGGGCATGTGATCATCGAGTTTCCATTCAGCGACCGAATCGTTCCGGAGTTTCCCCCCATGCCTCCAGCCCCACAGTCTCAATCCCGCCAAGTCCGCACTGCTGCTTCGTCTCATGATGAGTTCGAAACGCTGAAACGACACATCCACGGCAAACTCGTCGACAAGCTCGACCTGACCCGCCTGGGGGATCTCGAAGGAGATATTCTTCGACGCGAGATTCGCCTAGTCATTGAGCACTTGTGCGATACCGAAAACCCGCTGCTCAACCGCAGCGAACGTGAACGACTGATCGAAGAAGTTCTCGATGAGACGTTCGGCTTCGGTCCGCTGGAAATCCTCATGAAAGAAGAGGGCGTCGCGGACATCATGATCAACGGGCCCAAGAACGTCTTCGTTGAAAAGAACGGACGTATCCAACGCTCACCAGTCACATTCCGCGATAACGATCACCTGCTGCAGATCCTCGATCGGATCGTCTCGAAAGTTGGTCGTCGCGTGGATGAAACCAACCCGATGGTCGATGCCCGACTGCCGGATGGTTCGCGTTTGAACGCGATCATCCCGCCGCTGGCTTTGGATGGACCGTCATTGACAATTCGTAAATTCGGATCGCGCCCGCTCGCCCTGGAAGACCTGCTGCGATTTGGTGCGTTCACGCCGGAGATGGTGATGTTCCTGGAAGGGGCGATGAAAGCCCGTCTCAACATGATCATCTCGGGTGGTACGGGTTCCGGTAAGACGACGCTGCTCAATACGCTGTCGAGCTTCATTCAACATGACCACCGAGTCGTGACGATCGAAGACGCGGCTGAACTTCAGCTGCAACAGGATCACGTCCTGCGTCTGGAAACTCGTCCTGCCAACATCGAGGGGAAAGGCCGGATCTCTGCGACGGATCTCGTCAAGAACAGCCTGCGGATGCGTCCTGACCGCGTCATCATCGGGGAATGTCGGGGAGCAGAAACGCTCGACATGCTTCAGGCGATGAACACCGGTCACGAAGGCTCGATGACGACCGTTCACGCCAACTCACCTCGCGATGCGGTCTCTCGTATTGAGACGATGATTTCGATGGGCGGTATTGAACTTCCGTTGAAAGCAGTCCGCCAGCAGTTCTGTGCAGCGGTCGACATCATCATTCAGGCGAACCGACTGCAGGGTGGACCTCGTAAGATCACACACATTACCGAAGTTCTCAATATGGAGCAGGACACGGTCATCATGCAGGACATTTTCCTGTTCGTGCAGGATGGCATCGACGAAGACGGCCGAGCCTACGGCCACTTCGAATCGACCGGCGTCCGTCCAGCGTGTATGGGACGACTCGAAGGGGCTGGCGTGAAACTGCCCAACAACCTCTTCGCCGCCCGCGTCCTCGGATACTAATCAAAATAACTTCCGTCAGAGCCGCGACCGAAAGGGAGCGAATCTGCTTTGATTTAGAAACACAAGACGACGTCAGGCTGCCCCTGACCAACTCTGGAAGACCGACATGGATCCGCTTCTCATTTCAATCGTTGCCTTCCTGGCTGTTGCTGCGACAGTTGGCGCAGTTGCATTCATGCTGCAGGATTTCGGGACTACCAAAGTCGAGGATCGACTTCAATCGATCACCGGCGGGAAGACTGTCGCGGGCGAGCAAAACGGCGGGGTCACCAAGCGTGAACTCGTCGAAGAGGGGATGTCCGGCATCACCAGTATGTTTGCCGGCTTTTCCAAACGCTTTGGCAATATGGCGCTCCTGATGGAGCAGTCGGATTCTCCAATCAGCTTTGAAACGTTCGTCGCGATTTCTATTGTCGCTGCGACCGTTGGTGTCGGTGTTGCGGCTGTTGCTCATGCACCAGTTCCGCTGTATCCGGTTGCTGCGTTACTGACGGGGGTACTGCCACTCTTCTGGCTGTTGTTCCGTCGTAAATCACGCTTCAAGAAATTTGCCAAGCAACTTCCCGATGCCCTTGAACTCGTGGCTCGAGCTCTGCGTTCCGGGCACTCACTGGCCTCCGGACTTCACGTCGTTGTCGAAGAAATGCCAGAGCCGATTTCCACCGAATTCCGCAAGGCCTACGAAGAGCAGAACCTGGGCGTGCCTCTCGATAAAGCATTGAAGAGTATCTTCAAACGTGTCCCGAACCTCGACTTCAAGTTCTTCGTGACCGCGGTCGCGATTCAACGACAGTCGGGGGGCGACCTTGCAGAAATTCTCGACAAGATCGGACACATCATCCGCGAACGCTTCCGCATCATGGGCCAGGTTCAAGCTCTGACCGGGGAAGGTCGTATTTCGGGGATCGTGCTGATGGCGCTGCCGATTGCACTGTTCTTTGCTGTCTACTACCTCAACCAGGAGTACGTCATGCTTCTATTCACCGAACCGTTGGGACGCAAGATGATTGCGGTCGCGGCTGTACTTCAAGTTTTAGGTGCCGTCACGATCAACAAGATCATCCAGATCAAGATCTGAGTACGCCTTCGAGTCTTCTTGTTTTCCCCAGCCCCCAGCCCTACTACGTAAGCTTTGCATATGAACCTCGAACAACTCCTACCGTATCTGATCTTCGCATCCATCACGTCCATCGTGATCGTGGTTGCGAGTCTCATGAATGACAAGAGTAAGCGAACCTCTCAGCGTCTGGAGGAACTCAAGAATCCTCTGTCGCGCAAAGGGGGCAAGAAGGAAGAGCAGACGGTCTTTCAGAAGGCTGCTCCGACGTTGTCGAAAGCACTCCAGCCGAAGACAGAGATCGAGCAAAGCGAGTTGAGGATCCGCCTTTCAAACGCCGGTTTCCATTCGCCGAATGCGATCACCATTTATCTGGCGATCAAGTTCGTTGCACTTCTGGGCGGGTTGCTGTTAGGGGCAGGATATGGCATTCCCAACTATGGGATGACCCAGAGTGGCCTGTTCGCGATCGTCATCGGCGGCGGGCTGGGATTCTATATTCCGGAGATCGGATTGTGGTTCATCAAGCGAACACGCCAGGAGAAGATTTTCCTGTCGATGCCAGATGCACTCGACCTGCTGGTCGTCTGTGTCGAAGCTGGCCTTGGTCTCGACCAGGGGATGCGACGGGTTTCTGAAGAACTGATCGACACCCACCCGGAACTTTGTTCCGAGCTCAATATGTCGCTTTTTCAGACACAAATGGGACGTCAGCGACGCGAAGTCCTCCACGACCTGGGGGTTCGCACGGGGGTCGATGACATGCGTGCTCTGGCGGCGATTCTGATCCAGGCCGATAAGTTCGGCTCCTCGGTCGCACAGGCTCTTCGGGTTCAGTCTGATTCAATGCGAATCAAGCGGATGCAGATGGCGGAAGAAAAGGCGGCCCAGACAGCTGTGAAAATGATCTTCCCGCTGGTTCTTTTCATCTTCCCAGGGATCTTCGTGGTGCTCGTCGGCCCTGCGGCGATCATGATGATTGACGGGCTGCTGGCGACGTAATGCGACAGGATTATAAAAACAGACAAGGCACGGGCAGAGATGTTCGTGCCTTTTTTTGTTGGCGAGAAGGACTTGGCGGAGAGTGAAGAATGGCGATAGAATTTCAAGGTGGAGGTAAACGATGACAGTCCGCGAACAACTCGATAGCTTTTATCAATACGCGTCTACGCAGATTGAGCGTCATCCTGATGAGGAATCGACGGTCGAAGATCTGATGGAAGGATGGCGTGCAACACTCAACGACGAACAGTTTGTCGACATGCTCAACGAACGCTGGCGTGCAGTACAGCGAGGGGAAGCACAAGACGCTCGAGAAGCGATTCAGAAGATCAATGCAGAATTTGGTATTTCGATCAACGAATGAAGTACCACGTTAAGATCGCTGACGATGCATTAAAAGACTACGGCGAATTGCTGACATACATCTGCAATCAAAGTCCTGTTGGTGGAAAAGCATGGGCAACGGCGTTTGATGAAGTCTTGGGACGCATTGAATTAAATCCCTTCCAGTTTGGACTTATACCAGAACGCGAACGTATCTTGGTCCAGTACCGAGAGGCTTTTTTCAAAACACGCAAAGGCAAGCGATACCGTATTGTTTTCGCTGTCGAAGAAAGTCTCGTTGCTATCCTCTACGTCCGCAGTCCCGGCCAGGACTTCATCGACCGAGAACCGCTGAGGCTACCGTAATTCTTAGCTGCGATGAGCTGCCTTTGCCATCGCAACCGCATACTCTTTGAGGCCTGCGAGCGCGTTCGTCTTCTCCGCGTCTGTCGTGCCGAACTTTTCGAACTGGCGGACGATCGCGGACCCGACGATCACTCCGTCGGCGATTTTTCGCAGTGGGTCGACGTGTTCAGGCTGGCTGATTCCGAAGCCGACGCACAACGGGGTGTCGGTGATGGTTTTGACTTTCTTCAGCTGTTCGATCAGTTCCCCCGCGACGTCGCGACGTTCGCCGGTCGTCCCTGCGATGGCGATGCAGTAGACGAAGCCGGTCGAATGTTGAACGATCTGCTGGGTCCGTTCCCAGCTGGTGGTCGGCGCGAGTAGCTGGACTAGATCGAGGCCATGTTTTGCGGTCAACGCGGCGAAGTCTTCTGCTTCTTCCGAGGGGAGGTCGGGCACGATCAGGCCAGCCAGGCCGGACTCTTTGCATTCCGACAAGAATCGATCCGCGCCATAGCGAAAGATGATCGCGAAGGACACCATCCCGACAATCGGGGGCATCTTCGTATGATCGAGCGACTTGACCATCGAAAGGATTTCGCCCACTTTCACCTTGCGATCCAGCGCCCGCTGGTAAGAGGCCTGGATCACCGGGCCGTCTGCGATCGGATCGCTGTACGGGAAGCCGAGCTCGATCATGTCCGCGCCGGATTCGGCGAGCAGTTCGATGACAGCTTTGGTCGTTGCCAGATCCGGATCACCCGCGGTGATGAACGGCATAAACGCCATATGGCCTTGGGTGCGACGGGCAGCGAGCGAGGTGGAAATCTTGGTGTTATTTTTCACTTGGCGAAATCTGTACAAAAGTGGATGTTTTGTGGTTGTCTATCGTCGTAGAAAGTACGATAATGTTGTCAACAGGCATGCGCCAGGTAAACACAACGTCGCTCTCTGAGCGGCAGCCGAAAGGTGGGATCGTTGTGCTGGGGGCCTGTTTTTTTATTGGATGAACTCGAAAATGTGCTTTCCAAGTTCATACGACTCTGATGTATGAAACTTAATGCCATATCCCAAGAGTCGGTTTGATTGGAAATCTCGATAGAATCGCTGGTCGATACATTTGAGGTATGAGATTTCGGTATTACCGAAAGAACTCGTTCCAGTGCACGAAAAGTCGACGATGCCAAAACGTCGGCGACCTGCAATCCCTTTCGTTGTTGTGTTGTGTAAGTTTCCATCAGGGATGTGTCCAAAGTGTTCCAGTCAATGCTCTGCGTACCTGATTCTCTAAGGTGTTCAAGATACGAGTGTAACTCGGAATAGGACAGGTTTGTCCGATTATCGAAGATCAATGCGACTCGTCCATTCCCTTCAATTGGATACGGATCAACTAAAGAGTAACGATCTCGACAAAGCCATGAAACTCGCTCCAAGAGAAATCGAGTCATGTGGAAGTAAAGCTTGGATTTCTCCTTGAAGTAACTCGTTGAAATGGACGGCTTATGTGCTGCGACGCAGACACTTCTCAGCTTTGCTTTCCCGATAAGTTGGCAGCAGGCTTTCTTTTTCTCGTGAGAACGTATGTTGCGAAAATGCAGACAATGTTGGGGCTTGACTCCAATTAACTCTTTGACCTTCTCAATAACCTTAACGTCTTCGTTTTCAGTTGATCGAACGAAGACAGCAGCAGCCAAAACCAACCATTCAGACGAGCCGCCACCAGTTGAATTCTTACTGGAGAAGTTGAATCCTTCGTCTCCTGCCTCGTCGATATACGCAATGAATGAGTGATTGGACAAGTTTGGCCTCAAGTGAACAAAAGAGTTCTTCGGCCATTATGCTCCAATGATATCAGGATTCAAGGGAGTGGATTCAAATCTCCTTGCCCATCAATCTCGCGACTTCTGCGACATCTTTATCTCCCCGGCCTGACAGGCACACGACGATGATATGGTCCTTTGGCTTCGAGCCGGCGACCTGCATGACGTGGGCCAGGGCGTGTGATGATTCGAGGGCGGGGAGGATTCCTTCCAGGCGGGCGAACTTGCCGAAGGCTTCGATGGCTTCGTCGTCGGTCGCAGCGGTGTACTCGACTCGGCCGGTGTCTTTCCAGTACGAGTGTTCGGGGCCGACGCCGGGGTAATCGAGACCTGCGGAGACCGAGTGGACGTCCATGGTCTGGCCGTCGTCGTCTTGGAGGACATAGCTGAAGGTGCCGTGGAGAACGCCCGGCTTGCCGAAGGTCAAGGGGCTGGCATGCTGGCCTGGCTGCGAATTGCGGCCGCCCGCTTCGACGCCGACGAGTTTCACCGATTCGTCACCGACAAATGGGTAGAACATGCCGGCTGCGTTCGACCCGCCGCCGACGCAGGCAATGACTTCATCGGGGAGGCGTCCGAATGTTTCCAGCGACTGCGCTCGGGCTTCTTTCCCAATGACGGACTGGAAGTCCCGCACGATCATCGGGAAGGGGTGAGGTCCGATGACCGAGCCGATGATATAGTGCGTGTCGTTGACCGAGCCCATCCAGTCCCGCATGGCTTCGTTGACGGCGTCTCGCAGTGTTTTTGAACCACTATGAACCGGGCGGACTTCGGCCCCCATGGTTCGCATGTTGAAGACGTTTTGTTTCTGTCGACGGACGTCTTCTGCTCCCATGTAGACGACGCAATCGAGACCGAAGCGGGCACAGGCGACGGCGGTGGCGACCCCGTGCTGACCGGCACCGGTTTCGGCGATAACCCGCTTCTTGCCCATTCGCAAGGTCAGGAGGGCTTGCCCCATGGTGTTGTTGATTTTGTGAGCCCCGGTGTGATTGAGGTCTTCACGCTTGAGATAAATCTGAGCCCCGCCGCAGTGATTGGTCAGGCGTTCTGCGAAGTAGAGCGGGTTGGCCCGCCCGACGAATGTCTTGAGCAGATGGTCGAGTTCCGCCTGGAACTTCGGGTCTGCTTTCGCGCGGGCATACTCGGCTGCCAGTTCATCGAGAGCATACATCAGTGTCTCGGGCACAAACCGACGACCATACGGGCCGAAACAGCCCTGCAGGTCCGGGACGTTCATCGAGGCTTTTTCGAGAGTGGATGGTGTTGGCATGGGATGTCATTCGACAAAGTGAAGGAGAATATTTGCCACAGAGAACACAGAGGTCACCGAGATGTCAGAAGAGGTCTTTCGTTATCTGACTCTCTGCTCCTCGGTCATCTCGGTGCCCTCTGTGGCTAATTCTTCTTGATTGTTTAAAGGATGAATTTACTCAGGTCGTCTTTGGCCATCAGAGGTTTGAGTTTTTCGTTGACGTACTGGCCGTCGACGGTGACTTGTTTTTGTTCGGATTCGGGGGCTTCGAAGCTGATGTCTTCAAGGAGGCGTTCGAGGACGGTGTGGAGTCTTCGGGCGCCGATGTTCTGGCTGGACTGATTGAAGTCGAACGCGAGGTCCGCGATCAGTTCCAGGCCGTCGTGAGTGAAATCGATCTCGACGCCATCCACTTTCAGGAGTTCCTGGTACTGACGCGTCAACGACATCGAGGGTTCGGTCAGAATGCGACGGAAGTCTTCGCGTGTCAGGGCATTTAATTCGACACGAATCGGAAACCGTCCTTGAAGCTCTGGCATGAGGTCGGATGGGCGGGCACGGTGAAAGGCACCAGCCGCGATGAACAGGATATTCTCTGTGCGGATCGGGCCATGCTTCGACTGGACAGTCGTCCCTTCCACGATTGGCAGTAGATCGCGCTGAACGCCTTGTCGTGACACATCGGCTGATTTGGTCCCTTCATCGGAAGCACAGATCTTGTCGATCTCGTCGATGAAGATGATGCCGGAGTCTTCTGCGAGACGAATTGCCTCTTCGTAGAGCGAATCTTTGTCTAACAGATGTTCGATTTCTTCTTCGAGCAGAATATCGCGAGCCTGGGCGATCTTGATCTCACGACGCTTGGACCCGCGTGGCATGATTTTTTCAAACATCCCCTGGAGTTCGTTCTCCATGTTTTCCATGCCCATGTTCGAGAGGACCTGGACATTCGGGGCTTTCTGCTTGACGCTCAATTCGACTTTGCGATCTTCGAGTTTTCCTTCCCGCAGCATCTCGCGGAACTTCTCACGATTGCGAGAATGCTTCTGCTCGGGGTGATCCTCTTCAGGGACGTCTCCTTCGGAGGACGGGAAGCCAAAGCCGGGTTTTTTGGCATGAATGTCTGGCAGGAGCAGATCGAGGAGTCGTTCTTCGACGGCGGCTTCTGCTTGCGTTTTGAACTGGTCTCGCTTGCGGGTTCTGAGCAGGTTGGCAGAGGCTTCGACGAGATCGCGCACCATGCTTTCGACGTCGCGACCGTAATAGCCGACTTCGGTGTATTTGGTGGCTTCGACCTTGATGAACGGCGCTCCCATCAGTGAGGCGAGGCGTCGAGTGATTTCGGTTTTGCCGACGCCTGTCGGGCCAATCATGATGATGTTCTTCGGGGTCACTTCGCGTCGGATGGTCTCAGGAAGCTGGTTCCAGCGATATCGATTGCGCAGTGCGATCGCGACGGCGCGTTTGGCATCGTGCTGGCCAATGATGTTCGCATCGAGTCGAGCGACAATCTCACGGGGAGTGAGGGAATCGGGCTGGGGGAGTGAATCAGTCATGAGGTCGTAATTCGTATATCAGAGAAGTTTAGACACAGAGAGCACAGAGGGCACCGAGATCAGAGAAGACTTTTCCGGTTCATTCTACGCCTCTGTGATCTCTGTGCCCTCTGTGTCAAATTGCTTCAGGCCTTGTTGGGAATGACTTCCACGATGATGTTGTTGTTGGTGTAGACGTCAATCTCGGAGGCAATGTTGAGGGCCTGGACGGCGATTTCTTTGGCAGACAGGCTCGTATTGCGAACGAGTGCCCTGGCGGCGGCGATGGCGAGGGTGCCTCCTGAGCCGATGCCGATGATGCCGTCGGTGGGGGAGACGACGTCCCCCTGCCCTGTCATTAATAAGAGGTGTTCAGGTGAGACGACGATCATCATGGCTTCCAGGCGACGCAGCGCGCGATCGGTTCGCCAGTCGCGGGCCAGTTCGGTTGCGGCACGGGGTATGTTGCCGGGATAGTCTTTGGCTTTGGCTTCGAAGCGTTCAAGCAGGGCGAAGGCGTCGGCGGTCGAACCTGCGAATCCGACGAGCGCCTTCCCGTCAAGGATCTTGCGGATCTTGCAGGTGTCCGATTTGAGGATGTTCTGGCCGTAGGTGACCTGACCATCGCCGGCGATAGCGGTTTCGCCGTTGTGACGCAGGGCGAGGATCGTGGTGGAGTGTGTCTGGATGCGAGGCATTGGTGGTATAACTACTTACGTCGATTTTGGAAGTCAATTTTGATCAAATCACGTTCCAATTATATCACCTCCGACCACCGTGCACACGCTTCAAAAGCCTTGCAGATCTCAAACAGTCAGTTTGAAATCTCGGATGGGTGTTGATTTCGGTTGATGAAGAGGAGGAGACTGGAACGCAGAGGTCGCGGAGGGGGGCAGAGGGCGTGGAGTTTTAAGAGGAGATAAAATGCGGTCGACCGGAAGACGAGATTAAAAGGATTGTGTTTTCGCGAGATTTAGCAGAAGTCAGTCACTTGAAGAGCCTTGAGTTTTTAATGCGGAATTGGTCCGAATTCGTTAAGAATGCCTACAAACAGGAAGTATCCTTCTGTGAAAATCATTTCGGTACCAACTTCAGAGATCACCAACTGGGAATCGTTTCACGATGTGATGTTGAGAGCTCTTAAGCTCCCGGATTTTTACGGTAAGAATATGGATGCTTTAATCGACTGCTTAACAGATGCAGGAGAGCCTGAGACTGGGATGTGTGGTGTCGCTGAGCCGGGTGGAATTTGTCTTCACCTGGGCGATGCGCGTGAATTGAAGGCAAGATGTCAGGATGTCTTCGAAGCATTGGTCGAGCTGGTAGCATTCGTCAACTATCGACGGATAGAAGTGGGTGAGGAACCAGTGCTAATGTTGAGTTACGACGTATAAACGTGGGCTATCTGAGACTCTGCGACCTCTGCTTTACTCTGTTGCCTCTGCGTTCCAGTCTTCTCCTTGCTTCAATGGGCGCGCATAAAAAAACTCCGAAGCCAGTGTGGAGCTGGCTTCGGAGTGCGAGACGTCGGTATCACTGAGGATCACTCGTCATGAGTGACGGCTGGGTGCGGGACTACTTGATGCAAGTGTCGCCACAACCTGCTGGTGCAGCACAGGTCGGGACTGCACAGCTTGGATCAGCGATTTCGCAGCATGGGTCAATTGGAACTTTGACGCAAACGGTCTTAGGAACGCAGCGGGTTTCTTTGCAGGCAACCGTGCGGCAGACGACGCGTGTGCGGTTTTCCATGTGGGTTTCACAGACCGTCTTGCAGGTCGTGAATGGAACCTGGCGGGTTCGGCATTCTTTGACCATGGTGCAAGTGGTGTAAGGAACCTGACGTCGGATCGTTTCGCAGGTGTAGCTGCAGGTGGTGTAAGGAACCTGACGGGTGACGCAGCGGCTGGTCATGTTGCAGACAGTGTAAGGAACTTGTCGCTTGCAGCATTCGGTGACCATCTTGCAGGTGGTGTAAGGAACGCGACGGCTGTGGCATTCTTTGACCATCTTGCAGGTGGTGTAAGGAACCGACTTGGTGTAGCTGTAAGGAACTTGTTCGCAGACGGTGTAAGGAACTGACATCGTGCGGCATTCAGGAACCATTTTGGTGCAGCAGATCTTGCGAGTGATCTGTTGTGGGCACCACACTTTGCGGCAGACCATCTTGCCTGGGCATTGAACTTTTTCAACGCGTCGGCAGTTGGTGGTCGTGTGGCAGTTGACAGAAGGATCGCTGTTGGCCGCGACGCCGTCAGCACATTCGTCAACGCAAGGAGCGGCACAGGTTGGATCACATGGATCTTCGATGACGCGGGTGATGATAGGACCAGGAACGTACTCTTGAACTGTCTTCCAGGTGCCGCAGTCGACTTTTTCGTAGCGGACATCGGTGACTGGTTTGCAGGTCGTGTAGGTGACGTTCTTGTAGCAGGTCTTGGAGACGGTTTTGTAACCGGTGCAGCAGACTTGCTTGTAGCAGGTGTTGTACACAGGTCGGCATGTTGTGTAGCAGACGTCCTTGTAGCAGGTGTTGTAGATCGGCTTGTTGACGGTGTAGCAGACCGTGCGGTAGCAGGTCTTGTAAACCGGTTGCATGACCTTGCAGGTCACCGTGCGGTAGCAGGTCTTGTAGACCGGGCGGCGTACGGTGTTGCAAACTTCACGATAGCAGGTCTTGTAGACCGGACGGCAGGTCGTGTAGTTCTCGGTGCGGTAGCAGGTCGTGTAGATCTGCTTGCGGCAGGTGACGGGGACTTGCTCGCAGATGGTGTCCTGGACGGTTTTGTAGCAGGTGAATTCCTGGTTTTCCCAGACGGTCTTTTTCACCACTTTGTAGCAGTCAGTGCTGTGGCTGACGGCTTGGATGTAGTCGCCGTTGAGAGCGCATTGCTCTTCGGGACAGTATTGGTAGCTGGCGGCTCCACAGTAGCCAGCCATCGCCTGCTGCATTTGGCCCATGACCAGGCACAATGCAGCGAAGCTAAGGATGAAGGTGGCGCGTTTCATTTCACGTCTCGCTTATGAAATTTAAATTGGGCAACAGATGCGGGTGCACACATCTACTGCTTTCGTCGTCAATGACGGTGCCTCTGAAGATCCGTCACAGCCTTTTGAGGATTCCTGGACAACTCAAACTTCGCGGATTGTGTAGTCGTAATGACCAGAACAACCGGAACGGTTTGACGTCAGACAGGTCTGAATCAAGCTGTGTTCCACATAAGATCGGCAGGCACGAGGGATCTGCATCGAAAATATCGACGCTTGTCCTGAGCGGATTGATGATGTGTGCACCTGGAAGGGGTCTGATCGCTCGAAAAAACGGTCACAGCCATTACCATGCTCAGAGTTTCTCTGCGAAGCCTATCGGGTAAACTCAGCGTTGCCTGGGCAGTAGCTGCAGAATCGCCAGTTGAGCTAATCGTTAAAGTTTGACATTCCACCGAGACCACGATGCGGAGACCGAGATGACGACCATGGAACAACGGATGGCGATCTGCCAGGAAATGTTTGAAGGCCTGAGCTGGGATGAGCAATGTCAGATGATTGCGAAACTGGGTTACCAGGGGATCGAAGTGGCGCCGTTTACTCTGGGTGGTGCGCCGACAGAACTCTCTGCAGAAGAGCGACGTCGCATGAAGGAGGTCGCCAGCGAGCATGGTCTGACGATCATTGGTCTGCATTGGTTGCTGGCGAAGACGACGGGTTACCATCTGACGACTGCTGATGAAGCAACGCGAACAAAGACGGCTGAGTATTTAAGAGGGCTGGTGCATCTGTGTGGTGACCTCGGGGGAACGATCATGGTGCTCGGGTCTCCGCTGCAGCGCAATATCGAAGAAGGAATGACGCGCGAACAGGCGTTCGAGAACGCCTGCGGCATTCTCTCCTCTATTACGAGTGATCTTGAGGCGCGTCATGTGACGTTGTGCATTGAGCCTCTTGGTCGCAAAGAGACGAACTTCTGCAACACCTGCGCGGAAGCCGTTGAGATGATTGAGCGTATTGGCCATCCGAACGTCGCGCTGCATCAGGACATCAAGGCGATGTTGGATGAACCAACAGGACTTGTCGATCTGATTCATCAGTTCGCGCGTTACACATCGCACTTCCATCTGAATGACAGTAATCTTCTGGGGCCGGGGATGGGCGAAACGGACTTCAAGCCGGTGGTGAAGGCATTAAAGGAGACGAATTATGCAGGCTGGCTGTCGTTAGAAGTGTTTCGTTATGAGCCGAGCAGTGAAGAGGTGGCGCGGCTGAGTCTGGCGCACATGAAAGAGGTGTTTGAGCAGGTGTGAGGTCGTGCTGAGTTCGTTCGACGAGAGAACGTCATGATTGATGAGCGTGCGCGGAAGTGATTGTTGAACGCGCGCGATCAGAGGTGCTCAGGAACGTCTGGGGATGTCATGCCGAGGTCATGATGATGTGATGATGGCGATGAAGAGACGTGATCATGATCACGTTTGCATGATGAGATGATGTTGTCTGAGCCTGTTGATGGCTCATTGAAGTGGACATTGAGGATGAGAATGAAAAAGAAAATGAAAAATTGTCAAAAATTTTTCATGGCTTCTCGTCATGATCACTACGATGATCACGAGCAAATGAGCTATCGGGCAACATCGCTATCGTAGCGAAACTTATCGATACGATATGGAGAAACTCTGAGTGGTCTGATGATGACTTCCATGTTTGATCGCAGGCGTGCACGAGCGCGATTGAAGCAGGCTGATTTGGGGCGGTAAAAAAGGGGCTCTCGAAGCATCATGCCAAGTCATGGTCATGATTTTGAGTTGATAAATGTCTTGCGTTATTCCTTGAAAGCTTTAGGATTCTGCAAATTCAAATCACGTACTGCGGAGACTTCACACCGACACAAAAATTTTGACGACTGCAAGCTGTAGAAATCACAGCATGCCTGAAGTCAATCTGGTTGTTCTCGAGTGAGGTTCAAAACAGTTCGGTACTTTTGGGATTCAGGGGTCTTCAAGGTTGATGATCCCAATTTTTTTTCATTGTGAACAACTTGCTGATTTAGCCCGGTAGC
The DNA here is from genome assembly GCF_052161635.1 of Lacunimicrobium album. Taxonomy (GTDB): domain Bacteria; phylum Planctomycetota; class Planctomycetia; order Planctomycetales; family Planctomycetaceae; genus SXPC01. The sequence goes on from NZ_CP197413.1 coordinate 4,982,668, forward strand.
TACGGCAGGTGGTTTCACAAAGGCATTTCGTAAGGAGGAATTTACGTGGCCAAGAAAGCACCAGCACCAAAGAAAGCAGCCCCTAAAAAAGCAGCAGCCCCTAAGAAGGCCGCAGCTCCAAAGAAGGCAGCAGCCCCTAAGAAAGCAGCAGCTCCTAAAAAGGCCGCAGCTCCAAAGAAGGCCGCTCCTAAAAAAGCAGCTAAGTAGTTCCTGCCTGGCTCTTTCGGGAGTCCTCAGGGATCGCTGCGACGGGGCAAGCCTCGGTGCAACGAAAACACACAAGAAAACGGCCGTGGTCTCCACGCCGTTTTCTTTTTTTATGCGCGGTGTGGAATTCGATGCAGGCTGGATGGGCCGCTGTGAAGACCGTGTTTGCGGTGGAGACAGAAGAACAATACAGGCGTTAATAAGGCCTATGCACACAGTCACGGTAGAAAGTCGATTGATGGTCCGCACAGCGGACCCTACGTGGCTGAATGTTATTGAGCGCCTGGAGGGGGCGGGAGTTCGAAGTAGCCGATGTTGCGTGGGTCGACGGTCGAGTCTTTGAACTCGGCTGGTGACGGGAGGAGTTCGACGCTGCCTTTCGTGCTCAAGGGATCCATTGGTTCTTTGCCGAAGCTGACGCCGAAGGGGACGACTTTATTGGGGTCTTGTCCGGGCAGGTTTTCGTTGGAGACTGGAATTCCTTCTGGCTTCATCAGGTTGACGGGGCTTTGTGAGGGGGCCTGTTGTTGAAGTTTCTGCTTGAGAATGGAGAGGCCGTCCAGTTTTTGTGGTTTGAGGGAGTTGAGGATCATCTGTCGGTGTTGCATCCAGGCATCGTCGACGTTGTGGTTGCCCAGTGGGAGGTAGACGTTGACGTAGGAGCGCGATTTATCAGACAGGACGTGCGCAGCCAGTGAGTTGGCGGGGACTTTGCCTTCCAGGCTTTCGATGACATAGTCACTTTGCTGAGAGACCAGAGCAGCGATGGATTCGTCGTGAGTGCCGTATTCGATCATCCCGCGGTTGTTGCGGGTGGTCCGAAGATGAAGAACCCGGCTTGGTTTGAACTCAGAGATGTAACGAGTGAGGATGACTGTTTCTGGTTGGTTGGCTGGTTTGGCGACGACTTGCTGGCCGGCTGCGAGTTGTGGAGCAGGGATGAAGTTCTGATCGAGCAGGACATTGGCCGCGTTGGTCGCGCGGGCGAACTTCAATCCATCTGGATTGCCAGAGCGGATCAGGAGAACCTGGAGATCCTGCTCGGGCTTGATGTTCTTGTTGAGGTTGAACAACAGGCGGTCCATGAAGAGGGCTGATGAAGTTTCATCACCGTAGAGGCTTCCCAGGATCATGACTTTGAAGTTGCCTTTGCCGACGAGAGCATATTCGAAGCTCTGCTTGTCTGTGGTCTGAGGGCCTCGATACCATCGAACGGTGGCATCGCTGCCGGTCTGCATACTCGTTTCGAAGATTGGCGTGCTGCCTGAAGTCGTCGAGATGATGTTTGATGCGGGCGGTGCATACGATGAACCGGCTTGTGCGATCAGGTTCTGGGCTTGTTCGACGGCGCGTTCAATCACTTCCGGATCAAATGGAAACACAGGGCTGTCCGCGCTGGCGATCGGAGCATCGGCTGCGGGGGCAGACGAATCGCTTTCACCCCATGTTGCGGGATTGCCCAGTGTGGATGAGGGAGTGTTTGATTCCGACGGAGCAGTTGTGGCAGGTGTCGGCGAGAGGGCGGGCGTTTCCCAGAGTGCGGGCGAACCGAGCGAGAGGCCAGAGAATGGCGGGGCGCTGGTTGAGGCGATCGGGCCTTCTAATGAAGTGGCTGGTGTGCTCGACCATGTCCCGTCGGAGGGGACAGGCGTTGGCGCCAGGCTGGCTGCCTGTGTCTTGTACCAGTCGTATGTTGCGGCTGAGTACGTCAGCAGTTCCTGTTGATGCTCGATGACCCATGCGCATGCGGGCGCAGACAGCAGCAAAAGCACAATGGCTTGAAAAAACGTTTTCATGGAGAAGAGACCTCTTGGGGAGAAGGGTCGTCTAAGGGGAAGGCGCTAGGCGTTGGGCACTAGGCGCTAGGAAGAAGAGCAAACGGTGTTCCTCACTGTTTGCTCGACTCCGATCGATCTCTGGATTCAAAATCTGGAACAGTGGGACAGGCATTCCTGTCTGTCCAGTTGAACTCACAGGCAGGAATGCCTGTGCCACTACCAGACTATCGTTCAATGCCGAGGTGGTATTTGAGTTCTTCGAAGCGACGGATGTATTCTTCGCTGGTCGAGTGAACGTGTTCGGCTTCCGTGATGAAGCGGATGCTTTCGCGTTTCTGGACGTTGTAAGATTCGAGGATGTCGACGAAGGCGTCGGTCTCTTCGCCGTACATGATGATCAGCTTGTGCTCATCGAACTGGACTTCGAGAGGGATGTGCGGATTGAGGACGGCGATGCCGGTGCAGCCATCATTGACGAGCAGGTCTTCGTAGTCGTACAGGATGCTACGGAGGACCGGGAGGTCGATGGACTCGCGGTGGAGGTCTTCGTGCTTATCGCCGTTCTGGTTGTGGCTGGTCTCGAGGACGACATCGACTTCATCGCCGAGTGGTTCGAGCAGGTCGATGAACAGGTCCATGACCGATTCACGCGTTTGAGCGGCCATGATGACCGGGATGTTGGCACCGGTGTCTTTGTCTTTGTAGATCTCCTGACGGAAACCTGCACTGGGAACGACTTCCAGATTGAAGGACGGCCGAACGGCATCTGACAGCAGGAAGCTGCCATAACGGGCGGTCTTCAGGTGACGCTGAATCTGATCTTCGTTCAGCGCGTCGAAGGCGTTTTGGTGGCTTGTCCCCGGGGAGGTGCCGCGGCTGCCGTGTGTGGTTGTTTTTCGCAAGAAACCCATTGGTGACGACCTAACGTGTATTGTATGACGTGCGGAGTTTGTAAGGGCAGACATGCCCGGCCGACGTCGTGCGGCTCAATGATTGGGACTCCCTCCGATCCACTTCGTTCTCGTCCGAGAGCGAAGATGTGAGCCGTCCATGCTGTTTTTGTTCCGTTGAACGAGAAAACCATAGCATGTGTTTTTCGAGGTGGTCGGAGCAGAAAAATTGCGACGAAGAAAATGGGACGTCGAGTTTGTGCAACAGACCACGTATGGAAGATGCGATGACTTGTCCTGATAGGGACGAGGTCCGGTTGCAACGGTTGGGTAAAGCAGAGAAACTGTAGCGGCAGGAAACGTCGTCGAGACTGATCGTTCAATTGGTAGTCACGGCGGGGGATGACGGTCGTATGAGTCGTAATGACGGAGTGCGGCATCTGCCTGAAAATGAAAATTGTGAATCACGAAGTCAGGCGAAGGAGCGAGCATGCGGGCAGGTCACGTCAACTTGAGTCGATTTTTTACAATCCATTGTCTGATTGTTTGTAGTTTTTTCTGTTTGCAACCCAGCGTCTTCGCCGCTCAGAGCGAAGAGACGTGGGAACAGATTCTGATTGATGGCAACCCTGCGGGTTATCGCAAATCGGCACGAAGTGTCGGTCAGGATGGTGAGCTAACCTTTACGTCCAACGAGCACCTGGAAGTCAGCCGGTTCGGACAGACGATTGCCATTGATGCGACCCATGTCACTGTGCAGTCGGCGGATGGAAAAGTGAAATCATTTCAGTTCGTGATGGATAACAAGCCTCTCATGTCGATCACCAGCAGCGGAGAGCGCGACGGGAAAGTCATGAAAGTCACAACAGGAACAGGGAACTCGCAGGCGAAGAAAGAGATTCCCTGGAGCGATGACTTTATGAGTGCAGATTACGCCTCTTACCTGCTCGAGACAAAGCCCTTGAAAAAGGGAGATGTCCGACAGATGAAAGTCTTCATGGCGGAGTACAGTCAGATTGCTACGGTGACGCATACCGGGCAGGGGGAGGTCGTCGTTAAGGATAAGGCGGGCAAGGAAAGGACGTATAACGTCATTCTGGAGAAGAGCAGTCTGCTGCCGGGAACGGTGAGTAAGGTGTTTCTCGATGCGAAGAATAAATTCGTCCGCAGTGAAGTACAGCAGATGGGGATGAACCTGGTCACGCAGGCAACGACCAAGGAGATCGCGCTGACCGAGATCATGCCGAAGATGATTGATATTGGAATGAACTCGCTGGTGAAACCGACGCCGCGGCTTGAAAAGGGACATCAAACAACGAAGGCGACTTACATTTTAAGCGTGCCATCCTCTTCGAGTATCAGCGAGATCCCCAGCGGGATGTATCAGAAAGTCACTGAAAAGCGATCTGGCGATCAGCGGATCATCCAGATTGAAATCGATGCGGAGGGCAAGTTCCCCGTCAATCCTGAGACCGATCTGAATCAGGTCAAACCCGATGAGTACCTGGCGTCTTCGTTGTACCTGGAACTGAAAGATCCTCAGCTCTTGGCGCTAGCGAAGGCGATCAATGTGACAGGGACGCCGGGAGAGAAGGCGCTGGCGCTCGAGAAGGAAGTCTTTAAGCGTCTCAATCGCAAGGATTTCAGCACTGCGTTCGCGACGGCTGCGGAAGTTGCGAAGTCCCTGCAGGGGGATTGTACGGAGCATGCGGTTCTGCTGGCGGCGCTATTGCGAGTGAAAGAGATTCCATCGCGCGTTTGTGTCGGGCTGGTGTATGTCGACGCGCTGAATTCCTTTGGAGGTCACATGTGGACGGAAGCCTGGGTTGGCGATCGCTGGCTGCCGGTCGATGCCACGCTGGGGCAAGGAGGGATTGGAGCCGGGCATATTAAGCTGGCTCAATCGAGCTTAGCGGGTGAGTCGCCATTTCCGATTGCACTGTTCCTGCCGACGATTGAGTTGATGCAGGGGTTGAAGATTCAGGTGAAAGAGCAGGAGTAGTTTTTGTAGGGTCCGCTGTGCGGACCATCTATTGAGGATGGAATGCCAACCAACACCAATTCACTCCCAAACTTTTCACTCACGCGATTTACGGTCCGCACAGCGGACCCTACGCGAGCAGGCTCAGCAGGTAGCGGCCTTTTTCGTAGAGGGTCCAGCTGGCGATTGTGATGAAGGAGAGGACGGAGAGGATCAGGCAGATGTCCCACCAGAGGGCGGGTTTGAAGCGGGGGTCTTTGTTGGAGTAGCGGAACATCAGCGTGCCGATGCCGATCATGGGGAGCAGGAGAGCCTGCATCATGCCGGCGAGCAGGATCGCGCGGACCGGGTTGGCGCCGGTGCAGTACATCGCGAAGTTGAGCATCGGCAAGACTGCTCCCCAGGTGGCGATGTTTCGATTCGATGCTTCTTCGCTGGTCTCTTTTCGCCAGCCAAGCATGCTGAAGAAGTCGGCGAGGGTATGGGCATGACCGGCGTTCGCGACCAGGAAGGTTGAGAACAAGACGCAGAAGGCTCCCAGCAGGAACAGCCAGCTGGCGTAGAAGCCGAAGATGGGGCGGTAGGCGGCGGCGAGTGTACTCACCATTCGCATGCCATCAGGGTCGAGACCTTCGGGGTATAAGACTGAGGCGCCGAGGATCAGGAACGCGACGGTGGCGATCGTGTAAACGATCATCGAGAGAAATGAATCGAGCATCATGATCTTGATCCAGCCGGTCGCGCGGGTTGCCCAGGCTTCGCTGTTGTCTCGGTAGCCGACGTGTTTGGCGTAGCCTTTCTCTAAGCACCAGTAAGGGTACTGAATCAGCTCTGCCGCTCCGACGCCGATGACGCCGAAGGCATCGAGCGCGGTGCTGAGGGGATTGGAGGATGACGTCTTCGGCGGCAGTTTGAAGGAGAGGCCTTCGATGATCTGTTGGGAACTGACTGACCAGCTGGGGGTGAATTGCAAGGCGACGACGTTGCCGATGGTCACGAGTGTGAAGGTGAAGACGAAGGCGGTCGTGAGGTTTTGCAGCAGCGAGTAGGACCCGGCGTAAAGCAGATAGGATGTCAGGACGGACATGATCAGAGCCCAGAGTTTATCGTCATAGGTGTAAGGGTCTGCCCAGTTCCCGTTTTCTCGCATTTGTTTGAGGGCTTCTTCACCGGGAGAGCCAGCGATCGAGAGTTGTTGTTCGATGCGGTCGATGCCTCGACGAATGCGTGTCTGATCTTCGTCAGCCAGTGTCGTGAAAGATTCGTGCTGGGTGTCGATGGCGTCGCGGTACTTGATGTAATGTTTGAGTTCATTCTTGCTGGGGATCGCGATCGCGTTGATGTAATCCCGAGTGACCGGGCAGGCGATCGCGAGGGACTGGCCGACGCCACCGACGATCCCGCCGAGCTGAACGACGCTGACGAGCATCATCGCGATCCAGGTCCAGAGGATGAAGTTGATCGGCCCGATCTTGCCGGGGACGCTGTTCAGGGCGCGGAGGGAAGATTGGCCGGTCAGAATCGTGTGTCGACCGATCTCGACCTGCGCGAAGACCTTGATAATGCAGCCGAAGAGAATGAGCCACAGCAGGGTGACGCCGGACTGGGCGCCGGTTTTGGTCGTCGAGATGAGTTCACCGGATCCGACGATCGAGCCCGCGATGATGAGCCCGGGGCCCATCTGCATCAAAATTCGTCCGAGGCTGCGTGGCGGCTCGACGGCGTGGTTGTTCGGAGTCGATTCGGGAGTTAGCATCAGTCACCGGTGGTTGTCAGCGAGCGCAAAAAAGTGCCGTTTTGTTGATGCCACCTTACAGAAAACCGATTCGCACGGCAAACGGAAGGGTTTCAAGCGATCGTTGTGTATTTGCGTCGCGAAACGTACGATAGATCAAGGTGACGAAATACATCCTCAAGTTCATACATTCTCACGTTGAATAGCGTGACGCTCAGCAGGAAACGGATCAGTCATGTCGGAACTGTCAGGGAAACGGGTGGTCATTACGGGTGGCGGGTCGGGTATTGGCGAGGGGATCGCTAAAGCGCTCGCAGCTGAGGGTTGCAAAGTGGTCATCGGCGGTCGAACAGTCGAGAAACTGAAAGTCGTCGCTGAGGGGATTTCTGGAGAGCACACTGTCGGCTATCACCCGCTCGATGTGGCCGACCGGACCAGCGTCGAGACGTTTTTCATTTGGGCTAAAGAGATCCTGGGTGGTGTCGATATCCTGATCAACTCCGCCGGGATCAATATCGCCAAGCGGTCCATGGCTGAGATGGTCCCGGAAGACTGGGACAAGGTGCTGACGACGAATGCCACCGGAGCCTACAACTGCATAGCGGCTGTGCTGCCGGGGATGCGGGAGCAGAAAGACGGGTTGATCATCAGTGTCGCCTCGATTGCCGGGCTGCGCGCGATCGCGGGACTGGCAGGGGTCGCGTATTGTGCTTCGAAGTTTGCTGTTTCGGCGCTCGGAACGGCTGTCGCAGAAGAAGAGAAGAAGCACGGTATCCGCGTGACGACCATTTACCCGGGCGAAGTCGCGACGGCGATTCTGGACCGTCGACCAGTTCCTCCCAGTGCGGAAGCCCGTGCTGCGATGGTTCAGCCGGAAGATGTCGCAGCGGCTGTTATTATGATCGCGAAGCTGCCTCCGAGGGCGAATGTCCTGGAGATGGTGATCAAGCCGACGGTGCAGACGTTTATTTGAACCACAGAATAAACCAAACCACGGATGAACACGGAGAAACACGGATGAAGAGAAGAGATTTGAACCGCAGATGAACGCAGGTGGACGCAGATAGAGAGGGATGGGATACATCTTCTGGATGTTTTATCTGTGTCGATCTGTGTTTATCTGTGGTTCACTTCTTTCTTTTTCTTGTTTGAGGGTTTGTTCATCAGCCAAACGACGTTTGTCTCCACAATTGGTGCGGTTCGCGGAGTCTCACCAGCACCCTACTGTTGAATCATCTGCTTTGTGTTTAGGTGAGAGTTTTCTTATAACGGGTGAGTGAAAATTGATTTGTCTGGTCACTCGTGAATGCTCTCGATGAGGAATGTGATGAAAAAATCTCTGGCTGTCTTCTGTCTGGCGATCTCCTGTCTGGTTTTTGCAGGAACGTCATCGACGTGGGCACACCCCGGTCATGGAGCCGCTGCTGCCAAGACGGCTCCACAGGTTGCTGAGTTGATGGCGACGGCGGCCAATCGTCTTCTGATGTCGTTGACGGAAGAGCAGCGTAAGCAGGTCGTCTTTGAATTCGGCGATGAAGAGCGGGAAGATTTCCACTTCGTGCCCGATAAATTCATCAAGCCGGAAGCTGCTCGCAAGGGGCTGACGATCGAGCAGATGCAGCCCAACCAGAAGAACTTCGCGAAGGCCCTGCCGGCGACGGCGCTGTCGAACCGCGGCTTCCTGGAGGCGATGTCGATCATGTCTTTAGAGCAGTTCCTGTTCGAGCTTGAAAAAGGGAACGAGATCCGCAACCCGCAGCGTTATTACGTTTCGATCTTCGGGACGCCGAGTGCAACGGGAACCTGGGGCTGGCGCTTCGAAGGTCACCACCTGTCGGTCAACGTCACGATCATTGATGGCAAGAAATTCTCGGTCACGCCATCGTTCTTCGGCACTAACCCGGCCATCATTCAAGAAGGGCCAATGAAGGGGACGGAAGTTCTGGTTGGCGAAGAGCGGATTGCCTTGGATCTGGTCAAGACGCTAACGGCTGAGCAGATGAAGAAGGTGATGATCCCTGGCAGTAACGTTGATGAAGTCATCACCTCGGATGAGCGAACCGCCAAGCGTGAAACCTTCGAACAACATGGTCTGGTGTTCGAAGACCTGACCGCTGAGCAACAACAAAAACTGCTTTCGCTGGTCAATGTTTACCTGGGACGCTTCCAGCCGGAGATTCTTCAGGGGACGAAATTCAAGGGCCTGCTCGAAGATGGGAAAGGCCTGCGATTTGCGTGGTCGGGCGGGACAGAGCTGGGACAACAACATTATTACCGCATTGTGAGTTCGGAGTTTCTGATCGAGTTTGCCAACTCACAGAATAACCACAATCACATCCATGCGGTCCTGCGAGACTTCAAAGGGGACTTTGGTCGCGACTTCCTGGCCGAACACTACAAAGAAGGCCACACCGCGAACAACGCCCACGATCCGAAACCGTCAGATAGTAATTAGTAATTGGAAATTAGAAATTAGCCAGAGGGAACAGCCTGGCGAAGCGGATCGGCTAATTTCCAATTCCTAATTTCCAATTTCCAAACTCAACAGGTGACCTTATGCGCGCGATGGTGCTCAACGAATACAAGAAACTTGACCTTCAGGACTTCCCGTCTCCGGAGTGTGGGCCGCTGGATGTGATTGTCGCGGTCGAAGCCTGCGGGATCTGTGGCAGCGATATCCACGGCTACGACGGCAGCACGGGACGACGTATTCCGCCGTTGATCATGGGGCACGAAGCCGCCGGGATCATCTCGAAGATCGGTGCCGAAGTGACTTCGTTTGGAGTGGGTGATCGGGTCACGTTCGATTCGATGGTCTTCTGCGGGAAGTGTCACTTCTGCCTGCGTGGCCAGCGCAACCTGTGTGACAACCGACGGGTGCTGGGGGTTTCGTGTGGCGAATATCGTCAGCACGGCGCTTTTGCGGAACTGATCCGCGTGCCTCAGCAGATCGTCTACAAGATTCCTGAGACTGTCAGCTTCCGTCAGGCGGCGATGATCGAGCCTGTCTCGGTCGCTGTGCACGCGGCGAACGTCACGCCGGTGACTCTCGGCGATACGGCTGTCGTTGTCGGAGCCGGGATGATTGGTCTGCTCGTGGTCCAGACGTTGAAGCTGAAAGGGGCCAGTCAGGTCATCGCGGTTGATCTCGATAATGAGAAGCTCAAGACAGCTAAGCTGCTCGGTGCGGATGTCGGACTCAATCCGAAGGAATGCGACGTCGCTGCGAAGGTCAAGGAACTGACCGGCGGACGTGGTGCGGATATCTGTGCGGAAGTAGTCGGGGCTGCACCCACGATCAAGACCGCCATCGACTGCGTTCGCAAAGGGGGAACGGTCACGCTGGTGGGGAATCTCTCTCCAGAGGTCACTTTGCCTTTGCAGTCGGTCGTCACAAGAGAAGTCCGCCTGCAGGGAACCTGTGGCTGCAATGGCGAATATCCGGAGTGTATCGACCTGCTGTCACGAGGGTTAATCAACGTCGAGCCTCTGATCTCCGCAACGGCGACTCTCGAAGAAGGCCCTGCCTGGTTCGAGAAGCTTTACAAGGGTGCTCCTGGCCTGATGAAGGTGTTGATCGAGCCTTCTCGCAAAGGTTAAGAAAAAGAAACTTAGCCACCGAGGACACAGAGTTCACAGAGAGACGGGCAGAGGTCTATTGCGACTTCTGTCCGTTCTTCTTTTTGAAAATCCGAGTTTGATGGTTGGCAGTATGTGATATTGATTCGTTAGGATCAATGAACTGGGAGGGTGAGGCTCCGTCCGAGCCGCTGTCCTGTGTTGCAGCGAATGACCGATTGTTTGACGACGATCGGTATGCATGGGTTTGAAAGGCAGGCGAGGCCATCGCGGTTCTATCCGTGGTTACAGTTTCGCAATTCAAAGAAGCGGCTCACACGGAGGTTCGCCCTCCCGGAGTCGCAAAAAACTTCTGGCTCGGAGGTTTCCATGAAACGGCTGATTTGTCTCCTTGCCTTCATTTTGGTGTGTTCTGATACAGGAGTCGCGGGCGTGGTTAGTGCGGATTTTGGCGTAACGAAGAATGGCGATAAGGTCGTCGAGTACACCCTCACCAACAGCCAGGGGATGGAAGTCGGCGTGATGACGCGCGGCGCGACGCTGACGAAAATCATCGTCCCCGGACGCGATGGAACGAAAGCCGACGTCCTGCTTGGCTTTGATGACGTCACTGGCTTTGAAGGCCCACACAACCCCTACTTCGGCTGCACCACGGGGCGAGTCGCCAACCGCATCGCGTTCGGCAAGTTCACGATTGACGGAGTTGAGTATCAGGTCCCAGTCAATAACGGCAAGAACGCCCTCCACGGCGGTCTCAAGCGAAGTCTGGATAAAGTCATCTGGAACGCCACACCACTCGAAGCAGAGAACGCGGTTCGTTTCACCTTCACGAGTCCCGATGGGGAAGAAGGGTATCCCGGAAATGTTGACTTCGTCGTGACGTTCACGCTGACCGAGAAGAACGAACTCAAGATCGACTACACCGCGACGACTGACAAAGCCACCCCGATCAACCTGACAAATCACTCCTACTTCAACCTCGCGGGTGAAGGGGAAAAGTCGGTCGCCGATCAGGTCATGATGATCAACGCAGACCGCTTCACGGCTGTCGACGAAGGGCTGATCCCGACGGGCGAACTGGCGAGCGTTGCCGGGACGCCGCTCGATTTCCGCCAGCCGACGCCGATCGGGGATCGGATCGAGCAACTGCCTCAGACCGGCGGCTACGATCACAACTACGTCATCAACCGCCAAGGCCCGGGCGTTGTGCTAGCGGCTCGCGTTGTTGACCAGAAGTCAGGCCGGGTGATGGAGTGTTATACCGACCAGCCAGGGATTCAGCTTTACACCGCCAACGGCATGACCGTCCCTGCGGGCAAAGGTGGCAAACCGTACGGCAAGAAGAGTGCGTTTTGCCTCGAAACGCAGAACTACCCCAACGCCGTCAACACGCCGAGCTTTCCCAAGAGCGTGTTCAAACCGGGCGAGACATACAAGCATCACACGGTGTATGCGTTTTCGGTGGAGTGATTTTTGCGGAGCGGGAGGGCGAACCTCCGTGTGAGCCGCTCCTTTGCATTGCGAAACTATAGCAGTGAATTGGACGGCGTTGGCCTCGCCGGTTTTCTAATTTCGCATGCACGCCATTTGATGTCTATTCGCTGGTCAAAGGGTGCAACGCGGGACAGCGGCTCGGACGGAGCCTCGCCCTCGCGGTGTGCTGACTTACCTTTTCATGTCGCGACCTCGTCGAACGTCACTATCCGTTCGCGAGTCAGTTCCGATGCGTAGGCGATCGCGGAGTGAATATCTTCAAGCTTAAGCGTCGGATAGTTTTGCAGGATGCGATCAGTCGCTACTCCCTCAGCAAGGTTGTCGAGAATCACGGAAACCATGATTCTCGTACCCTTGATGCAGGCAGTCCCATGACAGATGCTTGGATCGACGGAGATTCGTTCTTTCCAGATCATTTGGATCTCACTGCAAGGCTTGGTGTCTACCCCAGCACATCAAAGTACTCAATATAATAAGGGCGAATGAAGTTGTCAGTCAATTTTGCGATGAAGACTTTGTGATACCAGGTGAAGTCAGTATGTCGCGTACCATTAATAGTGACTCGTTCTGCATTGATTGTGATTGAGAAGTACTTTGGATCGGCACTGAGAGTGAAATAACGAGTGATCCCTTCAATCACGAGATAAAAGTCGAATGAATTCACTCCTCGTTGTGCGATCAGTTCTGTCGCCAGCTCAAATGGATCACGATCTCCGATTGGAATGAGCAAGCAATCCATGTTGCCATCTTCGTCTGGATGATGACAACATATGTCTCCCATCAAATCAATCTGCCCACCAAAATGTTGAATCAGTGGGATGAGTCGAGTTTGTCGATCTTCGATTTGGTCGTAGTCAAAAATTGTGATCGATGAGATGGTCGACATTACGGTGTATTCCCACTAAATGCTGTTTGGTCCCTAGTAAGGCGCATAAAAAAGGGAGACAGGCTGTCTCCCTTTATCGTTCGATGTTTTTAGCCAAAACCTACGCCCCGTATTTCTCAAATCGGCCGGCGTGGGCTAAGGCGAAGCTCATCAGGTATTTGGCCTGGAACTGGCCGAGGCCGCCGGAGAGGCAGCTGGCTTCGCCGAAGGATTCGCAGGCGTCGGTGCGGACCAGGTCGGAGGAGAGCAGGACCGGGACGGGGTGGAAGCTGTGCGACTTCATCTTGGCGGGGGTGCTGTGGTCACCCGTGACGATGAGGACGTCTGGCTTGAGGGCCATGATCTTCGGGATCGCGGCGTCGAGTTCTTCGATGCGTTTGACTTTGGCGTCGAAGTTGCCGTCTTCGCCAGTCGAGTCGGTGTACTTGAAGTGCATGAAAAAGAAGTCGTAATCATTCCACGATGATTTCAGGCGTTCACACTGATCATCGAGAGTCTGGCCGGCGTCGAGGATGTCCATGCTGACCAGGCGAGCCAGGCCGCGGTACATCGGGTAGACGGCGATGGCGGCCGGGCGGACGCCGTAGACTTCCTTGAAGGTCGGGATGACGGGCTTGCAGTCGATGCCGCGGAGGGTCAGGAAGTTGGCAGGGAAATCACCCTTGAGGACTTCGCGAGCCTGTTTGAGGAACGCGGTCGCGACTTCGGCGGTTTTCTTGGAGCCAGCAGAACGGGCATGTGGTTCGAGGGGAGGGACGCCGGTCTTTTGTGGGTCGGTATCCGCGACATCCCCTTCGAGTCCATCGCCACGGAAGACGATGACGAGGCGGTATTCTTTGACGTGTCGGACGAAGACTTCGACGCCTGGGATCGTGATTTTGTCGAGTTTTTCGCACAGCTTGGCGGCAATGTCGGACGAAATGCGGCCCGCGCGGCGGTCGGAAATGTTGCCTTTGTCGTCGAGGGAGCAAAAGTTGCCGCGGATCGCGACGTCTTTATCGCCGAGCTCGAAATCGATGCCGAGGGCTTCGAGAACGCCGCGGCCGATGTTGTATTCGAGGGGATCGTAGCCAAACAATCCGAGGTGGCCAGGGCCTGAACCTGGGGTAATTCCGGGGATGACGGGAGTCGAAAGGCCGAGAACGCCGGTTTTGGCGAGGGCGTCGAGGTTGGGAGTTTTGGCGGTTTCGAGTTCAGTTTTGCCGCCAGGAGTCATCGGCAGGCCGCCGAGGCCGTCGGCGACGAGAAGGACGATTTTTGAGCCGTTGTCTTTTTGCAACTGTCGCGTTAAGTCGTGGAAGTTCATGGGTTTGGCTTCACTTGTGAAATGTGTCGGTGAGCTGATCAGCGGGACGTATTGTTTCGAGAAATGTTAAGCACTGCAAGGGTGGGGGGATTTTTCACGACGTGCGGGTGGTCGAAACGGGGGACGTCTGGACCGGTTCGACATGGCGGGGAAGAATATTGTGGTGTTTCGAAATTTTTTCGGTGAAATCCTCTCGAACGTCGGCCTGCCTTTGCGGGTATAACTATGGGCAAAATAATCAATCACAACGACTTGTGGCGTTCCGGCGGTTCCTTTCCGTCTGAGAACTTTTGCCAGAGTGTTCTGAGTGATCACATCTGATGTTCCGGTCCCATCTGTGTCTGTCTGGGAAGACCTCAATCATGCGAGCTATCGCGATTCGAATCACGTTTGTCATGTTTGTCAGCTTGATGGCTGTGTCATCGCTGTCTGCCCAGTCGGTCCGCATGAGTGGCGAAGATGAGCAGATCGTGGCGGAAATCAACCGCATGATCAAGCAGGGCTGGGAGGACAATGAGGTCAAGCCATCCGCTCGGGCTGCTGATGGTGAGTGGCTGCGTCGGGTCACACTTGATGTGCATGGTCATATTCCGACATCTCAAGAAATTGCTGCTTTCTCGTCTGATAAAGACAAAGCCAAACGCCAGCACGCGGTCCTGCGTCTGCTGGATCATCCTGACTATGTGAAAAACTGGACGACAGTCTGGACCAATCTGATGATCGGTCAGGGAACGCCCGACCGGACCAGTCGTGAGGGAATGCAGAAGTATCTGCGTGAATCGCTGGCTAAAAACAAACCCTGGAACGAGATGGTGTTTGATCTCGTAACTGCAGAGGGTCGTTTTGATGAGAATGGTGCGGTCAACTATCTGCTGAGTCAGATGCAGGATCGTGATGGGGGCGTTCAGGCGACTGCCAAGACGACTCGTCTGTTCCTGGGGATTCAAGTTCAGTGCACTCAGTGTCACAACCACCCGTTCAATGAGTGGCAGCACTCGCAGTTCTGGGAATTCAACAGCTTCCTGAAAGAAGCTCGACGTGTTGATCACCGTAAGCTGGATCCCAATTCGGGACGTCAGGTGGACGACTATTCCGAGCTGCAGAATGGCAAGTTCGATGGTCCGGTCTACTTTGAAAAACGCAACGGGGTCATGCAGGTCGCTTATCCGAATTACTTCGGCAAGCAGATCGGGCCTGATGAGAAGGTCAACCGACGCATGGTGTTTGGTGAGCTGCTGAGAGCAGATGAAGAGCGTCACGTGGCCCGGGCCTTCGTCAATCGAATGTGGGCTCACTTCTTCGGTTATGGATTCACTCGACCTGTCGATGACATCGGACCTCACAACCCACCGTCGAATCCTGAGTTGCTCGAATTCCTGACGGCGAAGTTCGCGGAGTCGAATTACAACGTCAAACAGTTGATGGCGTGGATTGTCAGCTGTGAGTCGTATCAACTCGAAAGCAAGTTCAGCAACTCGAACGAGATCGATAACCCCGCTGCGGGAGAGTCGCCGTTGTTCAGTCGGATGTATGTCAAGGCGATGACGGCAGAGCAGGTCTATGACTCCATGCTCGTCGCGACGCTGCCGGCTCAGGCTGGCGAACTTAACTTGGAACAGGCTCAGGCGGATCGTCAGCGTTGGTTGCAGCAGTTCATCACAACCTTTGGGACCGATGAAAACGACGAATCGACGAACTTCAACGGAACGATCCCACAAGCCCTGATGATGATGAACGGCGAACTGATTAACCGTGCCCTCGCGGAGAATCAGGCGACTCGTCTACAGCAGGTCATTGCGGCTGCGAAAGATCCAAACGACGTGGTACAGGAGCTGTATCAGACAGTCCTCAGCCGGTCTCCGACACGAGCGGAATTGAATCAACTCCGTCCGGTTCTGAACCGCAAAGCCACGATCCGCGAAGCGTACGAAGATCTCTACTGGGCGCTGCTTAACAGCAACGAGTTTCAGTTGATTTACTAAAGGTTGGGGCTGCTGTACGGACTGTTGAACCAGCTTGAGTCTCGTCGGCCTTTACTCGAATAGAACGTCCATTATTGGTCCGCACAGCGGACCCTACGAAGACACTCGGAACTATCACTTCTTCAAAGGAAACTCCCGTCATGTTCAATCCACTTCTTGATCGACGTCACTTTATGCAGCACGTTGCTGCAGGGGCTGCTCTGACGGTTCCGACGCTGGGCTTCCTGGAGCACCTGAGTGCCAACGTGCAGCAGGTCAAAAAGGCCGAGAAGGCCTGTATCATGGTCTGGCTGGGTGGCGGTGCTCCGACGATCGATATGTGGGACCTCAAGCCAGAATCCAAGAACGGCGGCGAGTTCAAGCCGATTGCGACCAAGGGTGACTTCCAGATTTCTGATCAGCTGCCGAAGCTGGCCGGAGTCATGGATCGGATGAGTGTCGTCCGCTCGATGAGTACACGCGAAGCGGATCACGCGCGTGGTCGTTATTACATGCACACCGCTTACGTTCCTAACCCGACTGTTGAGCACCCGGACTTTGGTTCGGTCGTCAGCTATGAACTGGGTGCTAAGCGTTCTTACCTGGAAATTCCATCGTTCATCTCCATCGGCGGCGGTGGCGGGAGTGCGGGATTCCTGGGGATGTCGCATGCTCCGTTCGTTGTTGATGGGAATGGAAACATTCGCAACGCTGAGATGCGCAATATGACGGCTGATCGTCTTGGTCAGCGTCTGTCGATGCTCGGGGTGATCGAAGACAACTTCATTCGTTCGAATCGTGGTGAGCTGCCACAAGCTCACAAAGACATTTACGTCCAGGCCAAGAACCTGCTGACCTCTCAGCAGATGGCAGCCTTCAAGACCGAGCAGGAAGACGCCAAGACACGCGAAGCGTATGGTAATAACAACCTGGGACGCGGTCTGCTGATGGCTCGTCGACTGGTCGAGACCGGAGTGCCGTTCATCGAAGTCAACGACGGCGGCTGGGATCTTCACAACGGTGTCTTTAACGCCCTCAAGAACAACAAGCTGCCGCCTCTCGATCAGGCGGTTGCTGCTCTGATGAACGACCTGACGGCCCGCGGCATGCTCAACAATGTCGTCGTGCTGGTGATGGGTGAGTTCGGCCGGACGCCTCGCATCAACCAGGATGTCGGACGCGATCACTGGGCATCGAGCTGGTCACTGGCGATCGGCGGTGGTGGTCTCAAGGGTGGTCGTGCTGTCGGGGCAACCGATAAGGATGGCGTTGGTATCGAAAGCCAAAGCTACCTGCCGGGCGACCTGTGGGCGACAGTCGCGCAGGCCATGGGCATTCCACTGAGCACGGTTCACACCTCTAAGCGTGGTCGTCCGATGAAGATCGCCAACGGCGGTACTCCGATTGCAGAACTGCTGTCGTAGTTTTTGACCGACGCCCTTTTGATTCATAAAGCAGCGCTCTGGCATGTCTTCTGGAGAACAGGACCATCTGACGGGCGAGCAGCCTGACGAAATCAATTCGGGAACTGACGGGGAACTGAAGAAGATTCAGATTCACGCGGATTCCGAATTGATCAGTCTCTTCACGAAGACGCAACGTCGATTGTACGTGTTCATCCTGCATGCGACGGGCAATCCTGATCAGGCGGAAGAGATTCTGCAGGAGACGAATGTCGTTATCCTGACCAAGCTGGATCAGTTTCAGCGTGGTACGAATTTCTATGCCTGGGTCTGCCAGATTGCTCATTATGAGATCCTGAAGTTCCGACAACGTAAACAACGCAGTAAGCTGATCTACAGCGATGAGTTTCTGCAGCACATCGTCTCCGCGACTCTGGTTCAGGATGATGGTCTGTCGGAACTCAAGCAGCGGGCGTTACGAAACTGTCTGAATAAACTGCGTCCTAAAGATCGCGAGATCATTGAGAACCGATATAACCCGGATGTGAGCACACAAGACCTTTCGGAGCGTCTGCATCGTCCTGCCAATTCGATTTATCAATCGATCGGGCGGATTCGCAAGACGCTCCTGGAGTGTATTCGTCGTGAGATGAGTCTTGAGCAGCATCCGCATACTGGTTGAATAAAACATTCCAGAATTCCCTCATCCGACCTCGAAGACTCGGCCACCTTCTCCCCGGGGGAGAAGGATCAGAAGAAGAGATTCATGAGTTCTCGCAGTTCCACTATCAAGCCTGAGATCATTGACGAGTTGTCCGCGTTGCTGGGCAAGCTTTGTGATCAGTCATTGACGGCTGAGGAAGTGCGGCGTCTTGAAACACTGGTGATGAGTCATCCGGGCTACACGCAGTATTACCTCGACTATCTGCAAGTGCATGGCGAGTTGCTGTGGGATGAAGGGCGGATTGGCGAGCGGACGCGTAGTCGTCCTGCGATCAGTCGACGCCGGATTCTTAAGGTTGTCCGTCGAGCGATGGCGAAGCCCGCCAGCTGGGCAGTGGTTGCGTTGGCGTTGATGTTTGGCGTGTTCGTGTTCTGGACTCCGAAGAACGAGTCTGGGCCGATCATCGTGGAGAATGTTTCCAAGACTCAGCCGTCGGCTGGGGAAACGTCTGTTGTTGAGAAAACGCCAGCGGCTCATCCTACGATCGACGCGCCGCTGGTCGTTGATACTCAGATGCCGACGGTTGTTCGTCCTGATGTCGCGACACCGATCATCTCTCCACCGATGCGTGGGCCTGATGCCAACGCGATCGTTGAGTCCGACGGTCGCAAGCCGCTGATGAAGGATGAGCCTGGGTTGCCGCCTTCGTTCCTGGAGCCGATGGTGACGCCTGCGACGCAGAATATGGTGGCTGTCGTCGATGATGGCAAACCTCTTGATGATGAGGCCGTCATCGCGAAGATCAATCAGTTGCTGCATGATGAATGGACGGAGCAGGGTGTCGAGCCGACGGAGTTTGCCAGTGATGATGTCTGGCTGCGACGGGTGACAATGGACCTGTGGGGACGCATTCCCAGTGTCAAAGAAATGAATGGCTTTCAGTCTGCTGAGGGTGATGGCAAACGCGGACGGTTCGTCAAGAAGTTACTGGCTTCGGAAGCGTATGCTCTTCACTTCGCTGATTACTGGACGACGCTGCTGGTGGGACGACGACCCAACGCGCTCGTGCATTCCAATCAACTGCGCTCGTATCTGGCGAATCGTTTTCATGAAAAGCCATACTGGGATGAAGTCGTTGCAGATTTGATTTCTGCTGAGGGGAATCCTGCGGAGAACGGGCCTGCGAATTATCTGGTTGCTCACCTTAATAATCAGGCGGTCCCTGCAACCGCGGTGACGGCTCGGTTATTCCTGTGCAAGCAGATGCAGTGCGTGCAGTGTCACAATCACCCGTTCAATGATTCTCGTCAGACCGACTTCTGGCAGCTCAACAGCTTCTTCAAGCAGACGAAGATCCAGGCAGTCACGGGTGGCGAAGAACTGCAGAACAAAATGAGTACGATGACGAGCAGCCCTAACGGCGGCGTGCGACTCGTCAATCTGAAACAAGGCGGGCCGACGTTTTATGAATCGCGCAACGATGTGATGCATGTGGCGTTTCCATCGTATGCGGGGGTGACGATTGGCGAAGGAGGCGATGTCAATCGTCGCGAAGAACTGGCTCGCATTCTGCAGAATCAGGGGAAGAACGAACTGGCGGCTGCGTATGTGAATCGCATCTGGTCGTACTTCTTTACCTATGGATTTACGAATCCAGTTGATGACCTGGGAAGCCACAATCCTGCTGTTTATCCGGAACTGTTCCAGTTCCTGTCACAGCAGTTTGCGGCGTCGGACTTTGATACGAAGCGTCTGATGACATGGATCTGTCTGAGCGATCTGTATCGACTTTCCAGCGAGACGACCGGAACTCCCGAAGCCGATCTTGCAGCTGGTGTGCCTGTCTTTTCGAAGATGTATTTGAAGCCAATGTCGCCTGAGCAGGTGTATGATTCGTTTTCCCTGATGAGCGAGGAGTATCCTCAGAACCGACAGGATTGGGATCGTTATCTCAAGGGGCGCGATGAGTGGATTCGTCAGTTCTCGATTGCTTCGCAGACGGATGAGAATGATGAAGTGAATCTCCTTGATGGAACGGTTCCACAGGCTCTTGAACTGATCAACGGCGAGATGAGCCAGGAGACCGTGAAGGCGATCGCGGTCAGCGTGATGAGAGACATCAACCCGGCTCGTCTGACGTCGGAGCAGGAGCAGGGACTGGTGCGTTCAATCTGCCAGAAGACGTTGTCACGGGAGCCGACGGAGAAGGAACTGACGGCGTTTCGTCGAGCCTTGCTGGCGACGCGTCATCAGGCGACGGGAACTGCAGAGAAGCAATTGGCGATGTATCAGCAGACACTGGAGGATATTGCCTGGGCGTATGTGAATTCGAATGAGTTCAGCGTTGTAAGGTGAGAATACCAATCACCGCATAATTCCGCGCGGCTTTTCCCAATGTGCCATGCTTGCGGCTTTGAGCAAGCATGTTCTGAACGCTCCAACGTCAAACGAAACAGCATGCTCACCCAAAGCTGTGAGCATGGAACGTCTTTTGTGACCGCGCTGGCTTCAATTGCGGTTAGTTTAACTTGTAGCGAGTCCAGTTGGTTTTGGCTGGAATACGAAGCAACGAGAAGCCTGCTGCAATTGGAGGTATCGCGTGAGTGATTTTGTACGCGTATGGTGATGCTTCTTGTGAGCTGTGCTCACCCAGCCGTGAACGGCTGGGCCACCCAAGTTAATCGTTTGTGAGACGGACGGTGCCGGCGTAATGGGTTTTCGTGCCGGCGGGGGCTTGGAGGATGAGGCCGCCGCGGGTGTCGATGCCGATGCAGGTGCCCTTGTGGATCGTTTCGCCGGTGGTGATGGTGACGTCGCGTCGGTCGAGATAGGAGCGGGACTGGAAGCGGTCTCGGAGAGATTCTGAAGTTTCTGCAGGTGACTGGCCGAGGGATAAATAGCTTTGCAGCATGCGTTGGGTGATGGTGTCGACGAGCGTGTCGTTGGAATCGAGATCGGTGAGGACGTCTTTGAGGCTGATGCCGCGTTGCTGGACGTCGGCAGGGGCGTTCAGCAGCGAGTTGTGCGTGTTGATGCCGACGCCGATGACGAGAGGGCCTTCGGGGCCGTGGGCGGATTCGATGAGGATGCCAGCGAGTTTCTTCGCGTTGAGGTAGACGTCGTTGGGCCACTTCACTTTGAGAGAGAGTTGAGCGTAGAAGCTTTCGAGGGCTTCGCAGATCGCGACGCCGGTTGAGAGGGAGAGGAGGCCGAGCGTGTCTGACTTGAGGCCGAAGTCGGCGGGGCTGATGACGAGTGAGAACGTCAGGGCTCCGTCGCCTGCGAACCAGCGATTTTCCCCGCGTCCTCGACCGGCGGTTTGTTTCTCGCCAACGACCAGCCAGGGGAGATTGACGGGCTGATTGTTTCGAAGAGCGGTCAGGCAGTAGGTGTTGGTGCTGTCGACTTCGGGGAGCGTTTCACGCCAGACGGGGATTTGCATAGAGGGGAGAGATCTTATCCAAAACGTCCAAGAAATCCCTCATCCGACCTCGACGGTACTCATTCGCGAACCTGAGGTTCGACTCGGCCACCTTCTCCCCGAGGGAGAAGGAACAAAGCCGTCTAAGCTACCTCGGCGGTCTGGTGGACGAGGGCTGATTCGGGGTGGTTGGGCCAGGCTTCGATGGCTTCGACGGCGTTGAGTTCTGCGGGGGTTGCTTCTTCGGGGGCTTTGTGGTCCATGCTGACTAAGCCGAGGATGTTGAGGACGGTGCCGAGTTGGAGCCAGATGGTGGCGGGTTCGTGGAAGACGAGGACACCGCCGAGGGCTGCGAGGGCGATCTGGGAGGCGTTGACGACGTTGGCCTGGATGACGCTGAGGTTGGCGAAGGCGAGGCTGATGAAGATGTAGGCGACGCCGGTCAGAATGCCTTGTCCGATGATGGCTGACCAGGAGGTCGAACTGATATCGGTGAGGGCTTGTGGGGTCATGGTGAAACAGCTGACGACGCCGCAGCTCAGAACCCCTGCGGCGGCCATCATGGCCATGGACGCAGAGACAGAGCCGTTGTCTTTGACGGCTTCACGCATGGGGACTGCGACGTAGCCGAAGGCGATGCCGGAGATGATCGTGACGGTGATGCCAAACGCGATGCTGGCTGTTGAGGTGGTGCCCGCGACGGAGTCGACCGCTTGCGGGGCGCCGATGGCGAGCAGGCCGGTCGCGATGACGAGGACGCCTTGCGAGATGACGGAGCGTTTTGAAATGCCTTCGCCGAGGATCCACTTTCCAAACAGCGATCCCGAGATCAGGATGAAGGCAAAGCACAGCGGCACCGAAACGGCGAGTCCGCAGTAGCTCATGCCGAGTTGGATGAGGATGTTGCCAGGCCATTGCATGACGAGTCCAGCGAAAAACATCGTGATCATGATGCGCCGGGTGGTTTTGATCGGGCGTCCCTGGGATTTTGCCCAGAGCATGCCGGCGATGCCCATGACGAGCAGAGGCAGCAGCTTGAACATACAGACGAAGATCGCCCAGCTGACGTCGGCCCGTTCTGCGGCGATGAAGCGCTGGCAGACGTTGGAACTGCCGTAGCAGAGGGCCGCGAGCAACCCACAAACCATGCCGAAGAGAACTCTTGGCTGGACAATGGGGGGCGCAAGCGTGGGCGTGGTGGGGGCGGTCGAGGTGGTCATAGCCGCTCACTTTATCCGGCGTGAAGCGGGCTGAGAAGAGGAAGTCATGCTGTTGTGTGTGGAATTTGTTTTGGCCGGAAATTCCCGTGCGATTCGGCTGTGTTGTGGAGAAGGAAATGGGAAAGGGTTGTGTTTTGACTCCCCTGTCGTGCATATAATAGATGCGTGAAGTATCTTCTGAGATGAATGACGCAGGTGAATGATGTTGGGAGCATGGAGCTTCTTGTACTGGATCGCGGTGATTGGCGGCAGCTTTGTCGGGCTGCTGGTGATCGGCGTGCCGCTGTATCTGTGGCTGGGGTCACAGACGCTGGAAATGGTGACCGACCTGAGCCAAAAACAGGCGCGGCTGAACTGCTGGCATTGCGGGAAAGAGACGTCGTCAGAGAGGACGACGTGTCAGTATTGTGCGAAAGAGTTGCGCTAGTCTTTTGCAGGTGGATGGAGCTTGTTCCAGATTTCTGTGCTGAGGGATTCCGGGGTGTATTTATCTTTGGGGACCAGGATGAGGTATTTCTCTTTTGCTTGTTGGAAAAAGAACGATCGCGATAGTGGTTGTAGTGAAGTCCGGCTTTGGTCCATGGGTGAAAGATAGATCTCGTTGGCAGTGACTTCGGCAATCTTGAATTTTTGTGTGACGGGGGCATCGGGGTCAGCAGATTCAATTCGAAGGTCTTCAATTGAGGATGCGTCTGCATTGACATAAAACAGTTCGACAGCAGTTCCGATGGCAGGAATGCCGTCGGGAGTCAGAAGCGACCATTCCGTCGGACCAGAACCTCTTGGAATTCTACGGCTACTTCTAGGTGAGTAGTATTCATGCCGGAACTTGACGTTCTTGTCGTAGTCGGGCGAATAAAGAATCGCGACGATGTGACCGCGTTGTTGAGGGTCCCGGCCGAAAGTTCGCAGATTGGAATTGAAGTCTTTGGCTCCCGCGCGAATGGCTTCCAGATCGACGATCGTATTGATCTGGGAAACCAATGCTCCTGATCCGACGCGGCCGCTGGCGGTGATGCGGTTGTTAGGTCTGTCGTAGGCAACGAGAGCCTGGCCGAAGAGTCCCTTTTGCATCAACGCGAGGTTATCAAGAGTTAATTGAAAGTCGCCTGAAAGTTCGCCCATATCGAGTTCGTTGATTTCTGGCAGGACTTCCAGAATCAGTGGCTGGGAGAAGGTCTGATCGTTGTCGGAGGATTTGTAAGTGAGCGTGACCGGATGAATGCCCGCTGGAATAGGCTGAACTGCTCCCGTATCGGGTTCGGGAAGCGTGAGTTTGTCGAAGGTGAGTTTGGCGTTGAAATCGTTGGAGAATTTGACGCCGAGGGTTTTGGGAGTGGTAATGGGGGGAGTCACAGAATTAGCGGGCTTTGAGTTGACATCGTGAAGTGGTATTGGCTCGGCTGGGGTTGGAATCGGTGAAGCTAATAATTCTGAGGTTGGAGAATCTGGCTCCTGCTCCGCCCGAAACCGCTCTCGCTCCAACAACGCTTCCTGCAGCGCGATCTTCGCATCGAGGAGTTTGAGTTGGAGGTCGTTTCTGCTGACTAAGGCAGGATTGGATTCTTGGAGTCGTTGCATGCTATTGAGTTGCAATTCCGCTCGTTCGACTTTCAAGTCGAGGAGCGACTGTTCGCTTTGCTTGAGGGGTGGCAAGTTGGGAGTGGGTTGGGGATTGATGGGATTGGGGGAGAGATCGACGTCGGCGACGGCGGGCGGGGCGATGGGAGGTGTGGGCGGATTGACGGTCCGCACAGCGGATCCTACGGGGGCGGGAAGTGATGGCGAGGGAGAGGCGGTTTGCATGCTCTGCAAGGCTTGCTCGGCGCGTTGTTTCTCGATGGCGAGTTTCAGGATTTCGAATTTGAGTTCATCGATCTTCTCTGGATCCAGGCTCGTAATGCGGTTGTCGATCGCGACATCGGCAGGCAATGCTCCACGTCGACTGTAGAGATCTGCCAGAAGCATTCGCTCGTAGAGTTCTTTCTTTTGTGCAATAAGTGAATCGAGACGTCGTACTTCGATCTCAGCGAGAGAACGATCCTCTGAATCTGGAGCAGTGTGTGCTAGCAGTTCGACTCGACGTTGTTGTGCTTCATCAAGTTGCTTTTGGGATGCCTCTAATCTCGGCTCTTCGATCAGTAGAAATTGCTTGAGTCTTTCCTCATGCGATGTATTTGCAAGGTCAGGTGGTCCCCAGAAATTCAAAGTCTCAACAAGATACTTCGGGTTTTCTCGCGCGTTCTTCATCATGGCTACGGCGGACTCGATCGAGCCCTTCAGCATCTCAATTTCAATCTCCAGCAGTTGCAGTTCCATGGATCGTGGATTGGCAGTGCCAACAGAGAGATCGACGTCGGCGACGGCGGGAGGAGCAATGGGAGTTGTGGGCGGATTGACGGTCCGCATAGCGGACCCTACAGGAGCATCGAGTTTGGCTTTGACTTGTGCGTGTTGTTGGGTCAGGTCGATGATTTTGGCCTGCAGTTCAGGCATCTCGATTTTCAGTTCTGCCGTTTTCTCGTCAATGTGCGGGACAAGATGTTCGCCGGGAAGATTCCCAAGGATATCCTTCTTTGGAACGTGGTATCCAACGATCCGCAAGCGACGGTCTAATAGTTGTTCATATTCGGCCAACGCCGCATCGAGTTGCAGGCGTAGCTTTGCTTCCTCGGCAATAAGATCAATTGCGACAGCAGAATAGTTCTTTGAAGCGTCGATTAATTTTTGACGGCGGTCTTCCAGTTCTGCGAGATGATCTGTACAGAGTGCTAATCGGTGATTCGAGAACTCCAGATAGGATTTGCGACCTTGCTCCGGCTCTACCCCCTTGCCTTTGTAAAACTCAATGAGCTGATCGATCGACATCGATTCGAATTTCTTAATTGTGTCGCGGTACCCTTTCTCAGCAGCTTTGAAGAGCTCGATTTCGCGATCCAGGAGCGATAACTCCATGGTGTGGACAGGAGACGAAGAAGGAGGATTATCGCGGGTCTGTTTCTCAGTCAAAGAAGTCTGTTGGACGGGCTCGGCTGCAGGAGTTGCTGGTGCTGGAGTCGTTGTTGCGGACTGCTGTTCGAGGATCACGTTAGGAGTGAGTTCATCGATCTCGGGAATTGGTTCGTTGATCGAGGTATCGATCGCGGAAGTGACTGTTTGCTGTCCGTCGGCGTGGCCGCGGTTTCCCATCCCCAGGGTGGTGAGCAGCAGCAAGGTGGCGACGGCGAGGGTGCCGTAGAATGTGGTTGAGGACATGAGCGGGACTCCGGTTGGGACGATGGCGATGGGGTCGAGGGGGACTGAGGGGAAGGTCAACGGGAGTTGGCCGGTTTGGCAGGTGTCGAGGGTTTTGTTGAGGAGCAGGTCGGGGATGGTCATGGTGTCTGCGTCGGCTGTCGTTGTGACGCTGAAGAGGGTGAAGGCGGTGCTGAAGGTGACGCCTCGTTTGAGCAGGCGGGTGCGGAGCAGGTTTCGGCCGCGGGCTAAGCGGGACTTGATGGTTTGTTCGGTGGTGTTCGTCAAGTCGGCAGCGGCTTGTCGGGAATAGCCTTCGAGGTAGACGAGGACGAGTGATTCGCGCAGGTGGGAGGGAAGCAGATCGAGTTCTTTGTTGAGGGTGAGGACGAGTTCCTGGTGTTCGAGAACTTCCTGGCGCGGGAACGAGGGGGCTTCCGTTTCCTCGGGGATCGGATCATGACGACTGCGTTGGCGGGAAAACATGAGGCAGGTCCTCACTGTGACGCCGTAGATCCAGCTGGCCAGCGATTCGCGATGGCGGATGCGCGATGCGTTTTGAGAGACAACCAGGAAGACCGTCTGAAAGGCGTCGGCTTGTTCGTGGTGCGAACGCAATAGACGCGATGACAGCGAACGGACAAGGGGTCCGTGGCGTCTGATAATGGCTTCCAGCGCGGAGGTGTCTTTGTGTTCCAGCCAGAGCGTCAGCAGTTCGCGGTCGGTGGGAGGAGGAATGGTCGGAACGTCTTTCGAGAGAAGAACTTCCGCAGCCGATTCCTCGTCCAGGTTGGTGCGTCTGGCAGGGCGTTTTATGGTGGTCGAAAACAGGTTCATCGTGGTCTCCTGTAAGTATGGTGACCACTTTGGGTGGGACGGACCACAAATTTTCAGAAGTTTTCCGAAGAGTTTCTGAAACGATGACGGGCGCAGGGGGGACGTGTCGCGAATTGTGGGAAAAACGGACGGGAGGGAGGAAAGGCGTGGTCCGTGCGGGCGGTTTACGTCACTATTAGTTCAGGAGTGACGTATGACTGATTTGGACGAGAGTTTGGACGCATCGACAACCACTTTTTCGATCCCACCAGCGACGGATCGCGAGCTGATAACGCTGTGGGTCGAGCGTCAGGATGCGAAGTCGCTGGAGACGATTATTCGTCGTCATGGACGTCTGGTGCATTCGCTGACGCATAAGCTGCTGACGTCGCCGCATGATCGGGCGGATGCTTTTCAGACGGTGTTTTTGATGTTGTCGCAACAGGCTCAAAAGATTCGTCAGCGAGAGTCGCTGGCGATGTGGATTTATGGTGTGACAGTGAGGACGTGTCTGATGATGTCGCGTCAACGGGCCCATGCACCGATTCCAGATCATGTCGAAGCACCGCCTTATCCGGATCGCGAAGTGCTCGAGCATCAGGAATTGATTTTGACATTGAACAAGGAACTCCATCTGCTGCCGGAGCATTTGCGGGAGTCGCTGGTTCTTGTGTACCTGGAAGGGCATTCGCGACAAACAGCCGTGGAGTTGATGAACACGACCGAGCAGACTATCAAGTCACGACTGGCGAGAGGCCGAAATCTGCTGCGGGCTCGGCTGCTCAAACAGGGCGTCACGTTCACGACGGCTTTTACGACCTTCAGCCTGATGGCCCCTTCGAGCGAGGCTGCGATTGTTCTTCCCGAACAGCTGATCGATCAAACCTTGATGACTTGCCAGACCGGCGAACTCTCAGGCGCGTCGTTCACGCTGCCGCTGGACCCGATCACGATTCTGCCCACAGGAGCACCGGTGATGTCTTCGACGACTTTCTATGGGACGCTGGCGGTGACGACGTTGTTGTTGCTGACGACGATGGGGTTGGGGAATCGGGGGCAGGCGGAGGGGCGGGTGTCGGCGGTGAATGTGGAAACAGCAGTCGATGACCAGGTCGTTTCGGAAGAAAGCGTGACATCGATCGTCAAAATGACCCCAGCGACGCCGGTCATACAAAACACTCATGCGCCCAATGACGTACCTGTCGAACGCAATATAACGAACAAAACCCAATCAGAAGAAGAGTTGCCGAAGACTGTTAACTCGTTGTCCCCATCGAATCCTGGCAACAGTATTTCAATGCAGCCTGCTGTGGAAGATGAGATCCAACAACTGCCCGATCAATACTCATTCCAACTTTATCTCGATCTAAAACTTGAGCGTGCAAAACTAAATGTGGCAATAACGGAAAAGCAGTTGAAGTCTCAAGAAGAACTGTATCGCCGCGGGATCACGCCAAGTGATGTTGAGCAGGCGAAGCTGAATCGCCTGGATGCTCGAATTGAGTACATGGAAGTTTTGAAGGAGCGCGAGGGGTTAAAGGAAGTTTCTTTGGCTCCAACTCAGGCTGAATCTTCTTCGAATGAAGATAGTGTATCTCAAGTTACGGCATCTGGAGATTCGGCAATTGATCTCTTGAAGTCATACGAAGACCAAGCAGAGGAGTACATCAAGAATCGCTCTGTATTATTGCAGTTGCAGATCTCGAAGGATCAGCCTCGGTTTGTAACACAGATTGAAGATGCGATTTCTCTTTCTCTCAACCTACTGGAACACAATCTCAAATCGATTGAAGAGAAGTTACGAGTTGATTCCGATGTTGCCGCTGATCAGTTAACGCAAATTCGGAATCGAGCCTATGACTCGTTTATTGATCTACTGACGAGAACTGTCGATTATCAATCTAAACAGCTCAGCGATACACCCTCAGGTGATCCTCGTGATCAACAGATTCTTGATCATCGTCGTCAGACGTTGAAGTATCTGATCTATGAAAAATCACTTGGGAGTTTTGACGCCGTCTCGCAGCACATCCGCACGGATCTGAGTGCGATTTTGTTCAAGGAAAAGCCGAATGAGAAATTGAGAAAGAAACTGCTTGAGCTGCGAGAAGACTTCGGGCCGGATCATCCTGAGGTGAAGCGTGTTGAAGAGCAGCTTCAAAGATTGGAAGAGAGTCTTGGGGAACGTGAGCGACTCCGCTCTTTGGTGCCGGAAAAACGGGATGATTCTTCCAACAGACTGGATAAGTCTAAGGTGAATATTGTGCAGTCGTTGGAGCAGGAGAAGGCTCTGTCGAGCGATCTGCCAACATCTCCGTTGAGTGTTCTGGAAATCGAAGACGACTTGTTGTTGGAAAACACTACTGCTGACAGCAACTCTGAGCCTGTCAGCGATCAGAAGGATGCGGGTCTTAACCAGAGTATTCGTGTTAACTTTCAATTTGGCGATACCAGTGATGCCGAGTTTCCGAAGTCTTGGAAGATTCGTATTGATTCCGGTGAGAAGGCGGGCACGATTCTGAATTCTCCACTCCGAATCGATCTGCCCGTCGGCGAGTAT
Source organism: Lacunimicrobium album (assembly GCF_052161635.1). GTDB lineage: Bacteria > Planctomycetota > Planctomycetia > Planctomycetales > Planctomycetaceae > SXPC01. The sequence continues at coordinate 5,011,803 of NZ_CP197413.1, forward strand.
GACCTGTCGTTCTTGCCCAGTCCTGACCTTCTCGGAACATTTCCGTTTCAAGGTCACCTCAGATTGTTTCCTCAAGAGCTTTCACAGAAGGAAAAGGAAGCTCGTCAACGAAAAGCCGATCAACGTCGGATTCCTCTCTGGGAATTTGAACCAACAGTCAATTTCTATCTGCGCTCCCGAGATTTGGCATTGTTGAAATCAGGGGTGACCGTCGAACGGGCTTCGATTCGATATCTGGAGGAATTCACATCCCCCTCCGGACTTCACATTCCGGTCGGAACCATTGGCAATAGAGACATCAAGCCGATCGGCCCAACTTCCGTTTCGGGATCGACGGCGAAGGATGCGGTTTTGACTCTCACACGAGACGTCCCTCAGACTTCCCGGCCTGATGCCAGGACATTGGCTTTAACTCTCTCCACGAGTCTGAGTTCACCTGTTTACATCATTTTCGATGATGCCCAGAATCCTGATCACGAGATCAGCAAGAAGCTGACCATGAAGTATCAGCCCTATGAGATTGGGCAGTTTCCCCGAGGGAAGCATCGTCTCAACTTCGTGATTGATGCCCGCGAACACGGCAACCGATTTTATCCGGTTGATTTTGAACTGAATGACAACGCGGACTTCACCCGATTACCGGCAAACTTTTCCTTGCATCTCGAACTCAGTCGAGTCGATGTCGATCGACTTCGCGCACATAACTACGAGGTTGCCATCATTGCGACGGAAATCGAGAAATCTGCGGAGCAGTCCAAGGATGCTCAAATGACCCAGCCCCTTCTGGCATATGTCGCACGCCCCATCCCTGAGAATCGATCGAGCGTTGAAGAATACGTCAAGTCATTGGAAGGAATTGGAACAATTGTCGGAACCCTGAAATCGGTAAATGATTAAATCGAAGCGATGAGAGAAATCCAGACTCAACGCAACGCCGCGAAGCCGCAACGAAGAGATGCGAGAGAGTTGGAACGCTGAGATCACAGAAGAGGACTATGTACGCAGACAAGAAGTTCATTAAAGGCAGATCCTTCTCTACTTTGCGTCTTCGCGCCTTAGCGTTAAAACTCTTCCCGCTTTCCTCCGCGACCTCAGCTTCCCTCTGTGACCTCCGCGTTCCAACCTGCTTCTGCGTCAAGCTCGGCTGCTTTTAACGGTTGTATCGTCTTTACGCGGATGTTGCGTAAACGTCACGGTTAATCCAGCTTGCCTGGACTATCTGGTCGATGGCGGAGTTTGCGGACAATGTATGCTTTTTTGACACCCGTCAGATCATTTTTCGGGATTCGACTCAAGTTTCGAGCGTTCAAAATTTGCATGCCCTCAAACGCGTTTTCATAATGAACGCCCGACGGGGCGCGAATGGACGGACTCGCGCGGCAGACGGCACGATCAGGATGCAGATCGGCTTCTCGTCAAACTCCCCCCTTGAGTTGTCACTGACACAACCCTGATGACCCACGAAGACACATAAGTACAACTGAGGAGAATGTTATGTCCCGTTTGATGTTTGCACTGGCCTTTCTGGCCTCTGGACTGACTGCGCCGTCGGCCCAGGCTGGATACTGTGGCGGTGCCAGCTATCAATGCTGCCCGACCACTGCGTGCGCTCCGTCGTCGTGTTACACGACCTGTAAAGTTGAGCGAGAAACTTGTTACCGCACTGTCTACGAAACTGTCTACGAACCACAGCAGTACACGACTTGCCGCACGGTTTATGACCGCGTGTGTGAGAACGTCGAGCAGACGTGTATGAAGACTGTTTACGAGACTGCTTCTCGCGAAGAAACGTATCAGGTCTGCAAGCCTGTTTACGAAACCGCTTACCAGGAGCAGCGTTACACTGTTCAACGCCCTGTCTGGGAAACGACGACGCGGGAATGTTCTCATGTCGTTCAACGACCTGTCTGGACAGATCATGTCCGCGAAGTCAATTACTGCGTGCCGCGTACGGTCTCTGAGACGATCGAGCAGGAACGCTGTTACACCGTCATGCGACCAGTGACCGAGACGATCAATCAGGAACGCTGCTATACGGTCATGCGACCTGTGACGACTTATCGTCCTGTCACTCGCGACTGCGGCCGCTGGGGAACTCAGCAGGTTTACCTGCCGGGGCCAGTTGTTCCACAACGATCTATCGATCCTTGTACTGGTTGTCCGAAGGTCTGCATGGTGCAGTGTCCCGGTCGGACGGTTTGCAAACGCGTGTGGTGTCCGAATGTTGTGACCGAGCAAGTTGCTTGTACCAGCTACCAGCCACAAGTGGTGCGTCAGGTTTGTCCGATTCAGGTCTGCAAGTACGTTCCAGAACGAGTCGTGCAGAAGATTCCTGTGACTGTCTGCAAAGTCGTCCAGGAGCAAGTCACTCAGAAGATTCCTTACCGTGTCTGCAACTATGTGAACGAGACCGTCACTCAGCAGATTCCTGTTCGTGTCTGTAAAATGGTCTGCGAAGAGAAAGTCCAGCAGATTCCGATACAGACCTGCAAGATGGTGACCGAGACCCGCACTCGTTCGGTTCCTTATTGTGTCGCCAAGCAAGTTCCTTACACCGTGACTCATCAAGTTGCCAAGATGGTTCCACGCGAGGAAACCCAGACCTGCACCCGCATGGTTGCCAAGTGTGTGCCTAAGCAAGTTGCTTATGAAGTCTGCAAGATGGTGCCGGTCCAAGTCTGTCCAGATGGTGGGTGTGGCGTTGCTCCTGCTTGTTCGACCTGCAATCAGTAATGATGTAAACGGGTAGTCGGGGTTGCCTCAACCCCGACGGCGAAGCCGCTAGAAACACGATCAACTGCGCGTTGGACGTCCATTTCCGTGATTCTATCGTACCGAAGAGGCACGCTCGGGTTGGGACAACCCGAGCTACCTGATAGCAAAAAGCAGCAGAGTACTTCGTAGCGCAAAGAAAAAGACGCCCTGGTGAAAACCGGGGCGTCTTTTTTATTGAATGCCGATAGGGTTGGTCGAAGGGGGGGTGGGAAGACGACCGCGTCTACTGGCATCGGAAATCAGAATCTGAATTCACCCCCGAGGCTGAGGCCCTGGAGCATGAAGTCGGTGAAGCTCTGGTCGAGGACGACGGCTGGCGTTGTTCCTGTGCCGTTGTCGTTGTAAGAGATGTTGTCGAAGGGTCGGGAGACGCGGTGGATGAAGAGGAAGTCGTAGCCGACGTAGACGGACATATGCTCTCGAATGTGAAACTTGCCTTGAACGGCGAGATTGAACATGGGAGAGAATTCGTATGTGCGGTCATTGGAATCGACGAAGCCCGAGGTTGAGTCGAACAGGTCGTTCGTCTTGACGCGGCTGGCTTGTCCGTTGGCGGCGAGAACGAGTGTGGGAGTGACCGAGACGGTAAACCATTCGTGTCGCAGTTCAGCTCGCAGTCCGGCTTGAGGGCCGAACAGGTTATTGATCGACTTGCTTTCGATGGTCGTCGTGTGGACGTCGGGGACGGTAGTGACGCCTGTGATGCCGAGTTCTTCGGTCAGATTGACGTAGCGGACCCCGACCGTTGGTCGCCAGTTCCAGAAGGCGTTTGGACGGCTGGAGTTCCAGACGTAGTTGGCTTCGGTACCGAACATGCTTGTTTCGAACCGTGCTTTGAGCGAGGTGTCGTAGGCAAGGACGGGGGAACTGGTGATGCCCGAACCGTTGCCAGCAGGAATCTGACCCTGGAAGAGGAGAGGAATGTAAATCGCGCGGTCGACGCCGACGGCATCGAGAAGTGGATCGACGGCGCCGGGAGTCGAATAGAACTCGCCGAAGTCGAGGGTGGTTGTGTCTTTGGCGAGATACCAGGTCGCCCATTCCAGAATTCCATCGTTCAGCTCGATACCGAGTGTTCCGCGGATCCCCGGGACGTTGTCGAGGTCGATCTCTGCGAGCGAGCCGACTTTACCGACGTAAATATCGCCGGATGAGCGCTCTGTTGCCAGGAAGGGATCTTCAGGGTCCGTGACACCTGAGACGTCGGCTCCGAGGAGTCTTGGTCCGGGATTTCTTAATGACCATTGGATGTATTCCAGTCGGAACCAGCTGTTTCTTGCGACATCCTTGAGGAAGTCGTGTGCCGGGTCGTTGTAGCCTGGATCGTGGAAGGGATCTTCGGGAATGCGCTCATAGTTATGAGGAGGCATGTACCCGGTCTGGCTTGCATAGGGTTCGAAGCCCGCATAGCCTCCGCCGGATGGAGGGCAGTAGGGTTGTCCGGGTGCGCCCGGTGACCCCATCATCGGGGCTGATGGGTAGGCGGGCATGCCGAGACCGGCCGGGCCCGGGCCATCCTGGGACCAGGCAGGAGCCTGTGACGACATGAGCATGGCAGTGACTACTGCTGCTTTTCGCCAGCTGAGTATTCCTGCCCGTCTGCGAGATGGAATTGTCATGAGGTCGAACCTTGATCGTCGAGAACGTCTGCATTGATCGCGTATCTATCAGGACCGAGGTGAGGTGATAGGTCCTGATAGATCAGCATAAAGAGGAGGAGCGTCGATCGATGCGGAGACGTGGTGATGAGAAGTGAAATTCGAGACAAGGGAAAAATTATGGGTAGTTAACACCATTGATCGTGATAGAACCGTTGGTTGATCCCAGCGGTGCCTGGAAGATCGTTTCGGTTCCCTGGAAGCCCTGGATGTTGAACGTGTTGCCTGCAGTACTCTGGAGTGTCACGGTTCCGAAGACACTGTTGAAAATCACGCCCTGTTCCAATGGACCACCGAGGTTGAGATCCTGCAGCGTGAAGATGTTGCTGCTGATGTTGACTCGGCTTGGTCCCTGGATTCGATCGAAGAGGATGGCAGTCCCTGCATCTGTTCCGAATGCCAGAGTGTTGTTGGTGATGGCGATATCCGAGTCGGCTCCGACATCGAAGACGAGTCCGAAGCTGGAGATGTTGGCGGATTGAGTCAGCGTTGTGGAGACGTTGTTGTTGATCAGGACATCGAGTTCGCTATCGATCTCGAAGTTCATGACCGTCGTATTTCCTTCGTCGGCGTTGATCTGGAACTGGTTGTTCTGGATCAGGATATCGGTGTCTTCATCGGTTTCAGAGGTATTGTTGACGATGTTGAGTCCGATCAAATCGCCATCCATGCCGATGGCTCCGAGGTTGAAGATGTTCCGAAGAGCGGCGGTTGATCCGGAGCCGATGACGGCTTCCATACGACCGTTCCATTCGATGTTGATGGCAGCCAGGTCGTCGATGTTGGCATCGTTCGACAGAGTAAAGATGTTGCCCTGGTCGATCTGGACATAGATGTCCATTTCCTCGTTGTCATCGGTGTCAGAATTGATGCCATCACCTGATGGGCCGATTGACACAGTATCGGTAACGATGTTGGTCGAGGCCTGGATGTTGATGATTGTGTTGAGGTCTTCGTTAAAGCCGTTGTTGTTCAAGTTGTTGGCAAGGATGTAGACCTCGTATTCCTGGTCATCCGTTCGCACGGTGTTGTAACGCAGGTCGATGACGTTGTCTAAGAGTCCGCCGTTGCTTTCCGTGCTTGAATTCCCGAGGGCAAAGACTCGCGTGTTGATGGCGAGGACACCTTCATTGATCGACTCTTCGATCTGGAAGGTATCGAGAACAATCTCATCAATGTTGCGGGCTAACAGTCCGATGCTGTTTGCTTCGAGCAGCATGTCTGTAACCGTGAAGGAAAGAAGTTCATCGTCGTCGGCATCAATCGAGTCGTTGAGGTTATTGAACTCCGAGAGGAAGATCGCTGCATCCGAGTAATCAGTCAGAGAACTTTGACCGTTCGAGCCATCGATGTCGAAGCTACCCGTTGAGTCCGTAATGATGATACCTGCATCAATGAGGTTTGTGTCATCTCCTGTGCCGATAACCTGTGTGAGGTTGATATTGATGTCTGAGTTGTCGACCTGCACTGCGACCCCGGCGTCGTTGTCAATAATACCACCTGACAGAATGGCGAAGGAATCCGTGTCAACAACGATCAGCGAGTCGCCGACGTTCTCGATATTGAGCGTCTGGAAGGAGACGGCTCCGGAGTTGTTATCAGAGATGACGACCCCGTCCAGTTTCAGGTCGCTGGTGATGTCGACTTGGTTGAACGAGATGCCGCCTGTGTTGTCCTGCATCAGGATGGCGTTGGCGAGTGAGCCTTCCATTGTGAGGTTACCGCCGAAGAAGACGGAGCCACGGTTGTCTTGAATGCGAATTGCATCGTCGAAGATGGTGTATTCGATATCCACCGGTCCGCTGAATCGGACGATGGAGTCGTCATCCTGAATCAGGATGGATGGTCCGAACAGCGCGTCCATATTGACGGCACCGAGTACTGAGAACGTCCCGGAGTTATCTGTACCAACTTCACCGATTCGAATTCCCGAGGCTGCGAAGACGCCGCTGGTTCCGCCGGTGATATCGATCGAGTTAAACGCGACATTTCCCGTTGATTCCTGGAAGTCGATCGCGAAGAAGGTCTCATCAAGGAAGGTTCCAGGGACCGTTGGGCCAATGTCGGTTGCACCGACAAAGCTGACGTCTCCGGCGATTCGTTCGAGATTGATCCCGGTGTCGTTCCGGTTATTGATCGTTGTTCTGTTCATCGAGATGACAGATGTCGCTGCGATGTCAGAGATGTTCATGGCAACGCCTGCTGCGTTGTCGATGGTGGTGATCCCAATGAAGGAGACTCGACCGCTGGTGTTGTTGATATCAACGCCGGTCGTGGTGCTGTCAGTGATGGTTGCGGTGTCGATCGTAACCGAGCCAGCCGTGTTGGTGATCAAGATACCCTGGCCGTTATCATCTTCGATGGTCGTGCCGGTCATGTTGATGAAGCCCCCGGTTGTTCCGTCGATTTCGACAGCGCGACCGCCGCCGGTATTCGAGATGGTACTTCCAGAGTAGGTGACGTTGGCATTCCCGCCGTTGACTTCGAAGGCATTGCCGACGGAGTCCGCGATGTTGACGGATTCAAAGATGTAGTTGCCGGTGGGGTTGGTCATGATGATCCCGTTGCCGCCAGCGTTGTTGATGTCGACGAACCGCATCGTTCCGCCGTTCGTGTTGTCGATGACAACGCCGTTTCCAGCCGGGCTATCGATAATGAAGCCCGAGAATTCAGAGCCAGAAGCGAGTTCGAGTCCGTCAGCGGGAGCATTGATCAGCTGTGGTCGATCAATCCCTGTTGTTGCGCGAGGCAGGGCACGGTTGCCGAAACCAGCGATATTGATGAAGTGGGTGATCCCATCACCTTCGCCGAGCATTCGCTTGCCAATATCGGTCACGATCCCTGCATCGGCTCCGTTGAAGATGCTGTCTGCGTGGACGTAGACGATGTCGTAATCGAGAGTGTTGCCGCCTTGAGTCGTGGCATCGGTGATCTGGTCGAATGGATTCTCGAATGTCCCGTCTCCGCCGCCGCCAGCTGCACTGTCGACGTGTCGGATGATGTAAGGAAGACCTGTGACTGGGTTGATGGCGACAATATCTTCTTCAGTGATGTTCTGGTTGGAGACGACGACCCCACGGTTACGTTTGACGGGTGTTGTCATACGATCCCAGGTGCTGCGGTGCCAGTTGCTGCGGTAGGTGTTGTGTGGATCGAAGGTCCAGGCGACGGAGAAGTTGACACTGGTTCCGAAGACTTCGTCGTCCTGGAGCTGCACGTCCATGGTGACGGAGGGGATGGGGTTGGCTTCGAGACGTGTCTTCCAGCCGATGACGTCATCGGTATTGTCTGACAGGAAGTAGTACCAGCCTGCGTAAGCGCGGATATTGTGGCGTTCGGCCACTTCCTGCTTGATCGGCAGACCGATTTCCATATCGAGCCCTTTGAGAGCTTCGCCGATGACGCGCGTCTGATCGTAAAGCAGGTTATAATCCTGGAACTGGAAACTGCCAGATTCGATAAAGAGATCGAGCTGACGTTCCTTGGTCCCGACCGGGTAATACAAGTTGGTACGGAAGTCGAAATTGTTGCCCAGGGTTTCGAATGAGGCACCGACCTGTTCAAAGACCGAACCGCGGGAACCGTCACGGTCGTACCAGATACTTGCTCCGAGCATTCTGTCGATGCCCTGGAAGTAGTGGCGATAGCCGAGACCTCCCGATCCGCCCCAGTCAGCTGTGTTCGTGCGGAAGAAGCGAGCGGAGCCGAAGAACATGCCTTCTTCGACGAACATATAAGGAGAGGCTTCGAAGTTGAGATTGCCTTCTTCGAGGTCAATCGACTGACCCGCGGTATATCCGCCCTGGAACCAGGCACCGAAGCCGCCTTCGGCGAGTTCTTCGGCAGGTTCGGTCAGAGTATAGATGTCTTGATCCATGCCGCCGATGTTGTATGACTCATCTTCCTGTGCATGGGCCATCGGGGCACATGTCAGCCAGGAGAAGAGAACGCTGGTGAAAAGCACCGAGCGGGTGATGGCGGCGCGATGCCAGCGTTTTCCAGACGATTGCTTTGTCTGAAGGTGGGCCGACGTTGAGGCATCGTCGAGTCGATTTGTTACTGGTGCAGTGGTCATGCTGGAGGGACTCTCAGTCATATAGCTCTCGGTTGGTTGGCATTCATCCTGGCGGGAGGAATCTCCACGCAGACCTCGCGCCGAAGGGGAGTCCCTACGGTCCGGGTCGAAGGTGGATTCGAGGTGAGATGAAAACCAGAGGCAATGGGGAGAGGGAAAGGGAGAGGAGTTCGGAATCATGAGACGACGCGAAACGTCGCGACAATTTCATGACAGGTGAAGTGAGATATGAGGTGTGACTTGGCCCTTTGCGTCGGGGATCGTAGAAACAGATTCACGACGCACCTTGGTCTGCCGAGATTGGTAGACCGGCGCGGAACATAAATCAAACTTTAGCCAGGTGAAATAGTGAGTTGAAGAATTCCAAAATTCCGCCCCCGGAATTGCAAAGACTGCAAAGTGGACTGTCAGGGCGCAGTTTCGTTTAAGACGGAAAAACAAGCATCAAAGCAGGCTTGTTGCTCAAGTTGCGTGCATTGTTAACAGACACGGCTCACGCCAGAGAAAACTTTCTGGGATGAGCCGTTATTGAAGAGAGAAATTTCAGAGAGGCGATCGATCAGCCGACGAGTAGTTTTTCGGCTTGCTCGTATTTCTCCAGCGTCTTCTTGACGATTTCTTCAGGAAGCTGTGGGGGTGGACTGTTTTTGTCCCAGCCTGATGTTGATAGCCAGTTACGAAGGAACTGCTTATCGAATGAGGCCTGATCGCGTCCTGGCTGATAATCGTCTTTCGGCCAGAATCGTGAACTGTCTGGGGTCAGGACTTCGTCGATGAGGATGATCTTATCGCCTGCCAGTCCGAACTCGAATTTTGTATCCGCAATGATGATGCCACGTGATTGAGCGTAACGGGACGCCTTTTGATAGATGTCGATGCTGAGTTGTTTGAGTGTTTGTGCAAGAGCTGGATCGATGTGCTGGCACATGACTTCAAACGAGATGTTTTCGTCGTGACCTTCTTCTGCTTTCGTGGCGGGGGTGAAGATCGGTTCTGGAAGCTGGCTGCATTGTTGAAGCCCATCAGGGAGCGCCACGCCGCAAACTGAGCGAGTCTTTTGATATTCCTGCCAGCCAGAGCCAGCGAGGTAACCTCGGACGACGCATTCGATCGGGACGACTTTTGTCTTCCGGACGATGACACTGCGACCCGTCAGGGCCTCGCGTTCAGCCGTTGTGAGTTCGGGGAGAGTGGACATATCGGTCGAAAGCAGATGATGTTCAACGCCGAGAAACTCAAACCACATGAGACTGAGGCGATTGAGCAGTTTGCCTTTGGAGGGGATTCCGTTGGGCATGACCCAGTCGTAGGCGGAAATTCGATCGGATGCAATCAGCAGGAGGCGGTCGCCGAGGTCGTAAACATCGCGGACTTTGCCACGACGACAAGGCCAATAAGGGAGATTCGTGCCCAGGAGTGCGCCATCTTGAATGGTGAGGCTGGGTTGAGAGGTCATGGAAAGGCTTTCGTGTAGACCGATAGAATCGTATCGAGCGTGATTGGTATGTGGACCGGCGTGGTGTTAAGATGAAAGTCTAACACGTTGATGCAACGGGATGAAGGATGTCGGATTTGCGATGTCTGGCAGAGTAAAATCTCTGACCGCATTGCGAGGTCGACAGCGCATCGTTACGTTAAAGACTTCGAAGACCGCCCCCCAATAGATCATGGCAGGTAGATCGTGACAGGGAGAACGATGGTGTTGACGGAACTGGAGAATTGAACGTGGGAACGATTCATTTCCTGGTACCGCACGCCAATATTCAATCAGAATTGCCAGAGATTCAAGCTGCTTATATGAGCGGGATCGATGGTCATATTTTCCCGACACGCGTTTCGTACGAGTCGGGCAGTCTGGATTTCAATAAGCCGACTGCTGATAGCTGCAAGCTGAATATCGCCTGGCCGATCCCTGGCTGGGGACGACCGATCATTCGCACGGCTTCGCTGAGTGAGCGACAATCGACCTATATTCTGACGGTCGAACTGGCACGCGGGAAATTATCGGAAACGAAAGATCAGCGAGCAGTCTGGGAAAACTCGGGCATGAACGTGCCGCCTGAGTATCTCAAACTCGAGCAGGAGGCATTTCGCTTTTTCAGACAGGCAGCCTGCCACCAGGATGACATCAACGAAGCCACCAGGCTGGCCGAACAGTCCCTGAGCAAATCTCTTCAGGCAACCGAACTCCTGCTGAAGGCCTATGTGGCACAGCGGATGGCTTTCCGTCGACAGAAGTCGAATTCGTCGATGGTCTCTCTGGGCTGTTTTATTACCGGTGACAGCGTTCAAGAGCCCTGGCTGGAGGAACTGAGTATCGGGTTTTCCTCGGTTGGGGTTCCATTGAACTGGAAACTGACTGAGCCCAGCGAAGGTCAGGTGCAGTGGGAAACTGCGGACCGTCTGGTGGAATGGTGTCAGGAACACCGCGTGATGCCTTATGGCGGGCCTCTGCTCGATTTGTCTGCAGAAGGTTTGCCATCGTGGCTGCTGTATTATCAGCAGGACCCGACGCACATGCAGGATCTGATTTGTCACTATGTTGAATCGGTAACGAGTCGTTATCTGGGGAAAATTCGCAATTGGGAGATCATCGCCCGGGCGAACTCAGGAGGTGCTCCCGGATTCAGTGAGGAGAGCCGATTGACGATGGCGGCTCGTGTGATCGATATCGCCCGTCAGATCGACGACGAGAACCAGTTATTTATCCGTGTCGATCAGCCATGGGGAGCTTATCAGGGACGAGGGACTCATCGCCTGTCGCCGTTTCAGTTTGTCGATGCGCTCCTCAGGTCAGGGATCGGGCTGACGGGAGTAAACCTGGAAATCGCGATGGGCTATCAGATGGTCGGAGCGGGTTTTCGTGACCTCCTCGATATGTCCCGACTGATCGATCTGTGGAGTACGCTCGGGGTTCCTCTTTATGTTACGCTGGCGTATCCCACTTCGCGGGAAGTCGATGCCAAAGCGAATTCACGCGTGAAGGTCACTCCTGATCAATGGCGTCTGTCCTGGAGTGATGATTCGCAGGCTGAATGGATTGACCAGGTCCTGCCGATGCTTCTGGCCAAACAGGCGATTGTGGGCGTCTTCTGGTCTCATATTGCAGATGGTCAGCAGCATTATTATCCCAATGCGGGTTTCATTCGTCCGGATGGTACGACGCGACCATCACTGGCGCATTTCGTGAATCGAAACGTCATTTCCTGATCTTCATTTCCTGATCTATATTTCTCACTGCTGTAGGAATCATGGACGAGACCTCATTCCTGGACGATATTCAGACGACCGGGCGGCTGGCTGCTCATGCTGGTGCGGGCATCGTGCGGCATTACTTTGAGCATGGCGTGAAAATGCGGGCAAAGGAAAGCTACAACCTCGTCTCGGACGCGGATGTGGAATCAGAGCACGCCATCGCCAGGATCATTCGCGAGCAGTTCCCGACGCATGAGATTCTGGGCGAGGAAGGGCATGATGCCGATTTGTCTGCTGAGCATCTTTGGATCATCGATCCCCTTGATGGAACAAACAACTTCGCTCATCAGATCCCACATTTTGCGATCTCCGTGGGCTATTACCACCGCGGACAGGCCAAGTACGGCATCGTGATCAATCCGATTCACAATGATACCTACGAAGCGACGCTTGGTCGGGGCTCGACACATAACGGCAAATCAATCCGCGTGGGCGAACAATCGCGTCTTGATGAAGTCTTGATCGGTGTCGGGTTTTATTATGACCGTGGGCAGATGATGGTCGCGACTCTGGATGCCATCCGGACGTTGTTCGGGCACAATATTCATGGTATCCGACGCATGGGGACGGCATCACTGGATCTGTGTCAGGTGGCCTGCGGGATGTTCGGAGCCTACTTCGAGTACAAGTTGTCGACATGGGACTTCGCGGCAGGTCGACTGATTCTGGAAGAAGCTGGTGGAAAAATCACCACATCCGACGGCTCGCCTTTACCGCTGGCCAATTCGAGCATTCTGGCATCGAACGGGCATCTTCATGAAGCTATGCTCAATTGTATCCGAGATCCGTTTTTGACCATTTGACCGAGTCCATCCGTCGAAAATCATCGCCTGGAGGGAATCTGCCCAGTTGTATAACCAACTGTTGACGGGTAACCTAACAGGAGACATTTCGTATCACATTTCGGCAAGCAACCATTCTGATTTTGCTGTTTTTGCAGTCATTCAGGTTAAGGTCGCCACTTTCCTATCTTTCGATATTCGGTTCCGGCTTCGCTATTGATGGCGCCAGGCCTAAGGAGTTTCCATGAGTTCAGAGATGGAAAAAAAGCGATCGTCCTCACGACGTGACGCCACTCCTGGTAAAGCATCGAGCAGTAAACCCCCGAAAAGTGGCAGCAAATCGGGAAGCAGTTCTTCCGATGATCTGACGGGCAGGAAGCTGGGCAGGTATTCGATTGTCAAAAAAATCGGTTCGGGCGGGATGGGAGCCGTTTACCTCGCCAAAGATTCGACTCTTGACCGAACCGTTGCGCTGAAGATCCTCCCCGCTGAAAAGGCAGAGAACCCGACGCTGGTCAAACGCTTTCGTGCCGAAGCAAAAGCATCAGCGATGCTCGACCACGAAAATATCGTTGGTGTGTACGATTCTGGCGAAATTGAGGGGCTGAACTATATCAGCATGGAGTACATCGACGGGATTGATGTCTCCGATCTGATTAAGCGCAAAGGGACCGTCGGAGTTAAGCGTTCGATTGATATCGTTCGACAGATCGCGATGGCCCTTCAGCATGCCAATGAGCGCAATATCGTGCACCGCGATATTAAACCCTCGAACTTCATGATCACGCGAGAAGGCGTCGTCAAGCTGGCGGATATGGGGCTTGCCCGTGCCATCGACGAGGCGACCGAGACGTCGATCACGCGTGCAGGGTCGACCGTCGGAACGATCGATTACATGGCTCCCGAGCAGGCCCGCAGCAGTAAAGCGGCTGATACTCGAAGTGATATTTATTCGCTCGGCTGTGCCTGGTTTCACATGCTGGCGGGACATCCGCCGTTCAATGAAGGCTCTGTCACGAATAAGCTGCAGGCCCATGCCGTCGCCGCATTGCCTGATCTGAGGAAAATCAATGAAAGCGTCCCGATGGGCGTGATCGCGATGATTTCCCGCATGATGGCCAAACGTCCGGATGAGCGTTACCAGTCGCCCGATGAACTTCTGGAAGATCTGGCGAATGAAAATATTTTCCGCTCCGACATCGCTGAAGAGGGACTTGATGCCCTGGCTCGTGAAGTCGTGGAAGAGAAGGCGAAGAAGCCAGCCAAAGCAACATTGCCTCCCAAAGAAAAGCGCCTGGCGAAAGTTGATAATGAGCCGAATGGCTTTCTGGAAGCCGTTTTGAGTTTTGTCCCTGTCGTGATTGTGGCAGGGATCAGCGTGGGCGTAATTGTTCTGATGTGGTGGGGTCTGTCGGGTTTCGGAAGCGCGTTGTCTGGATCAGGTCAGGCGAATCTGCAGAAGACCGCAGAAGAAGAGGCCAATAACGAGCTACTCAATAAAGAAGGTAAGTCACTGGTCGAGAGTACCGTCGTGCGTCGCCCTGGTGACCCTGCGACAGGAACGTTGCAAAATTCCAATAACACTTCGCCGGCGGTCAATCTACAGGAAGGCACGATGGTCATGCGTGCCGGAATGGGGGCCGGACAGACAGAGAACCACCCTGCACGCGCTACGATTGCAGCCGACTGGTACGATGCTGATCGTCTTCCCGCCAAGCGAGTCTCTGCCAAGAAAAACTTTGAACCGGTCGATACGGAATTCGCGGCTCAATTGGCATCGATCGAATCTGCAGACGGCGTTCTGGAACTCACTGACGATGGTCCGTATGTCTTGACGAAGTCCTACGTGATCAAATCGCCAAGACTGGTCCTGCGAGCTGCGCGCGGGATGAAGCCGGTGGTCCTTTACTCACCGGAAAACGGGAATTCCAAGGAAGCGACGACGCTTTTCACTTTTAGCGGTGGGAAGCATTTGATTGATGGGATCGAGTTCGTCACGATTCTCGGAGAAGCTGGACATGAACGTCCTACGGACTTCATTCGCATGTCTGATGGCACGAAGCTCGATGTTGTGAATTCCGGATTCTCGCAGGAAGGGACTTCTCAGACAGGCAAAAGCGTCAATGCAATTCGACTTCTCGGTGGCGTTGTGAATCCGTCTCTGAGAGGGTTTCAGAATGTGTTCCGGGGTGAAGATCTTACGGCGATCAATCTGAATACCAATAATGGCGATGTGGAACTGACTCGCTGTCTGGCATTCATGGGACGTTCGCCGATCACGCGGATCACCGATCCTAAGGAACAGGCTACAGACGCAGCCGGGGCGGACGTTCAACGCTCATTGACGGTCAAAGAATCTCTCTTTGCCGGTGGGGCATCGTTTCTGCGGTTTGACAGCGCGAATCGCACAACAGCCAGTCCGATCACGAAGGTCACCGCAGATCAGACCCGATTCATTGAATGGCCGTCAACCGGCGCGGTTCCTTCTGAACAGCGTGCCTGGATTGTTGGGGATCAACTCACCAATATCGACCCTGCAGCAGGAACAGGAAGCATTGAGCAATCCCTGCAACTGGAGCTCTCGAAGTTGCAATTTGCAGGATTCGATCAGATGTTCAGCGGTCAGGACCAGAAAGGTCAGCGTCAAACCGCCGCCTCGATCAGCGATCTGGAAAGTCAATGGAAAGCTCGCTGGCTGGACCTGACTGCGTCTCCCTCTCCAGTTGCTTCGACGGTCTTTCGCGACGTTGCTTCTCGAACAACCGAGGCGTTCGATCTGGCGCTTGTAGCCTCTTTGAGTGTCACGACCAGTCAGCCTTCGCTAAAGGCGGAAGATTATCGTTGTCTCAGTCGACTGCCCCTCGAGAAGCAACTGGTTTTACAGAGTACGCTTCAGCGGGAGGACGTGGATCGATTGTTTGAGGGTGCTGAGACGTTCCGCGTCGAGATTCCCAGACAGAAACTTCAGGACGTCCTCAACAATGACCGTTTGCCGCAGCGGGCGATTATTGAAGTCAGAGGAGCTGGTGAGATTGAACTCCCTGCAACACTGCTGGAAGACAAGTTGCTTCGTATCGATTTCGGCAAGCCCGGAGATATCATTCTCAGGCCTTTGGAACTGAAGTCGACCATTGCGCAACGTGCGGACGACAAGCTGCCGTTTGAATCTCTCTTGACGATGCGAAACGGCTTGCTCGACCTGCAAGCTGCCACGATCGTTCTCCCTGCATCCAAGTCTTTGAATACGCCCATCTGGGCTGTGACCAGTGATCGTGGACACATTCTACTGGATCGGTGCCAGTTGGTAGGGCCTCCAATTTCAGACAGCCTGCATGCTGGTTTGATTCGACAAGTCTCACGTCCCCAGACGCCGATTGGCAAGTCGATGCCTGAACTGACATCGGCTGCGACGTTCATCACGAACTCGACCTTGTTTTCGCCCAAGACTGTCTATGAATCCGATTATCTGCAGCCTCGCTTGAAGATTCACAATTCAGGAGTCGCTTCACTGTCGAATGCAATTTTGCTGTCTGCGAAAGCCTCGGCAGGTTCTCAATCGTCGAAAGCGAGGGTCGAACTGTCTAACACGACGATCAGCAGCGGACAAGCGGCGATCTCGATCACAGGCGAGGCTGCTGCTTCGTCCGTCGCTGTTCCGTTGATCATTCAGGATTGTGTTTTTGCGCCGCGTCTGGATATCAAACCTGAGGTCCCGTCAGGGCCTCTCCTGAACCTTGGAAGTGGAGCGAAAGCCTATTCCTTCTGGTGGTTCAATAATGGAATCACGTCGACTCGCGCTGAGATCACCAGCCAGGTGACGCAGTCAGGCGGTACCGTCCCAACTGAGTGGTCCACTTTATGGAAACCAGGACATGACGCAGGGACACTCTTTGGAGCCGATGGCGTTCTCATGTCACAGGCGATGCCAGAGCCGAAGGATTACGATATTGCTGATCTTGCCTTGAGCCCGACCTGCCAGGCGATGAAGTGGAGTACGACCGGCGGTCCTATCGGCGTCGATGTCAAACTGCTCGATGAACTGTTCAAGGCCGCACCATCGTCTCCCAATCAAGGTAGTTTACGCGAACCTCAGAGACTCCCTGGTGGTAAGCTCGTTCGACCCGGTTTCTAAAAGTGAGACGTGCGGGTTATTCTTCGTTACGGGATCGCTTTGTTGTGAAGAGCAGTCGCGATCAGGGCGGCATCGATTCCCGAGTTCTCCAGCAACTGGAGATCAGACACCCCGCGAATCCCGCCGCCCGTCAGGATTGATAGATTCGCAAAGCGCTGCTTGATCTGCTTGCACAGATCAATGGTCACTGTCCCTGTTTTCGTTCCAACGGCGGCCGTGTCCAGAATGATCACTTCTTTGATGTCTGCCTCGATCACCTGCTCAATGAGATTTGAGATGTCAGAGCAGTCATCAGCCAGCTTCAATTCGCCATAATGAAGGTCGATGCTGAAGCAGATCGGAATGCCGATTTTGACGATTTCATTGAGGTCGCTCAGTTGTTCCAGCGTCTCACTGGCGACGATCATGGTCCATGTGTCTGGCCAAGGGGGGACTTGATTCAAAACCTGATGAAGATGGGAAGTCGATCGAATTCCGACGTCCACCAGCAGGTTGATCGGCATCGTTTTCAGATCATGAAGAATTGCTACGTTCGGCTGGCCATTCACGATTCCATCAAGATCAGCCACGTAAAGTCGTGAGTATCCCAGTCGGAGAAACCCGTCTGCAAAGTCTCGCGGGTCACTCCCCTCGAATAGCTGGGATTCGATCGGTCGATACCGTTCTCTCTGTCCGGCGATCGCATGGACGACCGATCCTGCTTTGATGTCAATCACAGGAATGATCTGCATCTTCAGTCAATCTGGGGTGAAGTGAATGTTTTGTTGGAAGTGATGTCGATCACGAAAGACAGTTTGAGTTTAGCATGGCGAGCCTCGATGTTTCGCCCGGATTCGCAGTTCCATTCTTGACCTTTTGCGAATGCTCATCTCAGAGTACATGAACAACGCAGCAAGACGCGTGGGTGAGAACATGAGGCTCATCGGGCAGATTTCGTCAGGCAAAATTGAGGATGACGGTAACGTCGGCATCTTCTGCACGACCTTCGGGAAAAAGTGTGACCCATGAGCGCGGGGTGGAAATCCTCGCACGTGGGAGAGACTTTTCCCGATAGTAAATAGCAACCTGACGGCAATGGACTTTGCCCCTCCCCAGCAGCACATCGTGGACGTGACGATCGCATCTATTATTCCATCCTGACGATGAGCAATTCTTCCTGAGTGTCCGACCGATGTTGTCGTGACAAGGTTCGAATTTTTCAAACGCCAGGATCAGGCCGATGCGATTCCCACTCAAAGTAGATCTTCCCCGAGGAATTTGTATGCATTCTCACCTGGCCGTCCAACACCTGATCCGTCAAGTCGAAGCCGACCGCTCACGCCCTCGTGATCGTAAACCTGGCTGGCTGACTGAAATGATCGACGAACTGGCCAACCTCTTCGAACCAATCTCCATCTCCGGTCGCGTGGGCTTCAACTGCCAATGGAACAACGACCACTGGGATCTGCAGATGTACCTGGGACGAGTCGAAATGATCGGCGGCGTCAGCGATGGTCTGCAGAAGCCACTGAACTTCGAGTTCGACGTCCGGATGCTGATGAAGTATTTTACCTCGGTCGATCGCATGACCTGGACGGCTATTCCAGACGCCTCTGCCGACGAAGAATCACTTCGCTCTGCTCCAGCGGGCCTGATGATTTCGGGACTGGTCGCCGATCAGCAACTCGTCCTGACGATCCTGGAACAAGCCCCGATGGAAACCGCAGCCGCGATGCAGATGCGGAGCAACGGTAAAGTCATCGCCGGGTTGGATATTGACTCGCTGTGGGATTAAGCGATTGACTGAAATGAAAAGCGAAAAGCGGGACGATTTGACTCGTCCCGCTTTTTTGTTGGTAGAATCACGGCATGGAACGATTACCCACTGAGGAAGAAATCAATCCGATTCCCGAAGATCTTGACGGGCAAAAGGCTGTTAAGCACTTCTTAGGCAAAACACGTCAACAGATCTGTGACGAGATTGCGGAAGGTTATCTTTATCACACTGAAGATCTCATGTTTATGGGGCCTGACGCATTCTGTTATTATTTGCCCGCAGCAGTGAATTTTGTGTTGAGTGAAAAGTCACTCGGCGATTCGGATATCGTCAACGGCTTGACCGGCACCATTAAATTTCGTTTGGAATACGGCCGAGACGAAATCCAGAACGCATTTCCCGAAATCATTCGTTTCGCAAAGCATGCGCTGGAACATTACGACGAATTTGACCTCACCCCGGATATCTACAGCGACTTGCGACCAACCCTGCAGAACTTCCTTGATCAATGCTCGTAATCAAACTGAATCACTGATTCAGAATCAATCCATGGACCAACTACCGACCGAGCAAGAGATTAATCCCGTCCCTGAAGATCTGGACGGACAAGTCGCGCTCAGGAACTTCTTGGGCAAAGCGCGACAGCAGATTTTCGATGAGTTCGATAAAGAGGGCTTTTACTACACCGAAGATCTCATGTTTATGGGGTCGATTGCGTTCTGCTTTTATTTGACGCCGGCCGTCGATTTCGTTCTAACCACCAGATCACGTGGCTACGCAGGACTCATTCATGCGATGACATTAACACTTCAGCACCGCCTCGAATGGGATGACGAAATTGCTGCCGCACTGCCAGATATCATCCGTTACTCACGTTACGTCCTGGAACACTACGACGCTTTTGAAATCGATCCCGTCATCCGCGGCGACTTCCGCCCCATTCTGCACGACGTGATCTTATTCAGCGGCGGATCACACAATTCTCAAATGTAGGGCGCCGGTGAGTCTTCGATCTGCAGCAATAGACGGTTCCAATCGGCAGAAGACAGGGGGTTTACACCCCCCGCTCGCCTTTCGGAATTGTTACTGAATTGGCGAATAGTCCGTCGACTTCAGCATGATGGATTCGACTTTGGTCGTCAGTTTGCCGTCCTTTTCTGACTCGGCGACGATTTTGAGGAACTCTGGATCTTTGGCGATGCCGTTGATCAGCATCTTCTCACGGCTGGCGAGGTCGGGGTAGGCGATGATGTAGAAGATCTTGTTTTTGTCTTCGCCCTCGGTGCCGGTCCAGTAGCCGATGTTTTTGATGCCATGTTTTTCGAAGATCTTCAGTGTGTGATTGCGAAAGCGGGCGTTGAGCGCATCGAGTTTGCCTTCTGCTGCGGTGTAGATGCGGAGCTCGAAGGCGGTCGTCGAGGGGGTTGGTGTGGCAGCGGTTTCCTGGGAGAACGAGGCTGCGGTTGTGAAGGAAGCGACGACGAGAAGAGAGGCGAGGATGACGCGGTTGAAGGTTTTCATGGTGATTCCTTAATAGCAGGTTGAGAGAACAAATTCAGACACAAGGGACATTGCCGCCATCGATGACGAGTTCACAGCCGGTCATGGAGGAGGCGCGGTTCGAGACGAGGAAGGCGACGAGTTCTGCAACTTCCTCGGGTTCATTCGGACGACCCAGAGGAATTCCGCCGAGGGCGGCCATCAATGATTGGCGGGAGGTTTCGAAGTCGGTTCCGCTCTCCTGAGCGAGTCGTTCGATGAGTCGGACTGCCGATTGGGTTTGAGTGAAACCGGGAGCGACGCTGACGACACGGACGCCTCGGGGACTGACGTCTTTGGAGAGTCCTTTGCTGTAATTGGTCAGGGCTGCTTTGGCGGCGGCGTAGGCGATGGTTGCTTCGTGTAGTGGCAGCGTGCGTTGGATGGAAGAGACATGCACGATGACTCCGCTGCCTTGTTCGAGCATGCCGGGGAGCATCGCGCGATCGATCCGCACGGCTGAGAGAAGATTCAAATTGAGCTCGTCCATCCAGATTTCGTCGGTGAGTGTCAGCGCCCCGCCAGCGGGTGCGGAGGAACCCCCGACGGAGTTGATGAGGATATCGAGGCCGCCGAGTTCGCGGCGTGTCTGGATGGCGATCTGTTCGACGCCGCTGGCGGTGGAACTGTCGGCGGCGATGACGAGTCGTGCCCGGCTGTCGCGTTTGGTGCGTGCTGATGTCACGACGAGGCCGCCCGCATCCACAAGGCGGTTTACGATAGCTTCGCCAATACCATTTGTCCCGCCGGTGACGAGGATCCGCTTGCCGGCGAGTCCTTCGTCGAATGATGTTGTCTGCATGATGTAATCCATGGTGAGTGAAACTGATTTCAGGAAGACGAACTTTACACAGACGATTTTCTTTGTAAAGTAGCTTCTTAAAAGTCAGTAGATTTACAAATGGGAAGTAATAGGGAAATGTCAGCTCAGGACAACAATCACGAACCACTGACAAAACTTCTGAAAGTCCTTTCCAGCCCGTGGACGATGCTTCTGATCCATCGACTTCATCAGGAAGGGCCGATGCGGTTTGGGGTTTTGCGGCGGCGTCTAGGCTCGATCTCGACGAAGACGTTGACTGAGCGTCTGAGAATGCTCGAAGCAGAAGGCTGGGTTCACCGTCACTATGAGCCGACGGTTCCGCCGCAGGTGACTTATACGTTGGCGGAGAAGGTGCTGGAGCTTGATCCGCTGATGGTCGAGATGGATCGGATCGCGGAGCGGTGGTATGGGGAGGGGAAGTGAACGGGAAGAGAGTTCGGGGGGAATCTTGTTACATTGGTGGTATTAAATTTTGGATCAAGTGATTGCCTGGGGGGTTATGGATCGATTGCCGACTGAAGATGAGATCAATCCCATTCCGGAGAACCTGGATGGGCAATGTGCCGTCAGGAATTTTCTGGGGAAGACGCGGCAGCAGATCTTTGATGAGTTTGGTGAGAATGGGTATTACTGGACTGAAGACCTGATGTTCATGGGGCCTGTAGCGTTCTGTTTTTATATCACGCCTGCGGTGGATTATGTTGTTCGATCACGTTGTTATGGTGGCATGATCCACGCGATGACACTGACGATCCAGAGCCGACTGGAATGGGGAGCTGACGAGATCCGTGAAGCGTTTCCTGATCTTGTTCGCTTTGCTGAACATGCTCTGGATCATTATGAGACGTATGAGCTGACGCCGGAAATTTATGGTGATCTGCGCCCGATCGTGGCTGCGATTTTTGTGCAGTGTCATGAGAGGGGTTGAGATGGATCGGATTGCGGAGCGGTGGTATGGAACGAAGGAGTAACGAAGACGCTTAGCGTTTCTTGATCGTGTTTTCCAAGTCTGCGACTTCGTAGAGAGGCAAGTGACGGAAGGGTGTCTCAAGGATGAGCGTGCATAAGCAGGTGACATAAAGACGTCCCCAGCGGTCGCCGTAATCGTGGCCGTCGCCTTGCGGCGTGTGGGGATGCCAACTGCCAACGATATCGCCCGGCGTCTCTTCGGACGGAATCAATAGTTGCTGCTCCATCAGGATCTTCTGCGTGTAGCCGTACCATTCCTTCCAGGTCTCACCGCCGTTGTTATGCAGGGCGTGGGCGAGGTAATACCAGGCGTAGACATTGCGACGCCCCTCTTTCCATTGAGGGAGGTTCTGTGGGCGAGTCAGATAGCTGATCCCGTTTCTCATGATCTTGCTGTTGGGCTCCATGCCCATCCACTGTCTGCAAACGAGTCCTTCTGCCGTCATGGAAAGTGTCGGTGATCGGCCGGGCGTGTAAGAGTACAGCCAGGGATCTGACGATTCGAGACGGTTCAGAAAGCCCGTCGATTTGCGGAAGATGCGAGGCTCAACTTCTATGCCTGCGACACGAGCCGTCTGCAGCGCCATGAGCGCCCACCCCGTGACGCTCAAATCTCCCCCCGACCCCGGCGAGAGGATTCCATAACGCCAGCCCCCTTCGCCGCGAAGCTGGGCTTCGTCGAGATAGCGGATCGCATTCTCGCAGGCGGTCTTCATCTCGGGATCACCGGTCATCGCATAGCATTCACAGAGCGCAATCGTCGCGATGGCGTGAGAGTAGATGACGGAAATGCTGGGGCCGTCCCCCTGATCGAGGTTGCCGTTGCGTTTTTGGTGTTCGAGCAGCCACTTGATGCCCTGAAAAACTTCGCGACGGTAGTCGCCATCTTTGGGAGTGCTGCCTGCGCCGAGAAACGTCAGCAAGGCGAGTCCTGTTGCGGCTGCATCGCATTTACTCCCCGGGCTGGCCTGGGGATAACCTTCGTGGAACTGCCAATGGCCGTCTTTTTGCTGCTGACGCGCAATCCATTCCAGCGACATCCGGATTGTGCGCGTTGCGTTGGGATTGCCACCGCTTTGTCGAATGCGCTCTCCTTGTTGCCCGGAAGAACGTCCCGAGAAGACATTTCCAAACGTCGCCTTCTGCGGAATCGCTGTCGTTGTCTTGAGCGGAGCCGTGAGATCGAGACTGGGCATCGTCAGGTCGAGCATCTGCTCGCTGCTGGGGAGACTGGGGAGGTTGTCATCGATATTGACCTCGACTCCGGAAGTCATCTCGAAGTTGCCCAGCTCAAAATCGGTCCCATCGCCGATGTCTTCACCCCAGAGCATATCCGTCACCGGCGGCATTGAGTCGGTTTGGACTTGATAGACGATCAATCCCATCACCAGAAAGATGCAGGTGTGGACGATCAGACTCAACAGCATCCCTGGGATCGAGCGATGCAATTCGGCTCGCCAGTTACGCTGGAGTTGCTCGAGGCTTTTCTGCAGGACGCCTCGGCGGGGACCCCGTGGTTTGGGAGCCGGTTGCGATGGCATACCGGAATTATCGGCACACTTGACGGCCGGGGCAATGAGAATGTTCGTCAACCGATAGAACTGTCTCAGACGTTGAATTCGCTGGGTTAATTGTCCCGCATGACATGCGTAAAGCTCTCAACCGTTACTTCAGCCAGGTGTCTGACCAGGTCCGAAGGCATGGCGACTGCGGGCATGAGAAAGAGGACATTGCCGAGTGCGCGAATGATCACGCCGCGTTTTCTCGCTTCGCGGACGATGGCATGCTCCTGGCGCAGGGACGGATCGAAGAGTTCCCCGGTGGCTTTGCTTTTGACGATATCGATCCCAACCATGATCCCTTTCTGGCGGATCTCGCGGACGTTGGGGTGGCCGTTGAGGGGGCTGAGTTTGTCATGCAGGATTCGTTCGCTGGCTGCGACTTGTTCGAGGACAGGTCGAGTGGCGAACAGGTCGAGAGTCGCGATGGCGGCGGCGCAGCCAAGGGGGTTACCGGTGAAGGTGTGGCCGTGGAAGAAGGTGCGACGGGCTGAAGGAGGGCCGAGGAAGGCGTCGTAGATTTCGCTGGTGGTCAATGTCGCGGCGAGGGGGAGGTAACCGCCGGTGAGTCCTTTGGCCAGGCAGAGAATATCGGGCGTGACGTTCTCCTGCTGGCAGGCGAAGAGGGTTCCTGTCTTCCCGAAGCCGACGGCGACTTCATCGGCGATCAGCAGGATGCCGTGTTGCGTTGTCAGTTCACGAACTTTCGTCAGAAAGCCCGGGGGATGAATGAAGACCCCTGCTGCCCCTTGCACGATCGGCTCAACAATGACGGCTGCGATTTTCTCGTTGTGCTGATGAACAGCTTGTTCGAGTTGCTTCAAGCAGTCCTGATAATAATCTTCGCGTGACACATTCTCTGGAAGAGGCGAAAGCCCCGGACTCGGCACGCTGATGGTCTCGAACAGCAGTGGTGCGTAGAAATGGTGAAAGGTCTCCATGCGGCCGACACTGACTGAGCCGATGGTGTCTCCGTGATAGGCATCGGACAGTCGGACGAACATGTGACGCTTTTCAGGACGCTCCTTCTGTGCGTGATACTGAATGGCGATCTTGAGAGCGGCTTCAACGGAGGTGGCGCCGGCATCGGAATAGAAGACATGGTTGAGCCCTTCCGGGGTCACCGACACCAGCTTTTGAGCCAGTTCGATACTGACATCACTTTGCAGCCCGAGCAGGGTCGTGTGAGAGATGCGGTCAATCTGTCGTTTAATGGCGTTGTCGATTTCGGGGACCCGATGTCCGAACACGTTGCACCACAGGGACGAGACGCCGTCGAGATAGCGGTTGGCATGATCGTCAATGAGATCGAATCCCTCCCCGGCGACAATCACCGGTGGATTTTCATCGACGAAGACTTGCATCTGCGTGAAGGGATGCCAGACGGGGGAGCGGGTGGTCGTGAGTCGTGAGTCGTGAGTCATGAGAAGATTCTTAATGTCCTTCTCCCTCGGGGAGAAGGTGTCAGCGCTTCGCTGACGGATGAGGGAACTCTGCGAAGTTGCTAACGCGCCATTACTTCCGAAACATAAAATAAACGGCACCTATCATACAAATGCCGGCATACAGATAGTTCCACGTCGGCTTCTCCTGCAGATAGAGGATCGCAAACGGCACAAAGACCACCAGCGTGATCACTTCCTGCATGATTTTCAGCTGGGCGACACTGAAGACCTGATGCCCGGCCCGGTTGGCGGGGACCTGCAGCAGGTATTCGAACAAGGCGATCCCCCAACTGATGAACGCGGCGATGTACCAGGGTTTTTCTGCCAGACTTTTGAGGTGCCCGTACCAGGCAAAGGTCATGAAAATGTTGCTCAACAACAGTCCGATAATACACAGCAACCACGGCGACATTCCGACTCCCTCCGGCCATGAAAAACGGCGTTGAAGAACAGTTCTTCAACGCCGGTCTGATCATAGTTTGCGAGGAAGGATGCGGCAACGCGGCGGGGGGGCTTTGCCTCGCGGGGAATGCGAGATGGAAGCGAGTTAGTGCCTATGCCCCACCCTCATCCGCCCTGCGGGCACCGTTCCTGAGGAGACTACCGCGTCGTTCACTCTCGCCTTCTCGGCGAGAGCGAACTCCTTGCTTCCACCTCAAGGGAGAAGGAACATTAATATCCACCCTTACTGACATCCTTGGCGTTGATTGCTGGCAGGCCGAGGCGTTTGCGGCCTTCGTCCAGCATGTCCTTCGTCCGGCTGGCGCCGCAGCGGGTGACGCCGAGGGAGCGGACTTCTAGGAGTTTGTCGAGATCGCGCACGCCGCCAGCGGCTTTGACCTGGACGCTGGGGGCGGAGTGTTTTCGCATGAGGTTCAGGTCTTCGTTGGTTGCGCCTGTCGGGGCGTAGCCAGTGGAGGTTTTCACCCAGTCGGCGTTCAACTCACTACAGATTTCACACAGCTTGATCTTCTGAGCATCGTTGAGGTAGGCGTTCTCGAAGATCACTTTGACTTTTTGTCCAGCCGCATGGGCGACATTGATGACAACAGCAATATCGTCTTGGACATACTGCCAATCGCCGCTGAGGACTTTGGAGATGTTGACGACCATGTCCAACTCTTCGCAGCCATCGTCGACAGCACGCTGAGCTTCAAGTTTCTTGATCGCGGTGGTGTGGCCACCATGAGGGAAGCCAATTGTTGTGGAGGCTTTGACGTTGCTTCCTTTCAGACGCTCTGCACAACGCTTGAGGTAATACGGCAGAATACAGACACTCGCGGCATCGTAAGCCAGCGACAGATCAATCCCGGCTTCGAGGTCACTGACCGTCAGCGTGGGATTGAGCAGCGAATGATCGATCATCTTGGCAATATCGAGATAGGTATAGGGTGCGCTGGTCATGGGTGAGGGCTTTCAAAAGGTCATGAGGTTTGAGTCATGAGGTAAAACGAAGAGAATTTCCAGGGCCTTTCCTCATGACAGAAGGCTGCTGCATCACATCTTCGGCATGAAGTTCCGCAGGTAGGTGTGACATTGCGTGAGTGCCAGTTGGCGGCGTTCCAGCGAGCCTTCGTAGACGCGGTCTTCCACTTCGACGCAGACGGGACCTCGATAACCGGCATCTCCCAGGACGGAGAAGAATTTGCCCCATTCGATCTCGCCCATGCCGGGGAGCTTCGGGTGGTGGTATTCGTTGGGATGGGCCAGGGGGCCGAGTTCGTTGAACTTGAAACGGTCGAGGCGGATGTCTTTAGCGTGAACGTGAACGAAGCGTGACGCGAATTCGAAGATGGGATGGATCGGGTCCATCTGCATCCAGGCGAGGTGGGAGGGATCATAATTCAGCCCGAAGTTCTCACTGGGAATCGCATCGAACATGCGGCGCCAGATGACCGGACTGATCGCGAGATTCTTTCCGCCCGGCCATTCATCTTTGGTAAAGAGCATCGGGCAGTTCTCGATGCCGATCTTGATCCCCTTATCTTCCGCCAGCTTGATCAGCGGCTTGAAGACCTTCAGGAACTTGGGCCAGTTCTCATCAATAGAGAGTTTGGGATTTCGCCCGGCGAATGTGTTAACGACTCCGACTTTCAGCTTCGCTGCTGCGTGGATGATTTTCTTCAGATGCTCAAAGGCGGCTTTTCCTTCGGCTTCGTCCGGGGAGAGGAGGTTGGGATAGTAGCCGAGGCCGCTGATGGAAACGCCATGCTCGCTGAGCAGATCCTGTATCTTGTTGGCTTCGAACGAAGTGACGTCAATGTGCGTCACCCCCGCATAACGTCGCTCAGCTTTTCCGGGGGGCCAGCACATGACTTCGATGCAGTCATAGCCGAGGGTTGAGGCTGTCTTGACGACGTCTTCCAAAGTCTGTTCGGGGAGAATGGCGGTGACGAAACCAAGCTTCATGGGGATGCTCCAGGGTGAAAAAGGAATAGGCTTACGTTGGACACTAAAACAACATCAGCTTTCAACAGCCACCCAACGATCCTCCTGGCTGCTCTTCAAGATCGCTTCACACAAGACAATCTCGCGGTGACCGTCTTCAAAGGTCGCATAACCATTGTCTGGGCCGAACGTGCCCTGCTCGATACTTCGATAAAACGCACGGAAACAATGCTTGAACGTGTCCCCGTACCCCTCGTTATGTCCGCCAGGGTAATCCGCTGAACGACGCGCAAGGTCTGATAGTAGCGACGGATCTTTCAGCAGAAGTTCGTTGGCCGTCTCACGGTGACCAATCCACAACTCATTCGGCCGTTCGCTGTCCCAGGACATGGATTGCTTTGCGCCCGCCAGTTCGAAACGCAGACAATTTTTGCGTCCCGCAGTCACTTGGGAGACGTGCATGACTCCGCGCGCTCCGCCTTTGAATCGCAACATCACACTCCCGAAATCTTCTGTTGTGACGTCAACAGACTCGGTCTTCATCGCCTGCTGTGATTTGCTCTGAAAGGTCTCGACTTCACCGACCGGTTTCTGTCTGGTCGGATGCACAATCTTCAGATCTGCACAGACGGCTTCGACTTCCATACCTGAAATGAACGAGATCAAATCCAGCCAGTGGGTACCGATATCAGAGATAGCACGCAGTTCGCCGCCTTCGCTCGATTTGACGCGCCAGTTATAGTCCGTTTCTTTGAGCAACCAGTCTTGAACATAGCTGCCGGTGATGTGAAAGACGTTCCCGAAGTCACCGCGATGGACTCGCTCTTTGGCTTCCTGACAGAGCGGATAGAAGCGAATGTTATAGTTGACGCCGGTGGCCTGACTGGAATGCTTCTTTGCGAGGTCGACGAGTTCGCGTGACTCTTCCGAGGTCATCGCCAACGGCTTTTCGCACATCACATGCTTGCCCGCCTCTAACGCCTGCTTGGCCATCTCGAAGTGCCAGCGATTGGGCGTTCCGATGTGAACCGATTGAACGTCCGGATCTGCAAGAACTTCCTCATAGGTCCCATACGCTTTGGGAATCCCCAGTTTCTCCGCGGTCGTTTTCGACTTTTCCAGCGATGACCCCAATACGCCGACAACATGAGTCATCCCCGTTCGACGCAATGCCTCGACATGGGTGGTACACATGAAACCTGTTCCGATAAACGCTACGCCGATTGTCTTCATGTCTTAGATCCTGATGGTCATTCTTGTTCTGGATGGTGATTTCTGACGAGGTGGCCAATCGCTGGTCCGGGATGATCCAGTCCTCCCAGTCGATTCTGGAACTCATAAGAATCTCCGCGATAGAGAGTCTCTTCACTCCAGAGAGGGGCGTCATTTTTTAAGTAGCCAGTCGCCCGGACCAGCAAACCAGCCTGGCCGGAATCGACTTTCAAAAGAGATGCTGCTTCCTGTGTCAAATTAACGGCTCGGATCGATTCATCGGCACCAATAATGGTCAGCTGGTATTCGTCGGTCCAAAGACGATAGAGAGACCCCTGTACCTTGGACCGTGTCAATTTTGGACACAAGGATTTGACGATGTAACGCCGTTCGAGAATCACGGGGCGATCGTCCGCGAGTCGAAGTCGTTCGAGATACCAGGCCTCGTCGTTTGTTCCGAGCCTGAGTCGATGGAGAGTCTCCTGGTCGAGGAGAGTCGCACGAACGGACTTCAACGTGAGTACCTGCGTCGAAGGTCGCTGACCGGCGCTGGTTGCTTTTTCTGTGAAACTGATCAGGCGATCAAGCTGATACGCCAGACGCTTCGGCTTCACAAAAGTGCCGATACCTTTGCGAAATTCAAGCACGCCCTCCGAGACGAGTGAGGCAAGGGCTTTGTTCGACGTCGCCCGGCTGACCCCATAGCGTATGCCGATTTCGCGTTCCGTCAGGAACTTCGAGCCGGTTGCGTACTCGGACTTGTCGGCGAGCGCGCGTAACTCCTCGTAGAGTTGTTTGTACAGCGGCGTTCGGACAAGGGGAGTCATGCGAGAGTTCTTTCGTCCCACAAAGTGGCTAAGCCACGTTACCACTGTTCGGCAGTTATTGTCAATCAAGTTACCGGGCGAAGTTTTATGCAGCCTGCAGGGTCTTATTCGAGTCCCGAGCGGAAAAATCCTCACTTTCGGATCATGGCATGCAATAAGTGTCAGATGAATACCCGACAAGCGATCTGAAAATTTCATCTGAAATTGATTCGTGCCCATAATGATTATGGGAGTAAAAAGCCGACACAACCTTGATAGAGATAACTATAAAGACACCTGTCTTGTCCTCTTCGATAGAATGATTTGGTCATGACGGCCGCAACGAAATCACCGACACTGAAGTCGAGTAAGGTTCCCGATGATGGCGCAGTCAGTATTCGCGTCGACGATTTGATTGTCGGTCGACAGATCAAAGCACCGATCGTCAATAAACAGGGCGTGTTGCTCCTGGCTCGCAACACGCCGATCACCGTCGAAATCAAGCGTCACTTAAAACAGCGTGGGATTGATTCCGTTGAAGTCGCTCCGGATGATGCCTCTGTCCTGACGATTCGTTCCACCTCCAGCACTTCGACACCAGCGCGTGGGATCAGTTTCGATACGGAACTGACACGCAAGCTGGATGCCTTGATCGATAGCGGTCTTGTTCCGGATATTTCCAACGGACCTGCTGTCAGTCAGTCAGTCAGGAACAATGGGAAAACGACCTACGACCAGCAGCAGCGTCAACGCCTGCAAGACAAGCACAATAAGAACGGCAAGCTGCTGACGTCATTAATGACAAGTGTTCTGCATGGGCAGGAATCGGACATTTCGGTCGAAGGAATGGCGGATGGCTATCTCGACGAGATGTACAACGATATTGACTGCACATTGAGTTCAAGACCATCGTCGAATAAATCCCATGGTTCCGAGTCGCCGGATCTCGTGTCAGGTTCGATCGAGACATCGTTGTTGTCGATGGCGATCGGAATCGAAATGGAATACGACGAACAAAGCGTCCGCCTGATCGGTATCACAGGCCTGGTGCATGACTGGGGGATGGCGAAGGTTGATCAGAACCTGATCAATGCCCCACGAGCGCTCAACGATATCGAGCGTCTGGAAATCATGAGGCACCCCATCTACTCCCTCGAGATGATTCAGCACGCCAGCTCCCTGCCGCGCATCACCTCGATCATCGCCTATCAGGTGCATGAGCGATTCAATGGAACGGGTTACCCCCGTGGTCGACGTGGCGTGAACATTCACCCGTTTGCCCGAATAATCCAGGTCGCGGATATTTACAACGCGCTGATCAATCCTCGCCCGTATCGCGCACCATATACAAAATACTCGGCGATGTCTCGGCTGATTCACATGGTTGGCGAACGTTCGGTTGATTCGGATGCCGTACGAGCATTGTTGCGAGTGCTGTCGCTGTTTCCGATTGGCAGTTACGTTCAACTCAGCGATGGCTCGATCGCCCAGGTCATTCGAGGGCGACGTGAAGACTACTCGAAGCCTATCGTGCTGCGAGTCAATGATGTCGATGGCAATCCACTGCCTTCAGATAATCTCGATAACATCATCGATCTGGCTAGCTCTGAACTGACGGTGGTCCAGGCGTTGCCGACGCCTGGCAGTAATGAAGTGGTCTGAATTTGCCGATACTTGAATGATAAAAGACGGTGGTTGAACATTGCTCAACCACCGTCTTCTTCTTTTTCAGTCGTTCAAAATCAAACTTTGATTTAGAACTCGCCGAGGACTTCGCCACTGGCTCGCGTACCGAGAGCACCCCAGACGCCGTAGGGGCTTTGTTCGGAAGACGGGCTGGTCAGCGGTGTGTTGCCGTTGATAAATCCTGCGACGGGCAGGATGGCACTCTGGTTGCCAGTATCGATATTGTCGCTGATAAAGCGGACGGCTCCGTCCCCCATGAGAACCTGAACTCCGCCTTTGTGAAGGCTACCAGCGTTGAAGATTCCAAAGCCCGTGTGGCTGGTTGAGTTGCGGGTGTAGCAACTCGAAGTGTTTGGAGCCAGTGCCGTCGAAAAGGTGGAAAAGAGAGCGGCGCCATCACCCCAGCGATAGGCGCGATGACCACCGTTGCCGATATCGGCACCACTTGGCATGCGGTACGTTTTTGAACCGTAGTCCCAAAGTGCATTACAAGATGCCGGACTAATACTTCCCGCAGGCAGGAATGTCATCGCAACCAGTCCCGGTCCATTGGTCGAAGTGGGAGCAATGATTTCTGACATGGCGATCGTATTGCTGGTTCCGTCGGTGATGTCGCTGAAGCCATTCGTCGCGACGAAGCCAAACATTCCACGACTGACCAGGGGGCGCTGACGATCAAAATCATTCCCGGACTCGCTGTCGCCGCCGCAGAAGACATAGTTTCTTTTGCCCCGCATATCAGCTGGAAGAACGCCGGTTTGACCTGCATCACTTGGACACTCGAATATTGAAAATCTTCGATTCCATGGTGAGATGTTGGTCCATGGGCGTCGATTGTTTCCCGTCAAAGCCATGATTTCATCGTAGGCAGCGGTCTGCTCCATGTAAGGCAGGAGCATGACAATTCCCGAGGTGCGGAAGTTCAACGAGCCGTTGACATCGCCACCGGTAAACGGGGGGAATTTATTGAAGACATCATGATAGTTGTGAAGAGCGATTCCATACTGCTTGAAGTTGTTCTTGCAGGAGGAGCGTCGGGCAGCCTCTCGTGCCTGTTGGACGGCTGGCAGGAGAATGGCGACGAGGACCGCGATGATGGCGATCACCACAAGCAATTCGATCAGCGTGAACCCGGATGTTGAGCGTTTGAGCATGAATTTGAACTCCGCAATGCCTTTGCAAACATGTTGCTGGGAAAATGAATCCAGCGAGGAAACTCTACGTTGTTGGCAGCCCGCACGCAGCGAGGCCATTCGCAGGATATGCCGCGTTCGACCGTATCCTCGTTACAGGCTCCGTCTGGAATTCACACAAACTTAATACAATAGGGGGCTGCTCATTTTTCCTTGCCTAGCGATGCTGTTATGACAGTACGCAGGGAGCCTCGTCCATTTTGAATTTTTCTTGAGAGCAGATTTCGACACAGCTATGTCACAACCCATCGCATCAGCCTTTGTTTATTGCCCGGTCTGCAAAGCCAAAGCGAAGAAAACGGGCGTGAATCCGTTTCAATGCCACCGCTGCGACTTCACGTTCTTCTTCGGCCCCACGACTGCGGTCGCCGCCATCGTCGCCGACGACCAGGGACGCGTCTTGCTGCTCGAACGCGCCAAAGATCCTGGCAAAGGTCTGTACGGCCTCCCTGGCGGCTTCGTCGACGTGGGTGAGAAACTCGAAGAAGCCGTTCTCCGTGAGACGCTGGAAGAATTGAATCTCACCGCCGTCAAGCCGGAGTATCTGTGCTCATTTCCCAATGTGTATGTCTACAAGGGCAACGAACTCCCGGTCTGCGACACGTTCTTCGTCTGCCACATCGACTCCTTGGATGATCTACAGTTGGATGCAAGTGAAGTCGCGAGCTACAAGTACCGAAAGCTGACGCCCGCGACACTCAAGAAGATGGCGTTTGTCTCGAATCGTAAGGCTCTTGAGTTTTTTCAGAAAACTAAACATTCATAACGACACCAGTGTCAGGCTCTTTTTCCAGTTCTTCCACGTACAGTGCCTGTACCAGCACGATCAGCACTGCTAGCAGCGGCGCTCCGAGCAGTCCGCCCAGGATTCCGAAATAAAGTGTCATCAGCAACTGAAACATGATCGTCATCGCAGGAGGGAGGTTCGCCTGCTGTTTTTGTACGACAGGGGTTATGAGATACGATTCAAACGTCTGCAGCGCAACATTGAAGATGATGACATACACAACCGCCATCCCGCCCAGTTGCACGGCAACGAGCGATTGGGGAATCGCTGCCAGGAACGGGCCGACGTTGGGAATGAAGGTGCACAGCGCCGCGATCACTCCCAGCGTAATTGCCATCGGAACCCCCATCAGCCACAAACCGATCATGGTCGAAACACCGATGATCGACATCGAAATCAGCTGACCGCGAATCCAGTTGGTCAATGTCTCGTTCAACCGGGAGATGACTTCGCCACCTTTCGCGCGGCGCTCTTTGGGAAGTAACTTCACCATGCCATCTCGATAGATTTTTGACTCCAGCGCCAGATAGGCTCCGACCACAAACATCAGAATCCCGCCACCGATGATCGTTCCGAACTGCCCCATTGTCGAACCAATGCGAGATGCTCCGCTGGCGAGCCAGGAAGCCATCTTTTCGTTCTGAACCATGTCCTTCATCTGGTCCTTTTTCGGAATATATTCCCGAGCCCATTCGTAACCGGAGACCCATTCTTCGAGCTTGGCGAAAGAGGTTTCGATCTGCGACCACAGCGTCGAGAGTTGATCGACGACTCTGGCCCCCATCAGATAGGCTCCGCCGAAAATCGTGACAAGTAACGTCAGCAAGACGACGATCGAAGCCGTTCGATAAGACCACCCGGTCAGTTCACTTAACCACTTGCCAAGGCCGTGTAGAAAGACGCCGAAGAGAATACTACCGAAGGTGAGCAGCAGGAACGTCAGGGTCAATTTCAAAACCCCGGTCGCTGCCATAATGAGCATGACAAACAAAACGACCCATAGCGGCCGGACTGGTTCTGCACGTGAAAACATCGCTGGCTGATCTCCGTTGACGATCATGGTTGACGATCATTAATGATGCGGCAACCCATCAGCAGACGCCTGAACGACGGGCGTTCAGAATGTCACGATGGCGAGCAATTCCTCTCGCTTCTCAAAGAGCTGCCGCTTCCTTTGGTGTAAAACACGATAATGCACTCGCCATGCCAGAACGTCCGTTAACCGTTTCCAGGAACATATTCCTCATCAGGACCGTTCAGGTGGGTTGCGCACCCGGCCTTCACCGGCCAGTTCAACATCAATGCGGTCAACAGCCCGAGCACGAACATCATTCCGCCCATTCGCTCGCTGGCGTCATGATAATCATGAAACTGCATCGGACGGACCATACCTGGCGGATCAATCATGTCTGCAATCGGCAGATAGACGTTGAAATAATCGACTGTCCCGAGCATCACCAGAAAGGGAATTGTAAACGCAGCGATCACCCAGCGCGTGAAACAGGGTCGCATGGCGCGAAAACTGATGAGGTGAAAAACATACGCTGGTACGAGGACATAAAAGCTGAACTGATAGATGATCGGAAAGCGAATGAGCGCCACTTTGTCTTTCGCAATCGAATCCAGATCCGGACTGATCGCCAGCATGACCGTCACCCAGATAAAGATCCCGGCGGCACCAACCCAGGAAGTCACCAGAAACCGAGACATCATCAAAGCAAAGCGGGACATCGTGCAGGCCAATCTTCAAAGGATGTTTTGCGAATCTTCAAATGAGATTTTACTAAATCACAAGCAAGATTCGCCACAGAGTTCACAGAGAGCTCAGAGATAAGAAGTGAAAAGGAGTTGCTCAGAACTCTTTCTTCTTCATTCTCTCTGTGATCTCTGTGTCCTCGGTGGCTATTCTGCAGATGGCTTGAACTTACTCGGCTGCTTTCACTTTCCGTGAAACCTTCTTCTTGAGATCCTGTTTGACCCGCTCGAGTTCCGACCCCTGCATCTGCTGGTCATTTTCTGCCAGATAGTTTTTCACCATCTCATCGAGGAACTTCCGAAACTCTGGCGTGTCGATCTCTTCTTTCTTATACACAGCAAAGAGGACTTCCTGCCAAGGGCCCTTGCGCGATGGCACCTGGACGCGAGGCTCACCCGAATACGCCTGGATCTCCTCGATGTCGTTGAGAGTTTCCCAGGGGAATTTCTTGACCAGTTGCTCGGTCGTGTACGTCCCCTTCTTCACGCGGAAGTACAACTTCAGCAGCCACTCGTGAGCCGTGTGGGCATGCAGGAACCAGGTTCCTTCCTTGCCGTGGCTTTTCACTTCGACGACCGACTGATGATTCCAGTTCGTCTCAGCGAGCTCTTCATACTCACTCAACAGATCAACAACAAATTCCAAAGCAGACCCATCCCAGTGGACCGACTTGCTGTTGTACGACAGACGATCCCGGGTATGCCATTTCCTGCCATCGACCTGCCAGGGAGATTTCTGCTCTTTGGCAATATCGCGGAAGTCGCGATCCTCACTCCGTTTCTTCGTGATCGCTTTCAGGTCGAGAGACTCCGCTTCTTCGCGCGTCCCCTTTTCAATGAACGGTACGAGCAGATCAGCCGTGTAGGAGCGATGGTGTCCCTTGGGATCGGCTGCGTACTCATGCGCATACTGCACCAGATCCTCCGGCGTCCCTTGGGCCACGATATAGCCGCCGCCTGCTCCAGCTTCCGGGCCGACATCGACCACCCAGTCGGCCGTCTTGACGACATCCAGATTGTGCTCAATGACGACAACCGTGTTCCCCAGATCAACGAGGCTGTTGAGCACCTTCAATAGTTTTGAAATGTCATTGATGTGCAGCCCTGTCGTCGGCTCATCCAGCAGATAAATCGTCTTGCCGTAGTTGGAACGCGAGAGTTCTGCTGCCAGTTTGATCCGCTGTGCTTCGCCACCCGAGAGAGTCGCAGCTGACTGTCCCAGCGTCAGATACCCCAGGCCGATTTCATCGAGAATCTTCAGCGGTGCCCGCAGTTTGGGAATCGAATCAAACAGCTTGAGCGCTTCGCTGATCGGCATGTTGAGAACATCCGAGATCGAACGTCCCTGAAACTTGATCGCCAGTGTCTCCTGGTTGTAACGCTTCCCGCGACAGGTCGAACACTCGATCCAGACATCCGGCAGGAAGTGCATCTCGATACATTTCTGCCCCATCCCTTCGCAGTCTTCGCAGCGTCCCCCCGGGCGATTGAAACTGAACCGCCCCGGCTTGAACCCGCGCATCTTCGCTTCCGGCAGAATGCTGAACAGCTCGCGAATCTCGTCGAACAGCCCGACGTACGTCGCCGGGTTCGAGGCAGGCGTCGTCCCCAACGGCTTCTGGTCAACCACGATCAGCTTATCGATTGAACCAAGCCCCTTAAGCTCATCGAACGCTCCATAGCCTTCACTCAACTGCCTCAGTCGACGCTGAATCCCTGTCGCCAGCGTATCCTGAATCAACGACGACTTGCCAGACCCCGAGACCCCTGTGATACAGGTTAACGTCCCCAACGGAATCCGCAGATCGACATTCCGCAGGTTGTTGTGACGAGCCCCAATCAACTCCAGCCACACTCCCTTGGGTGTCACCGGAAATTGATCCGGCCGTAGAGTCGATGTCTCAAAGATGGAAACGCCGGTTGATACTTTTTCTTGTGGTGGCACAGACATTCTTGTCTGTGTCTTCTTCGATTTCTTTTTCCCTTTCGTTTCGATGACCGCTTCCACCTCACCCTGCGACAACACACTCCCCATCCGACGATTCGTCGGTACCGGAATCTGTTCCCGCCCGGCCAGGTAATTCCCTGTCAGCGATGTCTTATTATTCGTGACTTCCTTCGGCGTCCCTTGGGTCACGATGGCTCCACCATAACGCCCTGACCCTGGACCGAAGTCATATAACTGGTCGGCTGCAGTGAGAATATCCTGGTCGTGTTCGACCAGAATGACCGTGTTGCCAATGTCGCGAAGTTGATTGAGTGCACCGATCAGCTTGTGATTATCGCGAGGGTGCAGTCCGATCGTTGGCTCATCGAGAACATAGAGAACCCCCGTGAGACTACGCCCCAGCTGGCCCGCCAACCGAATCCGCTGCGACTCCCCGCCCGAGAGCGTCGGCATTCCGCGGTCCAGTGTCAGGTATTCCAGGCCCACTTCGACGAGGAACTTCAGACGCCCCTTCACTTCGTCCATCAGTTCCCCGGCAATCTTCTTCTGCTCCTTGTTCATCTTAAGGGCATTGAACTTGCCGAGCGTCTTTTCGAGAGGCAGCTGCGTCAGTTGTGCCATCGTCAGTCCGTCGAACCGAACGGCTGCGGATTCTTCGCGGATCCTCGCCCCATGGCAGCTCGAACAGGTCTGCTGCCCGATCATCTCCGCCAGCTTCTGACGCCAGACAAACGAAACCCGCGACGCCTCGTAGATCGCCGGGTAAAGACCCTTATACTGGAACGAAAATTCCGGCAACTGGAACCACTGCTGCTCATCCCCGTACAACAAAACCCGCTGCTGGGTCGGCGTCAGTTCACGAAATGGCACATCGAGTGGAATCCCCAGGTCAGCCGCCATGACTTGCGTCATCCGCGTGAATAGCGTCCCCGGCTTCATCATCGGCCAGGCAATGATCGCACCGTCTGCAAGACTTCGTTCCTGATCACCAATGAGAGCCGCCTGTGATGTTCCTTCCTGGGTGCCGATCCCCTGACAACTCGGACACCATCCCAGCGGCGAGTTGAACGAAAAGTTCTGCGGCACCAGCGTCTCAAACCCGCGACCGCAGTTGTGACAACTCAAGTGGCGCGAATAGCGATGCACCGTCCACTTCTCTTCAGCCAGCTTGTCATCGGCCACCGCGACACAGGCTTCGCCCTCAGCATACTCGAGTGCCACTTCGAGCGATTCATTGAGACGACCTCGAATGGCTCGCGTGACACTAAGACGATCGACCACGATCTCCAGCTTCGTTTTCGCTTTCCGGTCCAGCTTCGGCAACTCGTCGATCTGGTACGTCTTCCCATTCAAACGAACCCGCTGGAAGCCCTGCTCCTTCAGGCGCGGGAATAACTTCTCTGCATCCTGCTGATGAGCCTTGGAAATCGGAGCCAGCACCAGGATCTTCTTTCCGTCGCAGTCCTCCAGAATGCGATCGACGATCTCATCGGTCGTATGCTGAATGACCGGCAGATCGCAGTCCGGGCAATACATTGTCCCCAGGCGCGTGTAGAGAATTCGAAGATAGTCGTAAATCTCGGTGACCGTTCCGACGGTCGATCGTGGGGAATTGCCAACGGTCTTCTGCTCAATCGCGATCGCGGGCGAGAGCCCATGAATGTGCTCAACGACGGGCTTGGGCATCTGCCCCAGGAACTGACGGGCATAACTCGACAACGACTCGACATACCGACGCTGCCCCTCGGCATACAGCGTATCCATCGCCAGCGACGACTTCCCCGATCCCGACGGCCCACAGAAAACCGACATCTTCTCACGCGGAATCGTTAGATCGAGATTCTGCAGATTATGCTGCTTGGCCCCGCGAATCGTGATGACGGAAGGATCGTAGGCTTGTGTCTCGCCGAGATTCCACCGAGCAGAGGCAGGCTCGCTTGTCTCCGGCTTCGTTGCTCTGGCAAGCGACTTCAGTGGCACAGACATTCCTGTCTGTGTCTTCTTCCCTTTCTTTGCGGTCAAAGCTGATTTGCCTGATGTCTGGGTGCCACTGGCTATGCCAGTGCCAATGCGGTCACCCAGGACAGTTCTCAAAGCCCTCCCGGTATGACTGATCTCACTGGCCGCAATGTCCTCCGGCGTTCCCTCTGCGACAATCGTCCCGCCGCCTGCTCCCCCTTCGGGACCGATGTCAATCACCCAGTCCGCTGTCTTAATCACATCGAGATTATGCTCGACAACGAGCACCGTATTCCCCTGCTCGACGAAGTTATGCAACACCTCCAGCAGCTTTTTGACATCCGCAAAGTGCAGCCCTGTCGTCGGCTCATCCAGCAGATAAATCGTCTTCCCGGTCGACCGCTTGCCGAGTTCTCGCGCGAGCTTGATCCGCTGCGCCTCTCCTCCTGAAAGTGTCGGCGAAGGCTGCCCCAGCTTCAGATAATCCAGCCCGACATCGTGCAGTGTTTGCACCAGCCTGCGAATTTTCGGGACGTTCTCGAAATGCTCCAGCGCCTGCTGAATGTCCATCTCAAGGACTTCGGCAATGCTCTTCTCTTTGAACTTGATCTCCAGCGTCTCATGGTTAAAGCGATGCCCGCCACAGACCGGGCAAGAAACCCACACATCCGCCAGAAAATCCATCTCCAGCTTCGTCGCCCCATGCCCTTCGCAATGCTCGCAGCGTCCGCCGTCGACGTTGAAACTGAACCGCCCCGGCGGATACCCACGCAACTTCGACGCCGGGAGTTGCGTATAAAGATCACGAATCAGATCGAACACTTTGACATACGTCGCCGGGTTCGAGCGTGGCGTCCGGCCGATGGGTGATTGATCGATATCGATCGCTTTATCCAGATGCTCCAGCCCGACAATCGACTTGTGTGCTCCCGGGTTTCCTTCCCCCTTGTTCAAATCACGATTCAGCACCGGCCACAAGATGTCATTGATCAGCGACGACTTCCCAGACCCCGAGACCCCCGTCACACAGACGAATCGTCCCAGCGGAATCTTCGCATTAACATTCTTGAGATTGTGATGCGTCGCTCCTTTGATCTCCAGGTGAAGATCGCTATGACCGCGACGTTCTGCAGGCACCTCAATCTTCTCGACACCCGAAAGAAACTTCCCGGTCAAGCTCTTCGGATTCGCTTTGACCTCGGCTGGCGTTCCCTCCGCAACGATATACCCGCCGCGCACCCCCGGCCCTGGCCCGAAGTCGACAAGGTAATCGGCGTTCTCCATCGTCTCTTCATCGTGCTCGACGACGATGACCGTATTCCCCTGATCTCGCAACTGTTGCAGACTCCGCAGCAGCATCGTGTTGTCACGCGGATGCAGACCGATGGAAGGCTCATCGAGAATATAGACCACGCCGACCAGCCCACACCCGATCTGTCCCGCCAGCCTGATCCGCTGTGCTTCGCCGCCCGAGAGCGTCGGGGCTGATCGATTCAGCGTCAGGTAATCGAGCCCGCAATTCAGCAGAAACCCCAGACGCCCACGAATCTCCTTGAGCGCCTCTTCAGCAATCATGCGTCCCGAGTGGTCCAACTCCAGCGAACCAAAGAACTGCCACGCATCAAATGTCGATAGCGCACAAATCTCCGGCAGCGACAACTGCGATTTTCCATGCGTCTGAATGAACCCCTGATCCATCGTCGTCAAGCGGACATTCTGAGCCTGCTTGTTTAACCGACTTCCCTGACAACTCGAACAGAGCCCCGTCGACATATACTTCTCAAGCTGACGACGTCGCATCGGATTCTTTGCAGATCCATAGGCTTTATTCAGCTCGGGAATAATCCCCTCATACGGCCCGCCATGCTTCCACATCCCCCCGCGTGTCCGCCAGCTGAACGTCACGTGACGCGATCCCGTCCCGTACAGAAACAGCTCCTGCGCCTTCTTCGGCACATCCTTCCAGGCCTCTTTCAAGACCGTCCCCGCCTTGAGCCCCAGGTCCGCCTCAATCGCCGTCGCTCCTCCGTCATAAATATGTCGTCGCCACTTCCCGATGTCCTTCCACACCCCCAGAAGATCCATCGCCCCTTTCTGAATCGACTTCGTCTCATCGGTCACCAGCAACTCAGGCAGAAATTCCGTCCGCGCCCCAAGCCCCTGACAGTCGGGGCACATCCCGATGGGACTGTTGAAGCTGAACAACTGCGGCGAGGGAGGCTCGTAGCTCATCCCCGATTCGGGGCAGGCGTACTTGGTGGAGTAGAGGCGTTCGGTCGTAGGGCTTAGGGATTGGGGCATAGGGCTTAGGGAAGAAGTGGCTTCATCCGGCTCTTCCTGTGGCACGGACATTCCTGTCCGTCTCTTCTTTCGCCCCGCTGACACAGGTATTCCTGCCCGTGCATCTTCCTCTTGATCGGGTGCCACTGGCTGTGCCAGTGCCTCTCCAGCGGGCGACTCCGTCACCACGAGCAGCATTCCATCTGTCAGCCGGATTGCATTTTCAATGGCCTCTGCCAGTCGATTGCGAACCCCTTTCCCCGCGACGAGTCGATCGACGACCACTTCAATGTTGTGCTTGAAATGCTTCTTGAGCAGCGGCGGCTCGCTCAGGTTATAGATCTCTCCATCGACCCGGGCCCGCAGGAAGCCTTTCTTCAACAGGTCTTCAAACAGATCCCGAAACTCCCCTTTCTGATTCTGCACGATCGGCGCGAGAATCTGATAACGGGTCCCCTCGGGCAGTTTGGAAATGCTCTCAATGATCTGGTCAACCGTCTGCGCCCGAATCGGCAGCCCCGACACATAACAATATCCCTGCCCGACCCGCGCATAGAGGACGCGCAGATAATCGTAAACTTCCGTCAGCGTCCCGACCGTCGAACGAGGATTCCGCCCTGCGACCTTCTGCTCAATCGCGATACAAGGCGCCAGCCCGGAAATGATCTCCACATTCGGCTTGGGCAACTGTCCCAGAAACTGGCGGGCATAACTCGACAGCGACTCGACATACCGACGCTGCCCCTCGGCATACAACGTATCAAACGCCAGCGACGACTTCCCCGACCCCGAAACCCCGGTCAGACAGATCAATTGGTTGCGTTTCAGCGTTAAGTTGACACCCTGCAAATTATGTTCGCGGGCACCTTTGATGATAATGTCCTGAGAAGCCATGAAGCCTTTTTCTGCATTGGGGGAAACGCCACGAACTCATCCGGCGCAGCGTGGTCTATTGTAGACACCCCCTGCACTGGCGACTATCGGACCGAACATTTTCTGTACAGTAGTCCGTTTGGTTCCCCTTCGGAGCCGCGCCCGACAGGAAGTGCATCTTCCCTCTTGATGTCTGGCCAAACCTGCAATTGCCACAGCCGGCTGTTTCCATTTACACTTCCGTCTTCATTTTCCGGAGACTTTCATGCAGGCCATTCTCTCACTCACTATCGTGCTCTCCCTCCCAAACATTTTATATGCTGGCAATGACCTCTCATTAAACCTGACTCCCACCCCATTGAACGCCATTTTCCGCAATCCAAATGATCACCTTATCTGGACGAACGACTCATTCGAATTCGGCAGACGCCTCTTGCGGGATGCAGCCACAGAACTCGAAGTCTTGATCGAAGTTGATAAGACGCATTGGTATGTCGGCGAGAACATCCTGCTTCACTGGCGGGTTGTGAATCACAGTTCTTATCCTCTGCAGACAGTCTTTGGGGACGATTACTTCGGCATCGGCCGCCCACGTCGATTTCGTATCGAGGCCGTCAATGAAAAGGGTCAGTTGGCCATCGATCCCAAAGAGCAGCTGGTGAAGTTCAATAGAATGATCCAGAGTGCCTTCGTCGCATTCCCCTCACTTCAGAACGGAGATGAGTATTGGCTTTCCATACCGTTGCTTGAGTTTCGAGCCCTTACTGCAGGAGCATGGACGATATCTGTCTATCGTGAATTTGACCGCAAAGACAGCTCTGAGATTGAACAATCAAATACGATGCCTTTATTCCCGCTGGCACCGGTCGCCACAATCGATCTTCATGTCCGGGAACCGGACGAACACGATGCTCGGCGTCTGGTCAACGAAATGAAGGATTTACCACGCCGTTCATACTCGACCTTCAGCGACCGTAGCGAGCAGTATGCTGATTTTTCAAAGCTGACGTTGCCAGTTTATTTTCCTCACGTCGTTCCTCTTGCGCGAGATGGACATTCGGGCGGCATCACCACCTTGTTAACTTTGAGAACAGATGACGCACTCGCGGTACTGATCGAAATAATCGCGCAAGGTAATTCCAAGGTTATCAAGGAAGTTCGCGAGCAGACCTTCTGGCGTCCTGACCGTCGACTTTCTCTTGACCTGAAAGTTCTCGATGAAGCTCTTCAGAATCGCTACAACTTACACCCACACGAGTTTCGATAGCCGCTTTCCCGCTCACTGCTTATCGATTGACTATCCATCTCTCGTCTCGTTCACCCGCATTTCTCTGCGGTTCTATTCAAACCCCAAAAACGGCTTCAACCGCTGCAACCCCGTGATGACTTCTTTCAGCGGATCATCCTCACTCGTCACCCAGATCGTCTTCCACACCGGCGTCGGCGCTCCTTGTAAGACGGCCGTCAGCATCAGCCATTCGACTTCCCCTTCGCCGATCGGAGCGGACTGGTAATCCCCTTCGCGCTCGCGGATGGCATCCTGCAACGTCGCATGTCCCAGGAAGGGGAGGGCGGTTCGCAGGGTCTCATTCACATCCCGCCCCGCTTTCAAGACCGAGAGGGGATCGAAATCGATCGTCACCGGTCCTGACTTGATCGAGTCAACAAATTCCAGTGTCCGATCGAGTTCCTGAAACGACGTGCTCAAGCACAACGAGACCCCGAACCGATTCCCCCACGCGGCAATATCCGTCACGATCTCAAACAGCTTCTCGTAAGGTCGCCCGTCCTTTTCAGCCGGCACCTTTCCCAATCGGCAGATCAACTGACTCGCTCTCAGCTTCCCCAGCACTTCCATCCCGCGCTTCACCGCATCGACTCGCTGGTCGATCTTATCTGGCTCAACGAGCGAATACCGTGTCGCCAGAACCCCCGCCGCGACCTTCAGCCCGCGATCCTTGATCAGCAGATTCAGCTGACGCAGTCCCGTCTCGGAGACAACGTCAAAATCAAGTTCCTTCCGCAATTCCAACTGCACGCCGCTTACCATCAGCCCCTCGGCTTTGATCGTTGCAACAATATCAAGTCCCTGGCGGACGTCGGGAGCAAGCTGGCGAGTGGCAAGAGAAAACATGGTGTTGGCTTAAGTCGAGGGTCAAGACGAAATGGCTCTGCGGAACCGTTACAAACCGTTCATTATGCACGATCGCTACGAGGGTGAGTAGTCTCGCAGTATTGGTCGATCACATTTAGAAGCCGATGTTCCAACTCCCTCGAACAACGGTCTTAAGTTCCTTCTCCCCCTGGGAGAAGGTGGCAGCGCTTCGCTGACGGATGAGGGACTCTGCGAAGTGAATTGAGCCCCCAACCCCGTCCCTTCTCCCTTGAGGGGAGAAGGTGCCCAACGGGCGGATGAGGGTGGGGCATAGGCACTAAAC
Source organism: Lacunimicrobium album (assembly GCF_052161635.1). Classification (GTDB taxonomy): domain Bacteria; phylum Planctomycetota; class Planctomycetia; order Planctomycetales; family Planctomycetaceae; genus SXPC01. The sequence goes on from NZ_CP197413.1 coordinate 5,055,896, forward strand.
AGCTTCCCATGTCTCCATCAAACCACAGGGGACAATTCCCCCCAAGAAAGTTCTACGATCCTCCACCTTATGCGATTCCTCATTGCTTACCTCCTGATCCTGCTCGCTCCGATCGCGGCGTTTGCGGTCGATGTGACGGTTGTGCCGGATGGACAGGTCGTGGAAGAAGCAACCGTCGAGTACAACCCGTTCAAAGGGGCCATGCTCGTCAAATCGTATGGCTTCGAGGAAGACGACGACCAGGACTACGACCAGCAGCCCGACGAATGGCTGCGCCGCGAAGGCGACGAATTCCCCAGTTACATCAAGATGAAGATCGACTACGACCGTGCCGCGACCGGCTTGCAGTCACTTCGCATCCAGGCTAACGGCGGGATGGCCGTCTATTACTCTCCACCGATCCGCATTGATGACCTCCATTCTTACGTCTTCCAGTCTCGCGTCTTCTGTAAAGACCTGCATAACGACGCAATCATGATTTCGCTTTCATTCCTCAACGATCGTCGCGAGCGGATCCAGCGAACCTTGAGCAAACCTGTCTCCGGCAGTTCCGACGACTGGCAGACCATTCAGGTCGGGCCGATCACCCCCATGGATGGTGTCCGCTTTGCTGTCATTGGCGTCCATCTGGTTCACTCCGATAAAATGGACATCAAAGGGACGGCCTGGGTCGATGATATCTGGCTGGGCAAGCTTCCCCGCTTCTTCCTCGAAAGCAATTTCACAACTCACTTTCGACAAACAGACACCCCGATCAGCGTCAACGCTCACGTCACGGGTCTTGATTCCGGCACCCAAAACGATCACTACGTCTATCAGCTTTTTCTCAAAGCTCATGACGTCAACGGCAGGCTGATTGCCCGTCGGACTCTGCTGCTCAAGCCGAACCGCAAACTCGAGGAAGACAAAGCCGCTCTGCTTCAAAAAGCGATCGCCTGGGACATCCCCTCTCAGCCCCCCGGCTTTTATCGAGTCTCCTCGCAACTCCAGCGGGAAGGCCAGGTCATCATGCGCAAGGAGACGTCCTTCGTCGTTCTTGACCTCGTCAAGACAGCCAGCCTGCAGGGCGAGTTCGGTCTAGCCGTTCCCCATGGTGCTGACGAACTCGAAGCCGCCGACTTCGTTTCGATTATGGTTGAATCCGGGATCAACTGGATCAAGTACCCCATGTGGGATCGAGCAGACCAGCACGATTCCAACAAACAGATGTTCCTCGGTAGTGTCTTGACCGGCCTGGAAGAAAAAGGCATTAGCACCGTCGGGTTACTCAATCATCCACCCATGGAACTCCGCAACAAATTCCCGTCTGACTGGGAAGGCGTGAGTAACATCTTCACCATGCCAATCCCGTTCTGGAAGTATTCCATCGATGATGTCATGGCGAAATACTCCGGCAATGTCCGCATCTGGCAGCTCGGCGACGATACCGATAAATCCTTCATGGGACGCAGCGACATGATGGTGACCTTATCGAACATCAAAGCAGAGTTCGATCGCATCGGACGCGATACCAACATCGGCGTCTCCTGGGACTGGCAGCAACCCATCCCGACATCCGAACGAGCAAACGAGTTCTTTCTCGCCCTCAACAGTCAACAGGGACTCAATCCAGAGCAGCTCAGCGACAAACTCCAATCGACCGAAGGTCACGGCTTCGAACGCTGGGTCCACCTGACTCCCACTCCCCTCCAGTCGACTCCTCCGAAGCTGATGGAAGCTCGGGCATCGGATCTCGTCAAACGCATGATCGCAGCGAAAGTCGGTGGTGCGGAAAAGATCTTCATGACCGATATCTTCGATCCGGAAACCGGACTCCTGCGAGAAGATGGCTCTCCGACCGAACTCTTCATCCCCTGGCGAACGATCGCCCTGGCGCTGCGTGGATCTGACTATCTCGGCTCGATTCAATTTCCAAATGGCAGTATCAATTACATCTTCGCTCGGCAGGGACAGGCCACCTTGGTTATCTGGAATCCCAGCTCGACCGAGGAAGCCCCCCTCATCGAAGAAATGTACCTCGGCGAAGATGTCCAACTCACCACCATCTGGGGCCAGCGAACCAACCTTCCTCTTGTGAAACGGATCGGCCAGCGAATTCCGGTCACTGCTCATCCGCAGATCCTGACGAATGTCTCGGAGGCACTCGTCCGTTTCATGATGTCCGTCAAGTTTGAAAAAGGCCAGATCCCCAGTTCCACAGCCTATCATCAGGACGCAATCGTCGGCCGAAATACATTCTCGACAGGCACCTCAGGTGTTCTCAACTTCAAGCCTCCCAAGGAATGGGATGTCGATCCCAAAGTCTTCCGCATGGGACTGGCTCGTGGCGAAGAATTCCGGACGCCCTTCACCATCAAGCTCCCTGCTTCGACCTCTCTGGGGAAACGCCTGATCCCCATCGAATTCGAAATGGAAGACGGCCAGCTCGCCTTCACGGTTTACCGTGACTACGAAATCGGCATGGGTGACGTCGAGATCTCCGTCGAAGTGATCCCAGACGCCAACAACAATCAACTCATCGTCGAACAGACCATCTTCAACAACACGTCCCCCGCGGAGCTGCTCGACTTCCGCTGTTCCCTCGATGTTCGTGGACGCCGTCGACAATACAAAAGCGTCACCAAACTCGACGGCGGCCAGTCCATCAAGAAGACATTCATCGTCGACGACCCCGGCAGCCTGACCGACTTCACTTTCAAACTCCGAGCCGAACAGGTCGACGGCCGCCGCATGCTCAACTACACCTGGACCCCCGACCAAATTTCCACCCGCTAGTCTCCCCGTTCTCATTCCTTCTCCCCCGGGGAGCGGTTTTAAGTTCCTTCTCCCCCGGGGAGAAGGTGGCCGAGTCTTCGAGGTCGGATGAGGGATCTCTGCGAATTGACTGTCGCGTTCAATTCCACCAACTCCTTCTCACCTCACGACAAATTCCGCCTCCGCCTTCCCACCCCGTCAATCCCGCTTTGCCCGCATTCTGCCAATTCCCAGGATCACACCTCGTCAGCGAGATCAACAATTGACTCCTCGAAAAAGACGCATCAGAATTGATTGATGCACTTGATCGCGGCGGCGCCATCCGCCAAAAGGAGCTCTCTCATGATCCAGACGTCGACCACCCCGGCTTATGCAGCCCGCCAACGCAAGCTCAACGACCTGACAATGTTGGAGTACCTTCTCCTGGGCGACCTCAGCGACGTCCTCGAAGAACCCGCTTCCGACGAAAACAAAAAATGGATCCTCGCCCTCGTCGACACGCTGCTCGACACCCTCCCCGCCGAGTATCGACTGCGTGACATCCAGGGACTCTACGAGGAAGTCCTCCACGAACACCCCAGCTGGGACTCCGCCGTCCTGAAAATCCGCCAGGAACAGCGAACTCTCGTGACCGAATTGAAGTCCTTAAAAGCGTCCCTCGATTGCTGCAAGAACTTCAAAGCCTCCGCCAATTCCCTGAAACAGGAACTCATGCTCTGGATGAACCACCTCATCCAATTCAACCAACGAGAAAAACGCCTCCTCCAGGACGCCTACAACATCGAAGTCGGCGTCGGCGATTGATAATCCCGTCCCTTCTCCCCCGGGGAGAAGGTGGCTGAGTCTTCGAGGTCGGATGAGGGGACTCTGCGAATTGAACTGAGCCCATAACCCCGTCCCTTCTCCCTTGAGGGGAGAAGGTGCCCGAAGGGCGGATGAGGGTGGGGCATAGGCACTAACCAACTCCCCGTTCGCTAATCCGTACGAGGCAAACCCCTCTGGTTGCCTCAGTTGTCAGCGTCTATGCGAGCGAAGCTAACATGACAAATCCCCCCACCACTCTCCTGTTTCTCTTCCTTCACCTATCTGCTAATCTGTCCTTACAGGCTGATTGGACCTCTGCCTGACAGGAGCGGTGGTGTGGCGGTTCTTCGCGTTCAATTCTCAGGCGATGCAGACCAGTTCGTTGAACTCAACGAATATCCGTTGACTATTGGACGTCAACCAAGCTGCGAAATCGTCATCGATAAAGTCGCCGTCTCGCGCCAGCATGCCCGCATCGCTTACGAGTCTGGGCACTTCTATCTCGAAGACCTGCAAAGCCGAAACGGCACCTTCGTCAACGACCTCCCCACTCACGGTCGTATGAAGCTCAGAGACCGCGACCAGATCCGCATCTGCGACGTCAAGTTTGTGTTCTATCAGCACATGAACACCGCAGAACTCATGCACTACCTTCAATACGGCACCCCCTATTCCATCGAGAATTTAGGTGATGCCGAACAGCGCGACGGCCTCGACTCCTCATCGTCCATCATTAGCACGCTCGAAAATCTCCGCTCCGGCTCGTTCCACATCGGAAACGATCCTGAAAACGTCCTGAAAGCCATCCTCGAAATCTCTGAAGCGATCTCGAAAATTCTTGACGTCGAGCAGCTTCTTCCGAAGATTCTGAATGTCCTCTTCAAGATTTTTCCGCATGCCGACTCCGGCTTTTTCGTGATCCATGATCCGCAGACCAACCGCAATCTGATCAGAGCGAGCAAGCATCGTCTCGAGAATGACGAAGAACCGATTCCGGTCAGCCGAACGATTATCGATCGCGCGATGCAGACTCGCTCCGCGATCCTGAGTGCCGACGTGCAGGATGACTCTCGATTTCAGAGCGCAACGTCTCTCTCAGAACTGCAGGTGCGTTCGATGATCTGCGCGCCTCTCCTCTCGCAAGCCGATACCGCGACCGGCGTCGTCCAGCTGAATACTCGCGACATGAACCGCGAGTTCACGAAAAGCGATCTCGAACTCCTTGTCTGCGTCGCCAATCAAGCCGCCATGGCCCTGGATAACGCCAGGCTTCACGAAGAACTCCTCACCCAGCGAGATCTTGAACGCGATATCGATTTCGCCACCCAGATTCAACTCGGCTTCCTCCCACGAGAAAAGCCCTCAGTGCCGAATTACGAATTCGCTGACCTCTACGAAGCCGCCCTCGGCGTCGGCGGCGACTATTACGACTATATCCCGCTTCCAGATGGACGACTCGCCATCACTCAAGGCGACGTCTCCGGCAAAGGGGTTCCCGCCGCCCTCCTGATGGCTCGACTCTGCTCAGCCGTCCGTTACCAGCTTCTGGCTCAACCGACGATGTCCCTGTCGCTTCAGGCCCTCAACAACGAAATCTTTCAAAGCGGCGTCGGTTTTCGTTTCATCACCTTCGTCCTGCTCATTCTCGACCCCAGAACGCATGAACTCTCGATCGCGAGCGCCGGCCACCTCCCGCCTATCCTCCGAAAAAAATCAGGCGAGACTTCAGTCCTCGGTTCGCAAGTCACCGGCATACCACTCGGCATCATGCCTGACAGCACGTACGACCAGGCTACGATCACCCTGTCTCTCGGGGACATGGTCGTTGTCTATACCGACGGCATCACCGAAGCCATGAACACCAAAAACGAGATCTTTGGCCGCGAACGCCTGGAAGATTGCTTAGAACCCGTCACCACCGGCCCGAACGATGCGATCCGCTCCCTCATCGACGCGACCAATCTCTACAGCAGTAACCAACCCATCCGCGACGACCGCTGCCTGGTCGCCTTCCGCTACATCCCCGACCACCTCTCCCTCGACGGCTCCACCATGTTCTAAACCAGGTAGGTTTGGTTCTTCTCCGTTGGGTGAGCGGTCTTAAGTTCCTTCTGTCTTGAGGGGAGCCGCTTTAAGTCCCTTCTCCCTTGAGGGGAGAAGGTGGCGTCGCTTCGACGACGGATGAGGGTGGGCTGTAGGCACTGTTCGACGACCGTTGCGCGTAGCGAATAACAGCCTTGATCCCAGTATCTACTCAGCCAGAAAAGTCAGCCTGGAATCTTCAAAAGTCTCAACTGACTCCACCACCCGCCCCTCGAACCAGCACCGAGGGGCATCAGCAACATTACCTACTTCTGAGACCGCAGCATCTGGTGTTGAAGCCACATATCAAATGACTTCGACAAATCCTTCGAGACGTAAATATTCTCATCGCTGCCGCTTTGGATGTTCAAGGTCGTTCCCTTGAGCATCAGTCGGAGTTCGCGAGCGAAGCGGAACGGTGCCACGAGAGTTTTTGGTGGCAGAGAATCGGTTTCGATAACGCGATAATCCTGGTCCATGGTCAAATCCTTCCTGAGGGGATAGCAGCTGCTGCGACCGTGTCGCTCCGGACGGTGTCTCAAGTGGCAGTGCTCATTGATGCAGTAAATTGTGCGACGATAACCAGTTTTAGCTATCGCCTGTCGGCCGGGCTCGTCATTGCCCCGCCTGTGATCATCTCAGGAACTTTAGCAAAAATGAATGCCCGATCACATTTTTCTAAAAATAATCGCGAGCCAGCCAGCCAAAGAATCGATCAAGAAGGCTGGTCTTAATCTAACACCTGGGATGGATGGCGAGGACGGGATGGATTCGTAGAGTAAATCAGATAAAGATGTTGTGGTGATTTGCAAAGAATGCACAGATGGCATAGACGCGCGGGCACTGAACTTCGGGAAGAAATTCCACCACCATAAGAACTTGTTCTGGAAACGAAACAAAACTGTAAATGCCCGTGAATCCCGCGTCCCATTCCTTGAACAAACGGAATACGTCCAATCCGACGACCGTTCCCCATTCGCCAGAATCTTGCGCAATCGAATTGGTCTTTCACCAGTCGAGACGGCCCGATATTCTTCCGACTGGGTGCGTGCGCGAGCAGGGATATCTCGCACCGCATCTCCCGTGAAAGACGTGTATTCGATGAAGATGGACCTTCTTATGAACCGTGCAAATTGGTTGAGCCTGTTTGTCGCAGCCTGCCTGTTGGCTGGATGCAACAGTGAATCGGCAAGTAACAAAGCTGACGACGGCATTCTCGGTCTGGCAGACCCCCTGTCCGCGCGCGATGCAGACCCCAAGCTCCAAAACAGCAAACCAGCCGATTTGAGCCTCAAACTCAAGCCCGGCATGCGCATCCCGCTCAAAAAGACGATTCACCAGGAATTGTCACAATCGTCCATCAAGGGCGTCAAAAAAAGCACCTCTTCTCTTGAGCTCATGATGGCGATCACCGTCGATGAGATCCGTGAAAATGACAAGAAATTCGACGTCCAATACAGCCATGTCAAATACTCCCAAAACCTCGATAACAAATCCCTCAGCTACGACTCCGCGATTCCCAATTCTCCCGTTCCGACAGCCGCTCTCCCGTACCAGGGCATGATCAACAATGGCTTTGAATTCTGGGTCGGCCAGGACAATCAGATCAAAGAAATCCTCGGCTACCAGCAGTTTCTCGACAAATGCTTAGCAAAAATCCCTGAGGCACAAAAGCAACAACTGATGATGCAGATCGCTGCCTCCTCGCAACACGACGGCCTGGCCAACTTCATCGACGACACCATCGGCCTGCTTCCCTACGACGAAAAAGCAGAGAAAAATGGCACGGTCGTCAACGTCGGCTTCACCTGGACACGAAGACGCTACCTCAATCAACCCCTGCCGATCACCGTCGAACAGACCTACACCATCAAAGAGATCAACGACAAAGTCGCCCTCCTGGACATGACAGGAGCCGTCCTCCCCACCACCAGTCTGTCGAAAGAAACCTACGACGGCCTCAACGTCCAGATCCGCGGCGGTAACAGTTACGGCCAATGCACCATCGACCTCGCCACCGGCCTCCCCACGCAGTCCCAGGTCGACCAGTATATTGACATGCTCGTCGCCCTCGACGGCGGCATCACCTTCGAGCAACGCAAACACATCCTGACGACCGTCAACGCTTACCCACCTCAGGCAGACCAGGCGATTCAACAAGTCGGGCATGAGCTGAGCCGATAACCGCGGCTCCGCTCAGGCAAACTTTGTTTGCGTCTAATTCTTCTCCATCACGACCCGTAGCCCATGCCCCGGCCCGCGAAAATGCGGCGGGATATCATCTCGAAAACTTGCCGATGCGGGTGTAAACGCATACCCGCCTCCACGTAACACGCGCACATCATCCGGCGAAATCTCCGGCCCGGGCGGATCAACTGCTGGTGAAACCGAGTAATAATCGTCGGTATGCCAGTCGCTGCACCATTCGAGCACGTTCCCCTGAATATCATGCAGGCCCCAGGCATTCGGCGGATAAGAGCCGACAGGTTGCGTACGACCGACATAGCCTTTGAAATTCACCAGTTTCGGGTCAGCCATTGCCCCAAACGCAAATCGGGTCACCGTCCCTGCCCGACAGGCATATTCCCATTCTGCTTCCGTGGGCAATCGATAGGTTCTCCCCGCGGCTTTCTCTTCGGGCAAATTCGATAACTTCTCACAGTACTGAGTCGCTTCAAACCAGTTGACCATCTCGACGGGGAAGTTGTCCGTCACCCATCCCGAGACGTCATTGGCTCCTCGACCGGCTGCTGAGAAGTAACTCGGGTTGTCTCCGATAACGTCTGCGTATTGACGTTGCGTGACCTCAAATCTCCCGAAATAAAAAGCCTTCGAAATCGTCACCTCATGCTGAGGGTTCTCATTCTCGTTTGCCAGTTCATCACCAGGAATCGCCCCCATCAGGAACTTCCCGGACGGAATCTCGACAAACTCCATCCCAATCGAATTCGTCACAACCGGCACTTTTGAAACCGGTAATCCCGGTTGTCGCGGCCCACAGCCTGAAAACATCACGATCCACAGGAAGAAGACAATTTGACGAATCAAGAATGCGCAACAACTTCTTGATTTTATTGCCCCGATACTCAACGCACAAAAATGACTGATCCTCGCAACAGAACTCACGCTGATTTTAAACTCCTGACACTAAAGATTTCATCGGCATGACGTTCTCGAACACTTTCCGCATCGAGTGTGCAGACACCGATGGTCCGTCCGCCACCGTCAAGGAATTCAACTTCAAATCCTGATGAATCTGCATAAACATGCACAACGGTTCCCACATCTCCGATCTGCAAACTGAGATCAGGAAGAGCCCTTGTTAACACAACGACGTCATGTTCATGAATCATTACTCAATTCCTCCGGATAGGCCGTTACGAGTCGCATGCTGAGTGGATGTGTGCTGATCCAGATCGTCCGAATACCAACCGTCCGACCACTCGGCGTAGAAAGTACACCGGAAATTATAAACTTGATTCCATAAGTTGTACTCTCTGTCGTCAATGACGATGTGCATCTAAGAGAATCAATCAAAGACGTTCGAAGCTCTTCCCAGGCCTCTCTACGAAAACCGAGAGAAATGAACCACGCAGCTTTCGGACCGCCATCAGGATGAGTCCGATTGAGTAAGTACCCACAAATTTTTGACTCTTCAACGACCGGATGAGGTAAATCGCGCACACTCAATGCCTCGCTTCGGCCATCGGGAACAGGTGACTGCTCCCGATGGTTGTGATGGACGGCTGTTACTTCGTCACATAATCAAACACGAGAACATCTTTGAGAATCCCCTTCAACGATCCGCCAAACTCCTTGTGAGCCGGATGCGGCAGGTATTTCTCCAAACCTGCTTTGTCATCAAACGTCACCAGAAAGCCATGCGTAAAGCCTTTGTCATGACCTTCCGGGCTGATGTTGGTCCCCATCTCAAAGCCCTTGATCGTATCAATCTTGCCAGGCAAAGCCGCGAAGGCATCGACAACTCCCTGAATCTGTTCAGGCTTGGCAGACTCCTCAAACTTGAAGATGACAAAGTGACGATACACAGGCTTTTTCTCCTCAAGGATGTTAGCGATCAACGATGTCGACGAGCTGTTCATCGAAACAACGGCTCCGACCGAAATAGCCAAAACAGCCAGCCCCAGTGATGTTTTCCAGTTCATGATGCGCTCCAGTGTTCGTCTGAAAATTAGATGTCGATGAATAGCCACAGAGTTCACAGAGGGCTCAGAGGCATGGTGTGGCGAAACCCGGAGAGTTCGATTGACTTTCAACTCTTCTCTTGACTCTCTGTGGGCTCTGTGATCTCTGTGGCTAAATTCTCTTTACGATGATCACTTTGATCAAATCCCAGCATAACAGAACTTTTCCCCTCGCGTACAAATTCAACCTCCCCATCGCTCCAAAATCCGACTCGTAGCGTCTAAAATTTCCGCTTGTTTCCTGTTCCCATTCATGTTCCGAAAGTCGAGACCTGGACCCGTGGCCTACATCAACGACAACTATCAGAAACTCAAAGCCGGTTACCTCTTTCCTGAGATCGCTCGTCGCGTTCGAGAATTCTCAGCCGCGACCCCCTCAGCCAAGATCATCCGTCTGGGGATCGGCGACGTCACCGAGCCTCTGCCTGCCGCCTGCGTCAAGGCGATGCACGCCGCTCTCGATGAGATGTCCAGCCGGGAAACGTTCAAAGGCTACGGCCCTGAACAAGGCTACGACTTCCTGCGCGACGCCATCGCGACCAACGATTTCAAACAACGCGGCATCGACATCTCCGCCGACGAGATCTTCGTCTCCGATGGGAGCAAATGCGACACCGGCAACATCCTCGATATCTTCGGGATGAAGAACAAGGTCGCCGTTCTCGACCCGGTTTACCCGGTCTATGTCGATACTAACGTCATGGTCGGCCGCACTGGAGCCGCCGATGCTCAAGGCCGTTACGATGGCTTGGTTTACCTCCCCGTCACCGCAGAAAACGACTTCACTCCCGAGCTTCCTCAAGAGAAGGTCGACCTCATCTATCTGTGCTACCCGAACAACCCGACCGGGATGGTCGCCTCACGCGAGATGCTCAAGAAGTGGGTCGATTACGCCAAGGCCAACAACGCGATCATCTTCTACGACGCCGCCTACGAAGCCTACATCACCGAGCCAAACGTCCCACGCAGCATCTTCGAAATCGAAGGAGCCAAAGACGTCGCGATCGAATTCCGCAGCTTCAGCAAGACCGCAGGCTTCACCGGAACCCGCTGTGCCTTCACCGTCATCCCCAAAAACCTGACCGCCAAGAACGACAAAGGCGAAGACGTTTCCCTCCACGCCCTGTGGAACCGACGTCACTCGACCAAGTTCAACGGCGTCCCGTACATCATTCAACGTGGCGCCGAAGCCGTCTATTCACCAGAAGGCCAGCAGCAAGTCCAGGAACTGATCCGCTTCTACCTGATCAACGCCCAACTACTGCGTGAAGGCCTGGAAAAAGTCGGCATCCGCGTCTACGGCGGCGTCAACGCCCCCTACATCTGGCTGAAAACCCCCGGCAACACCACCAGCTGGGACTTCTTCGACCAACTCCTCCACAAAGCCCACCTCGTCGGCACCCCCGGCTCCGGCTTCGGCGCCGCCGGCGAAGGCTACTTCCGTTTAAGCGCCTTCAACTCCCGGGCGAATATCGAAGAAGCCGTGAAGCGGTTTCAAGCGGTGGTGGGTGGTTAATGACATGAGGGTCTGAGCATGCAACCAGAATTTCAGGCCCTCTTTTTTGACTGGGGTGAAAACGTCGCACGGCCGCTTCAATATGCCGTGCGTCACGACTCCAACCTCCGCCACGACATCGCGTTTCTCAGCAGCCTTCTTCATGATGCCGAGATACTCAAGGTGACTCATGAAGCGGAAAAAGTCGTTTGCGACCTCCTGCGAGATACTTGGGAACTCTATCGTAAGAATCAAGACGTTCGATCTTTCCATTGCACACTCTTAATTAGCCCTTTCGCTAATGAAATCCAACTGCTGCCTGGTCAGACGATTGAGCATCTTTCATCATTTCGCAGCAGTATCGAGCCTGAGCTCGTTTTCATTCGATTTCATTTTTCGAATGGTGATGACTGCGATGTGAGGCTTCCTGAGTTCGAATTTGAAATAAAGCTGCTTGACCTTCAATCTGCATAAGCGCCCATCAAGGTAATTCGAGACTACCTAGACTCCATACAAGTACTGCAAGCCGGGGTCGTTTCGAATATTACGTTAATTTCGGATATTGCCTTTGGGCATTGTAGCCGATATCGTTTTCCTGAGGAGATCGACGATGGCTACTTCCGCATCATTCACCAACATCAGCGATATCGTGACAGCAACGCCGGATGAAGCAATCCTGGCGCGGGATAGCAGTCAGCAACTTTCTCGCTGTCTCGATGCTAACCTTTCCGAGCCAGCACGCATACGGATTAAAGCCAAAGGCGCGTCCGAAGAGTTCGTCTCCATCCCGGCATCCGCACTTCGCGCATTGCAAGAAATTCTGCGCCACATGGCCAACGGCGATGCCATTGGCCTGGTCCCTGTCCATGCAGAGTTAACGACACAACAGGCAGCTGACTTTTTGAATGTCTCTCGACCATTTCTGGTCAGTCAGATGGAACAGGGAACGATCCCTTTTCGAAAAGTAGGTACTCATCGTCGTGTTCTATTCTCCGATCTTTTGGAGTACAAAAACTCCATGAACCGGAACCGGCTGAAAGCACTCGACGAACTTTCCGCCATCGATCAGCAGCTTGGTTTTGGCTTCGAAGACAAATGAATCAGTTGACGGTCATCTACGATGCCTGCGTGCTTTACCCGTCACCGCTTCGCAGTTTTCTCATGTACCTTGCGATGACAGATTTGTTTCGAGCACGCTGGAGCAATGACATCCATGAAGAATGGATGCGAGGCGTTCAGCGAGATCGTCCTGATTTCACACGTCAGCAAGCCGAGCGAATCCGTGACCTGATGAATGCGCACGTTCTTGACTGTCTGGTCAGTGGATATGAGACATTGATCCCATCAATGGAATTGCCTGACCCAGATGATCGTCATGTGCTTGCCGCTGCGATACATGCTGGTGCAGACGTCATCATCACGTTTAACCTGAAAGACTTTCCCAAACAGACTCTCGGTCCACTCGGGATCGTCGCTGAGCATCCAGATCACTTTCTCACTCAACAACTGGAGGCTGCCCCCGAGATCGTCTGTACGGCCGCAAAGCGTCATCGCGAAAGCTTAAAGAACCCGCCGATGGATTCCGTTCGTTATCTCGAAGTGCTGCAAAAACAGCAATTGTCTCAATTTGTGATGAAGCTCAGAGAGTATTCCGAGATCATTTGAAACAGGGTAAGCGTGTGCCGCGATCACGCCTCGATCTTCAAATTCCCATTCCCTTTCTTCAACGCCGTCAGCCCGTCATTCGATAACTGCGTCTCCGTCGCATACAGAAACCGCAGCTGCTTGATCGCGTTGATTGCGGGCACGTCCAGATCGCTGACATTCGTTCGACGCAGGTGCAACGACTCCAGCTTCGGGAAAAATTTCATCCCGTTGAGGATGCCCGGCGGGAGTTCTTTCCCGTTGAGGAAGATCATGACCACGCTGCCCGATTTATCCCGACCGATCCGGGCATCGAGTTTTTCCAGTTCGTTCAAGACATCATCTAGCGTATCAAGCTTTGGCGCTGGCAACGTCGACTGCACAACCGCAACTGGCGTAACCCTGGGAAGCACAGCGGTCGTTGTGACCTCCTCATCCGAGACAAGTGGGATTGATGCGGGAGCAGCGGACGGGGTTCGCTGAACGGCAAGGCCCGACTCGCGTAGCTGAGCCTTGACCTTCGCAGCCTTGGGCTTCTTGTTCGTGAAGTCTTTCTTCAGCGGCTTGGCGATCGGCTTGGGCGCACCGCCAAACAGGACGGCAATGAATTGCAACAAAAGATTCAAGACGAACAAAACCGCTAGAATGATCAGCAGCTGCTGCCAGATCTCAAATCTCGCCAGTTCATCCAGGATGTTTTGAATCGGTGCAGGAATCCGGTAGACGGTCATCGAGGCCCTCGAGGATCATCGGTCATCAGGGGACAGGCGAACGCGCAGAGCCAACCAGCTCAACTTCACTCGCGTTGAAGCACATCCGGCAGGCTGAATCGATTGCCTTTGATTTCGACTTCCATCGTCGGCCATGTATCGACCGGCGTCGCCCATTCGAAGCCAGAATCTTTGACCAGAATTGTGTCCCCAATTCTCGCCTGCCCGACGGTCGGATACCAGTGCAGAGGCGTCAGCTTCGCCAATTTCAACCCATTCTCCGGCAGGACGACCGATTCTGTCGGTCGGTAACCGGTCACTGCACCAAAGTCGGCCAGCTTCCATTCATCCTCGCAGCCGAACTTCGAGTAAACACTCTCAAGCGGGTGCATCAGCTTTGAGATCGTCCAGCCGGGTTGCGAGTAAAAAAGTGCAGTGGCATAAATCAACGCGACTCGCCGAAAGTCGACCATCAGGTCAGCCGGAGGTCGACCGAAGCTGACAGTCCGCGTGCAACCCACATGCAGTCCCTCGCGTTCGACGATCACCGAAATGACGGCGTATTTTTCGATTTGATCCTGATCTTCGCGCCAATGACGATAGCGCTTCCCGCGACCATCCGCCATCACCTGCATCAGGACGGGCCTAAGTTGATGTCGCCACAATCGGTGTGACAACTCAGCGACGGCTTCGGTATCGGTCACGTCTTTTTTCAGGTGTCGACAGGTGGCTTCGATGGCATGCACCAGCGACCGACCTGCTTCGATGAACCGCGTCCGCTCGAAATCCGACAGGCCGATACGCAACTGATCAAACTCGTGACGCAAGTCCTTTGTATTTTCAAATGGACTGTCGCTACCGATCTTGCGTCCTTTGCAGAAGTCCGCAATCAGCTTATCTTTCGATTCAAACCACGGGCGTTCTTTATGCTGAAATCCCTGCGAGGCAATCTGGTAGTCAAACATCTCAGGCGAATCAACATTGCCACACAACAGGACTCGCGCGCTCTCAGAAACGAAGATCGACGCAGTCGGCTCATTATCTGTCGGGAACGTGTTTTTCGCTCCGCAGGTCGCCCAGGCAAAGTTCTCCGGACGGCGGATCAGAATCGCATCCAGCTTATGTTTCTTGAGCAGATCGATGACCTGGGCATGTCGCGAGTCGATGACCTCACGTCGCCGCATATCGTCGACATTAATTTCCGTCGACGAAATCGGCTCAATCAAATCGGCTGTGGACGTGTTCATTTTCGACTTCGATCACAGGGAGACACACCACACGAGCTGAAAGGTGAACTCGGGGTTTCTGGCAATTCGCGAAATATCAGTGACCGTTTTTATAACCCATATCACCTGTCACGCAACATTCTCAATATCTACCTTCTTCAATTCTCAATGAAGTATTATTCGCGAAAATTCTGCTTGGGAACGAAAAGAAGCGACCCGCTGGGCATCTCTGGAACGCTCGTCCGGGAGTTCAATCAGCAACTCCGTCATCAGGCGTCACGCGGCGCATGACGTTCAAGTTCAAATTTGTTATGCTCGAATCGACTAAGTGATCTTGAGCCTTCGAGTTGAGACGATGCCAACCGTCGTGTCGACGTCAATTTCCTGCAAGTGATGAAATCATCCCGCCATGTCATTTTCGCGTCTACCCGTCTCTTATTGTGCGAACGTCCACCCTTCCTTGTCTGTTGACGGCGTTTTCCAGACTCTGTTTCGATATACGCTCCCCATCCAAAAGCTGGTCGACCGCCCGATCGCTGTCGGGTTGTGGATGCCGCAATCGGTCATCGAAGAGCTTCCCGGCCGCCCTGATTTCGCCATGAAGCTCAGCGACGAACTCTCCTCGCACAAACTTCTCTGCTACACATTCAATGCCTTCCCCTATGGCAACTTCCACAGCGAACGCGTGAAAGAAAACGTTTACCTCCCCGACTGGACCGACCCAGCAAGACGCGTCTACACCGAGACTTGTGCCGATATTCTCTCTCAGCTTGTCCCTGATGGCATTGAAGGCAGCATTTCGACCATGCCTCTGGGCTTCAAGCGCCTTTCGGATCGCCCTGGCTTTCTCGAAGCCACCCACGAGAACTTCCTCCAGCTGACCCGCCACCTCGACGAACTTCATGACTCCACCGGCAAGGTCATCCGCATCGCCGTCGAGCCCGAGCCTCACTGCCTGCTGGAAACAACCGACGAAACCCTCTCCTGGTACGAATCGCTGCTGTCTGCCGCGAAAAAGCAGGATCTGGAAGCCCTCGTCTACCGACACATCGGCCTCTGCTTCGATACCTGCCACCAGGCAGTTGAATTCGAAGACATGGCCGAGATTATCCCGCGCATCGAAAAAGCCGGCATCCGCATCAACAAAGTCCAGATGAGCAGCGCCCTGGAACTCACCCACCCCGCCACCAATGCACAAGGCCTCAAGGATCTCGCTGCCTTCAATGAGCCTCGCTACCTGCATCAGACCATGATTCAATCGCCCGGCAAAGACATCGAGCGCATCGAAGACCTGACTTCCGAGACACTCGAACGCCTCGCCTCAGCCAGCGAGGCTACCGCAGCCCGTATCCACTTCCATGTCCCGGTCCACCAGTCGAAAATGGCATCCCTCGGCACTACGCAGCCACAGCTCCGCGAAGCCCTCGAAGCCATCCACAAGCTTGACTACCCACCTCATCTGGAAGTCGAGACCTATACCTGGTCGGTCATGAAACCCGCCGACGAAAACGCCATCATCAACGGCATCGCCGCTGAGTTCGCGCACGTCCACAAAGAGCTCCACTCGATTGCGAATCCAAAACCGAAATTCGTCAACCTGATGCAATCGAAGAAGTAACCACTGGTACGGGGTAGTCCGGGTTGTCTCAACCCGGACGGCGAAGTCGCCAGAATTACGTCAACTGCGCAATCGACTCCCATCGCTCACCCTCTGCGAGCTCTGCTCAACTCTGTTCCCTCTGCGTTCCAGTCTGGTCTCTCAAAAACTGCGCATAAAAAAAGCCCGGTCGTTAAACCGGGCTTTTTTAAGGTGACCCCAAGGGGATTCGAACCCCTGTTCTCGGACTGAAAATCCGGTGTCCTGGACCGGGCTAGACGATGGGGCCAGTCTTTTTTGCGTAGGACGCGTCAGCAACAAAGAAGTCAGTCGTCTTCTGTGATGCCTACTTCAAATCGGCCAAATGAATGATCGACTTGAAGGAAATGAGATCTTAAAGATCTTCAAACAGATTACAAGTCTGCCACTCTGTTTCAGACAGAAAATGGCGACGAAGGTTCGCGGCAAAATCCTTAAATTCAGCCCTTGTCCGCTCTTACACTGTCCGCTTTGACACTCTCAACAGTTTCGCCGTTGACTGTCTCTCCGGGATTCTGAAAGCCGGCCTGCATAATCGCCTGGTAAATCTCGTGGCGATGCACCGCGACTTCCTTAGGTGCTTCAATTCCGAGACGGACTTTGTCGCCTCGAATGTCGACCACCGTGATGACGATTGAATCGTTAATCACGATGCTCTGATTTTTCTTCCTCGATAGAACAAGC
Organism: Lacunimicrobium album; assembly: GCF_052161635.1. Taxonomy (GTDB): domain Bacteria; phylum Planctomycetota; class Planctomycetia; order Planctomycetales; family Planctomycetaceae; genus SXPC01. The sequence goes on from NZ_CP197413.1 coordinate 5,073,136, forward strand.
ATCGTGTTTCTCCTGATGATCCCTGAGAATCAGCATGATCAACACAATGATCTCATACACATCTGCGTTGAACATCGAGTCAGAATGGAACCAGCACGATCCATTCTAGTGGCACGAGACATGCTGTCAATAGGCTATCTGCGCAAGTGCATACAACCGCTCTGACCCGTGAAAGCCGGTCAGCGATTTGACTTGCGTCCAGCAACAGAAAATTAGGCGGGGTAAGCGAAACAGGACTGACCAGATATCGAAAGCAATCTGGAGTCACTCTATCGGGAGACTGAAAAAAGCCCGAGAAGATTTCTCCGGGCTTCATCCGAGAATTCCGCCGCTGTGGGATCAATCGGTGATCCTGCGCTGCTCAAAGATCGCCCCTTAGTGATTGAAGAGGCTGATCAGTGAGATGCTGGTCAATTAGACCATGTCTTTCAGGCCTTTGAGGGCTTTGACTTTAACGACCTTCTTGGCTGGCTTAGCAGCGACTTGCATCATTTCGCCTGGCTTGAATGGGTTTGGCATCGTCTTGGCTGGAGAAGCCTTCTTCTGGACGACTTCGATTTTGACAAGACCGGCGAGGTTGAACACGCCAGCGCCCTTTTTGCCCATGCTTTCGGAGATGAGTTGGCTCAGGCCATCAACGACAGAGCCGACGTCTTTTTTAGACAGGCCGGTTGACTCTGACAAAGAATTCAGCATCTCGGTTTTTGTCATGGCCTTCTTGGTCGCAGCTGCCATAGGGGAATCTCCTGGAAGTAATGAGAAGAGGGGAAATGTCTCGTTTGATCCGTGAATTTACGTGTCATTCGCGTAATTCTGAACTCAGAGATATTGTCATTCGGAATTTTTGTCAACAATTCTGTTACGCAAATTCAGGGTTTTGATGAGAATCCTGATCAAATGACTCTCAACGGGCTTCGCTCAGGAAATTACCGGGCGAAATCATACTTGGTCTGTCTCGTGATGACACACCTTGATGCATCATCAATCGACGCAAGTCTCATTTCTTGGGTGCCATCTTCAGGACGTTCTCGCGCGTCACCGGGGAGATGACCCCCGTCTCGGTCACAATCCCGGCAATCAAAGCCACTGGCGTGACATCAAAAGCAGGGTTGTAGACAGTCACTCCCACAGGCGCCGTGCGCTTCCCATACCCTTCCGTGATCTCAGAGTCCTTCCGCTGCTCGATCGGAATTCCAGAGCCATCCTCGAGAGTCAGATCGAACGTACTCCAGGGAGCAGCTACATAAAACGGGATGTTGTGCATCTTCGCCAGACACGCGACGGAGTAGGTCCCAATCTTGTTCGCTGCATCCCCATTCGACGCGATCCGATCCGCTCCGACGATGACCCGCTGAATCTTTCCTTCCTTCATGACCTGGGCCGCCATCGAATCGCAGATCAGCGTGTTGGGAATCCCTCGCTGCATCAGTTCCCAGGCCGTCAAACGAGCTCCCTGCAGCAGTGGACGTGTCTCGTCAGCAAAGACATGAATCTTCTTCCCGGCCCGATGGGCTGCGAGCAAAACAGAAAACGCAGTCCCATCACCCGCAGTCGCGAGGGCACCCGTGTTGCAGTGCGTCAGAATTCCTTCCCCTGGTTGAAACAGTTCCGCACCATATTTGCCTATCGCGGCACAGATCTCAATATCTTCGGCTTCGATGCGTTTGGCCTCATCGAGCAGAGATTTCAGACGCTCATCAGCTGACTGGCTTTCGAGCGTTTTCCCAAACGCCTTCATCCGATCGAGTGCCCAGAACAGATTGACGGCTGTCGGGCGACTTTCTGCAAGATAGGTCGTGACCTTCTCCAGCGTGGCGAGAAACGCAGGGAAATCTCTCGTCTCTTTCTGCATCCCGACAACCACGCCATACCCAGCAGATACGCCGATCGCAGGAGCACCTCGCACCGAGAGATTGCGGATCGCGACAAAGACCTCTTCCGTCGTCTTGCAGTCGAGACAGACGGTTTCCATCGGCAGCCGCGTCTGATCGAGCAAACGCAGGAATCCGTCGGTATTTCCAATCCATTCAATGGCTTTGGGAGCAGTCACTAGTCAAACCTCGATCATCATGGAAATTGGGAAATAGAAATTGGAAATTAGCCGGAAGTTTTACTGGGCATCACACAAGCAATGCTTAAGATTCTTCAACGACATCTGGTGAGTCGTTATCAGGAGTTTCCGCAGCATCGACAATCTCCTCGTCGCCCGCGTCTGCTTCGAGACCCGTTGTTGCAACTTTCTCGAAGACGATGATCTTCATTTTCGAGATCTTATATTCCTCCATCCACTTCCAGCAGGGAGGGAATTCGTATTCTTCGAACTCGTTGATACGGTAAAGCAGAAGCGCGTTGTCAGCCGAGACGGATGGCTTGGCCAGTCTCAAAAGGGCTTGATACAAAGGGCGTCCCGGGGAGATTTCTTTGGCCAACTTGTAGGGCGGGTCGAAGAAGATCACATCGAGTGGCGTCAAATGAGGGACGCCGACCGGCTTGAAAGAGCATCGAAAAACATCATTCCGCCAGCAGAGCGCATGATCCTCGATCCCCAGCATCGCGACGTTCTTTTTGAGCAGATCAAACGCAGATGCATCCTTCTCGATCAGGATGGCACTGGATGCCCCTCGGCTCAACGCTTCCAGCCCCAGTGATCCAGTCCCCGCAAAAACATCGGCCACTTTTTTGTCGACAAGCAGGTGCTGAATGTTTTGAAACAGCGATTCCTTGGCCCGGTCCGTAATGGGGCGCGTCGTATCGCCTGGATTCGACAACAGCTTCCGACGACGATATTTCCCCGCGATAATTCTCATACCGACATAGTAACGGCTAAATCGCTGTTTGGAAATCTATGCCGTCACCCGTCTCAAATCCCTCCGGTGTGCCACGTCTGTGTCAGCCGTGCGGTCGCGCAAACAAACTCGGTTTGCACAGCGGTTGGCTGGGGTCAGGCTTTCTCACTGCCCCCAGTTCACACGCGATTGAACGCCCATTCTGGGGACAGCTAACGAACCTGACCCCAGCCACCCATCGTTCAACGAACTTCCAATTCCAAGTCTGGACACACACCTACTGCATCGACCGAACCAGCCCTGCAATCTCATCCGGGTTCGCGATTCCCCTTACCCGAATTTCCAGCTCATCCTGTCCCGAACTGGAAATCGAGATGTTCCCGACCCCCAGTAGTCGCTGCCAGGCCGACTGATAGACCTGAAGGTTACGCACATCATCATGCTGCACTTCCGTCGTCGATTTTGCGACCAGGCCTTTTCTTAGCGTCGACCGTTTTGTGGTCACGCGCAACGTTGTCGAAATGGTATCCAGCCACCAGTATCCGAAGTACCCCGCAATACAGACCACCAGCAGAAAGCACGGGACTGCCACATTGTAATTCCCCGTCCCCAGAAACATCAGACTCACCAGCGACAGCACGATCGCAAGCAGCAGGAGTCCACCAAAAATAAACGGGTACTGACGAAACATCGCCGGATGAACTTCACGCAGGATCGGCTCGATCTCCGATGGCTTCTTCGCAGCCAGTTCCGTCGACAACGGCGGTGCCAGATCGAATGCTGCAGTCGCTTCAGGCATTCTTGGCATGAACGGAATACCACAGCTTGGGCAGTCGACCCGCTTCCCGATAAACTCATACGCCACCGAGACCCCCGTCTCACAAGAAGGGCAGCGATACATCAACGACGGCGACTTGACAGGCATGAGAGCAGCTTTCTGGAGAAGATTGTTTCCTCCAATCTACTGCACCGAGCAATCGCTACGCCAGTTCCCTCGTCGAACTGTCCAATGAAAAAAGCCTCGCGCAAGACATGCTCACGCGAGGCTTCGATTCTCAATACAGCGATCAACCGTTGGCAGGAACAATTCCCTGCCACTCGGCGAACATCTTTTGTACGTTCGCCAGTGCAACCTTATCGGCGGTCGACGACGGCTTGATCATCTGCATGGCTTCGGCTGCTTTGTTGGCGAGTTCCAGTGCTTTCGCGGTATCGCCAGACTTCTGATAGTATTTCGCAGCCTGCAGCAGATAAGACACCTTGCCCATCGGCGGTGCGAGTTCCGCCAGGAAAATAAGGGCATCACCCTGCGTCCCCTTGGCTGGTTCGAGGAACCTCTCAGCCGGGCTCTTCCTGGCCGGCTTTTCATCACCAAAGGCGACGCTCTCGTCACCCTTGGCTTCCTCGAGTTTCGCGACGACCGCCTCAATCATCGCGTCGGCTTTTTCAGATTCACCCGCAGCGCGGTACAAGATCGCAGCGCGGGCTTCGTAGACTCTCGCCCGGTCAGCTGTTTTTGGCTCGCTCATCTGAGCAGCCATCTTCTTCATCAGCTCTGCCTGCGGGATCAGCCCCGTTCCGATGGCTGTGTAGCTGCGATCCAGGGTTTGAACAGCCATGAATTGATCGGCTGGTTCCAGTTCTGCTGTGTCCATGACACTCTGACACTCTTCAATCGCCATCGTGTAACGTCCAGCCTGAACAAGTTCGTTGCCGATCATCAGTTTCAGACGTTCCGGACTAAGTGGATTCTTTTCATGACGAGCAAGAATCGCCTCCCGACCTTCCTCGAAACGACCAGCGCTGAACAGCAGGCGGGTTCTCTGTAGTTTCATGCTCGAAATATCTCGTTCACTGGCCCATTCGGCAGTGGCAATCTGGTCGACGAGTTGAATCGCATCATCGAATCGTCCAGCTTTCGCCAGGACGGTCAGCTTGAGTGGAGCGAAGACTTTCAGGCGTGATTCGCGCGAACCAGCAGCAGCGATTTCCTGATCAAGGAACGCAATGACTTCGTCGTCAGCAACATTCGAAGCCAGCATCTTGCGGACGGTCGCCTGCGTCTTGGCGATGTATTCTTTGTCCTGAATATCCAACAGACGAGCTGACCAGGTGGCGTGGAGTTCTGCATCTGAGTCTTTGCTGGCTGCGACAAGCTTTTCGATGGTCGGAACCCAGCCGAACTGCAGAGAGTCTTCAGGCAGTTTGCCCATGAGTTCGTTAAGAACTTTCACATCGCTGATGTCTGCGAGTTTCTGAGAACCGACGGTCGTGTCAACGGCTGCGATCAATTCTGAGGTCTGACCAAACCCTTCGCGGAACTTTTCAGCACCCGGAAAGCCGACGTGAGCTTTGAAAAGTCTGAGGTCGGTATCCGTCACACAAATCGTCGGAAAGCCACGGATTTCAAACTGCCCTTTCAGCTCGTCGTTCTGGGCTTTCAGTTCCGCTGGCAGTTCCTTCTTGTTGGGGAAGTCGAGTTCGACCGGAACGAACTTCTCGCTGATCATTGCTGCGAAGTCTGGCTTGGTCAGGACTTCGTCGTTGAGTTTGATGCAAAAGCCACACCAGTCAGAGCCAGTGAAGAACAGCAGCAGTTCCTTGTTCTCATCCGTCGCCTTTTTCTTTGCAGCCGCCAGATCGGTCATCCACGGGATCTCTGCTTTCTCTTCTGCAGCCGGTTCCGTTTTCGTTTCGTCGGCAAACGCAGTCGGCTGATTCCAGGATAGAACAGGCACGAGCAACGCTGCGACCAGAAAGGCCAGCAGTGTCTTCGTGAATTTCATTTGAAGCATAAAGGGAACTCCTTTGAAATAGGGAGAAAGAAACGTCAATTCCATGGCGTTGCAACTGGCAGATCATGACGAGCAGCGCCAAAACATCGGCGCATCGGAACATCAGCAGCGACCTCGAAGCAGACATGCCGAGGTTCACCAGACAAGCAAAGCAGCCAGTTCGAAATTGCTTCCACCATGAGCAAAGCCCCCAGGGAAGGTCTTGAAGATGTGAGCATGACCTGACAGGTATCCAACGCAGCGAATTTCTGCTGAGCGAAGCAGAATTCGTTTCGTGAGATTACACTTGTGATCTGTGGAAATCTATTCCTGATCGGAAAATCGACGCGAACAGCAGTAACATATAAGCCGAACCGAAATTTAAACCAGCGTGGTCACAAAAGTCGTGCCATGCTCACAGCTTTGGGTAAGCATGCGGATTCGTTTGACGTTGGAGCGTTCAGAACATGCTTGCTCAAAGCCGCAAGCATGGCACTTTACTGGTGCGGTTCGCTGTTTTTTTAACTGAGCGACTCACCAGCCTCCGACATCCGTTTCACGCCTTTTTCAGCAGGTAAGCAAACAGGCCTTTGGCCAGATGCATGCGATTCTCGGCTTGCAAGAAGACCGAGTCAGCATGACCTTCCATCACGCCATCCGTCACTTCCTGGTCCCGCTTGGCTGGCAGGCAGTGCAGGAACTTCGCATGCGACGGGGCATTCTTCAGCAGTGACTCGTTGATCTGGTAGGGTTGGAAGACTTTGGAACGTGTGTCGGACTGCTCTTCCTGGCCCATGCTGGCCCAGACGTCCGTGTAGATCGCATCCGCGTTCTGGACGGCTTTTTTGGGATCTTTTTCGACCGACAGCTTTGCGTCTGGATAGCGCTTCAGCAGATCCGGAATCACTTTCTCAGGCATCGCATACCCATCAGGATGGGAAATGACGAAGTTCACGCCCGTCATCGCGCAGATTGTCGCGAGGGAAATCGCGACATTGTTGCCATCGCCGACATAAACCATCGTACGACCCGTCACGTCTCCAAACAGCTCCTGCATCGTCAGGATGTCAGCCAGTGCCTGGCAGGGGTGACGATCATCAGAGAGAGCATTGATGACAGGGCAGCTGGCATGCTGGGCGAATTCTTCAATCATCTTCTGTGAGAAAGTTCGCAACGTAATGATATCAGCCATCCGCGTCACAACGCGGGCAACATCCGCCAGTGACTCGCGTCCATGAAGCCCGGCTTCTTTCTCCGTCATAAAGATGCCGGAACCGCCGAGTTGAATCATCGCAGCTTCAAACGAAACGCGCGTTCTCAACGACGGTTTCTCGAAGATCTGAACGAGAACATATCCATCCAGCAGCGGCTGGCGGATGCCGGCGGCGGCGTCCTGTTTGAGTTTGCGTGAGAGGTCGAGAAGTGCTTTGACTTCGTCGGGTGTCCAGTCAAGGAGCGAAGTGAGGTGCTTCATCTTGGAAACTCTGAGAGCAAGCTGTGCGTCGCGTCAGCTGTCTCGTTCTTCAATAATCGAGGAAGGTGGCCCTGGCTGCGACTCGTGACGTCGCATGATTGGCTGATCAATCGGAATCTGACGACATGTTCACACACGCCGTAAAAGAAAAAAGACGGGGAACTTGCCCCGTCATTGGCCCGATTGACCAAAAAGACATTTTAGCCAAATCCGATGGGTTTGCAGCAACCCCAGACGAAGAAATGATGAAGTTCGGCTAGAAATTCGTAGCGGATTTGATGGCTGGGGAGTCGAGGCAAAATGACCTAAGAATCATAATAGCTGAGTTTTCCGACTGATTTCTTTTTGCTGCTGTCGCATGTGTGACACTAGGGCGACAGCAGTGGTCGAGGCGGGATAGCAAACGTAGGTGTCGGCAGCGAACTTGGCTCGGGATAAACTGAAGGATCAGAAATCTTGCCCACAGAGTTTGGACGAGTAACTCCAGTCGCAGTGTCACGACTAATTCCTGCTGCTTTCAATTGAGCGAAAAGGGCTGCCACTTTTCGTTGAGTCTGATAATCAGCAACGAGCACCAACTTCCCGGCAACGAGCTGAACGGCATGTGACTTTTCGCAGCGATAAGGATCGAGGGCTTTAATCAGCTCGATCAATTGATGGCCATTCACGTTCAAAGTCTCGTCGGACATTTGTGGATCGTAAATCTTCGTCTGAATCCGATCGACTGCCGTCTGAACCGGCGTCACTTTCAAGACGCCGTCTTCGACAAGGTAGGTCAGATTCAACTGACCGAGAATGATATTGAGCGCCGAATCCAGCCTCACGTCATTGAGCGCAAGCGACACGGGATCCTCATCAGACATCCCAAATTCAAACATCGCCTTTCGTTCCAAGACGATCGGAATTTGAAACGCATCCGCCAGATGCATGATCGCGTCTTTGAGCGGGAGTTCGTAATAATCGGTCGTAGTCTTCTTGGAAAGAGCCGCTTCGATCCTGGCTTCGGGATCGAGATTCCGAGTCGCATCGTCCGACGTGACTGTCGGGACATCCGGCTTGTCTGGTGTCTGGGCCATCATCAGGCCGGTCATGCCAGCAAACGCCAGGACTGCAAACGCGATGAGGAATCGATTTGAGCGAACCATACTGACTCCTTCCGAAAAGCAAGGTGATCGAACTTATCCCATCATTCTGCTCGAAGTGAACGAACTGGTCTATAAGACTTGAACCGTTTACTCCCCAGGAAATAGAAAAACTCCGTCCGAACGATGTCGTCAGGACGGAGCTGGATCAAGACATAACCAAGAAGGAGCTTACGGGGAGTTACTTGCTCGATGTCACTTCAATATCAATGACATTCTTTCCACCCACGACTTCTTTCATAATCGTCGCGGAATCTGCTTTTGTAAACTCAGGTCCGAGTTTCACTTTCGGGCGGGGCACCCCTTCAATCTGATCCGTCGGCTCCAGATAGACTCGGTATTTACCGGCGGGAATCTGGTCATTTCCCCGGGCCATGTAAATCTGATATGTCCCATCTTTGCCGGCACTTCCCAACGGGTCTCCGTCGGCTTTGTCTTCCGGTTCAAAATGAATAAAGAAGCCCCCCGTCGGCTGTCCATCGACCTTCACGATCCCAGTTACAGAGCCGGCAGACTCTCCTGCACACCCTGCCAGCAGAGTCAAAACGCACATCCCGGACAGCAAACTCATTGGGCGAGACAACATCACAAAACCTTCAAGTAAGGAGAGATAATTGGCATACGAGTCAAGTACAACAACAATCAAAACTCGCCCACAACTTCACCACTATCACGTGTTCCCAGACGCATGAAGACGGCCCCCAGATTGATATTTTCAGAAATGAAACGGACGGCTCCGTCTCCCATGGTGAATTGAGCACCACCTTTATGCAGACTGGAAAACCCCTTGCCCATGTTCTCAGGAGATCCATTGAGGGCATGGTCATAATTGATGCGGAAGTTGGTTCTCGCCAGACAGCCCCCGGTTCCTTGTGCTCCGTTATTGTTTTGCTGGCCAATACCAATCCAGTTGGCTGCTTTGTAGGTCGTGGCGGTCGCGGCTCGAGATGTTCCGCCATCGCGCTCACCGATGTAAATGGTGTTCGAAAGGCCGTCGGTGTTGTCCTTGAAGCCCAGGAAGCTATTTCCGAAAAACATTCCTTCACCTCTTGGGATAACTAGATTCGGGACCGTCCCAGTGACTTGCGGTGAAATCGATCCGACGATCCCGATATAGTTCGACGTACTGACCGGGAAGTGATTAGCTGTACCGAATGTTTGCAGGCTGTTCACATCCGGCGTTGTGTCGGAAGGGCAGCGATAAGATGGTATCTTTGACTGCAAAAGAGCCTGATCAGCCGGGGCGGGAGTTGCCACGTAGAGGTCTTTGAGTCGGCGTGGGTTGTTCATGTTGATCGCATCATACAATGCCGTCTGTTCCATGAATGGCAAGATCGAAACGGCCCACCCGTAGCACGCCGCAGCTGCATTTCCATTGTCGACAATCCAGCCTGCGGGCAGCCTGTTGTAAGTGTCGTGATAATTATGTAGCGCGATGCCGATCTGTTTGAGATTGTTCTTACAAGTCGAGCGACGGGCCGCTTCCCGCGCTTGCTGCACAGCCGGAAGCAAGATAGCAACGAGAGTCGCGATAATAGCAATCACAACAAGCAGCTCAATCAGTGTAAAAGCAGAACGTCGCTGTCTCATGGAAGTGGCCTTTGCAGAATGAAAAGAAGACCGAAGAGGTGAAATAAATCAGCTTGAGTTGGCCCGTGCTCGCCGGTGACGTCGCATCACACGAGCAGAATATCGTGCACGCTGTCTCGTCTTTCATAAGGTGATGCATAATAAGCAGGGCCACCAAAATCAATCAACGGAAATGCATGTGTCGATGCGGCGATTTTTGCAAGTTGTGGAGAAATCACCGAGGTCGCCTTCAACGAAGAAGAGCCATCACAACCAAGTTGTGATGGCTCTTCCCAAGCAGACCAATCAGAAAACTTCAGCCTGATCACGTGACCACTGTTTACGCCGTCGCCAACTCCTTCAGGATCTCTGCGATAATGTCTACAGCCTGTTGAGCCTGCTCCATCGGCAGGTTGTAAGCCGGCAGCAGGCGGATCGTGGTCTCCTGGGTCACATTCAGCAGCAGCCCTTTTTCCATCGCTTTCGCGACCACCGGGGTGGCTGGAATCGTCAGTTCGACGCCCACCATCATGCCGAGGACTCGCACGTCTTTTATGATGGGAAGCTCACGAGCCAGCTGTGAAAAGCTCGTCTCAAACCATTGAGACATCTCAGCGATGTGCGAGAGAAGGCCTTCTTCCTCAATGGCTTTAAAGGTGGCAAGTCCGGCGGCCATCGCCAGCGAGTTACCGCCGAACGTGCTGGCGTGCATACCCGGTCGCAAGCTGGGGGCGATCTCGTCTTTACAGACAAACGCACCACAGGCGACCCCACCTGCAAGCCCCTTCGCGAGCGTCATAATGTCGGGCTGGACTCCGAAATGCTGATAGCCGAACCACGTTCCCAGACGTCCGCAGCCAGTCTGGATTTCGTCAAAGATCAGGACCAGACCATGCTCATCAGCCAGATCGCGCAGGCCCTGCAGGAACCCGTCTGGCGGGATATTGACGCCCCCTTCACCCTGAACTGGCTCGATCAGAATCGCACACGTTTCATGGTCGATCAGATCCGCGACCGCCTGGAGATCCCCATGGGCAGCATATTTGAAACCGGGAACGAGCGGGCCGATTCCTTCGTGATACTTCGGCTGCGCGGTCGCAGTCACAGCCCCAAAGGTTCGGCCGTGAAAACCTTTATAGAAGGTGATGACTTTGTATTTTTCGGGGGGCGTATGCAGGCGTGCCAGCTTGATCGCACCTTCGATCGCTTCTGCGCCACTGTTACAAAAGAACGCTTTCCCGAAGCTGCGAGAACAAATCGCTTCCGCAAACAGCCCCTGCTGCTCGGTGTACCAGGTATTCGGGACGTGAATCAGGGTCTCGACCTGCTCTTTGATCGCTGCAACGAGCCCGGGATGCGAATAACCAAGGATATTGCAGCCCCAGCCCGGAAACAGATCCAGAAACTGGCGCCCTTCCGCATCCCACACAACCGACCCCTCGCCACGCACGAGGCTGACCGGGTAACGCTTGTAATTCGGAATAACGTACTGATCAAAAAGGGCGATCGTTTCCTGACTGGAGAGATTTTGAGTCGTGGTCATCGTCGATTCCGAAGGGTAGAAAAAGAAGTCAGATGCAGAAATCGGTCTTTTAACGCAAAGACGCAGAGTCTCAAAGCAAGACGATCAGACAAGTGGAATCTATTATGGTTCGTTTTGAACGAGTGGAGAAGAGCCGAAGCCAAAACTTCACCACAAAGGCTCAAAGGACACGAAGGTTCACAAAGAGAGAAAGTTATTCGTACGGAAAAGACGGCGTTATCAGCATGACATATCAAAGTTCCTTTGTGAAACTTTGTGTCCTTTGAGCCTTTGTGGTGAACTCTGAGGCTGCTTCATGAATTCTGCGGAGAGTCAGTAGGGCGGAAGATTGGCGATCTGGAGAATTTGCTGGTAAACTCTTTGAAATCAACGATTTGACAAGTCTTGGGGAAAAGACGACTGATGAGCAGCGTAACGAAATCGGCGACGGTCGAAGAGTGGAAACGATTCAGCATGGATCTGCTGGTCAGTGTCGGAATGTTCGCTGCGGAAGCTGAAATCAGTGTCGATCGCATGCTGGATGCCGATCTGTGGAAACTCGAACTCGATGGCTTGATGAATCTGCCGTACTCCATCGTCGCCGGCATCTCGGGGGACATGGATGTCCGTGCTCAGCTCCAGATTCTCAACGAAACCTCGGCGCTGGTCATGATGCACGGCCACCAGGCCGCAGGACGCCTCGCAGCAACCCGCGCCGTCGATTCCATCCTCAAGAAAATACCCGAAGCAGGCGTAGTCGCTGTCGGCGTCAAGAACTCTCAGCCCCTCGGCAGCCCCGCAGTCTTCGCAGCCATGCTCGCCGACGCCGGTTACATTGGCTGCTGTGCGACAAACGCCGGTGATTCTGCAACGAAGCCTTTTGCCAACAGCACCGTCAACTTCTTCGGCACCAACCTGATGAGCTGGGCCTACCCCGTCAGCGACGAAGACATCTTGCTTTATTCGCAGGGTGTGCACGCAGAAGGTCGGTCCGCTGACCATTTCCTCAAACTGGAGACAACGGACCTGCAACAGGCCTACGCAGCCCTCATGATGTCGACCCTCGCTGGTCCTCTTCAGGCCGGTAAGTTCAGCCTGAATAAGACCAAAGGCCAGTCACTCGAACAGACTCAGCATTTCTTCCTCGCCATCGATCCCGAGCAAATGGGCGGCAAAGCCAAGTTCCAACGCGAACTCAAAGCCTCCCTCGACCAGCTTGAGAATGCAGGCGAGTCAACGCTAAAGAAGAACCTCCGCAAGACGACCAAACATCGCGTCCTCCCGGAAACGCTGACTGTCACGTTCACGGAAGCGGGCTGGACGACCATTTCGAAGCAACTGGAAAAGGCGAAGCTGACCGGGCTTCAGATGGCATAGTTATGACATTGATCCGCTCAATGAACGCAGCCAAGAGATTCGCACTTAAAACAGCCGCTTAAAGTCTCGGCTTGCATGGACGACACGAAGAATATAAATCCCGCCGTTGATCGGCAAATAGAACGCGACAAACGATTGTTTGAAAGTGAAACTTCTCAGTCTTGGAAAATACTCTTCGCAGAGACTTCCAAGTTCCGGATTTCTGGCGTAACGCTCGCGCTGGTTGAAGTAAGCATCAATCACCCGGTCTGCATTTAAATAAGATCCGTCCGTTCGTGAAATCCAATGGTAAATCGTCAAGAGATCATATCGGACCTGCGGGTCCTCGCTGATGATCGGACCACTCATGAAAGTGGCTCGCGATTTTCAAGAATAAACCTCCGCAACTCATTGGCATCGCTGCGTTCAAATTCTCCGCTCAAATATCGCTCATACGCAGGTTGCAGCATTCCTCTGAGTTTTTCGACTTCCTGCTGGTATTCGCGATATCGATGCAACGCTTCCTCGAGATTCGTCGGCCCATCTCCCTTTTGAGACAATGCGTCCACAAATCGCTGAAAGTGTTGATAATCGAGATCGAACTCTGTGACAGTACTCATACTGATATCTTATCCCGCCTCTTTTTTACCCGTCAATAATTTTCTTCCCCTCGGATTCATCCTTCTTCTCAGTCACCGCAAATTCATCGCATCCACATCCACCTGCTGCTCGACCCGCGCAAACCCCTTCGGCAACTTCCCTTTCACCTCATCCCACAATGCACGAATCTGCAGAAAGCTCTCCGCCGTGATCTGCAGGTGAAAACGAAAAAGCTGCTTGATCCGCGCGACATGCGGTGGGCACGGCCCCAGGATCCGAATCGGCAACGGCCCCTCATCTGTCCCGGGCGCGACTTTTCTGGCGGCCTCTCTCAGTACCTCGCTCAACTGCGTCGCATACTCCAGCGTCTCTCCCTCATCCGGTCCGCGACAAATGATGCGTGTCAACGTCTTAAACGGCGGCATCCCCTGCTCCTGTCGATGCCCCAGTTCCAGACGGACAAAGGCGTTGAAATCATGCTGAGCCGCCAGCGCGATGGCGGGCTCATCCCGTGACGAGGTTTGTACGAAGACACGACCACCTTTGCTCCCGCGACCTGTTCGTCCCGAGACCTGCGAGATCAATTGAAACGTCCGCTCCGACGCCCGGAAATCCGGCTGGAACAACATGCTGTCCGTATCGATCACTCCGACAAACGTGACGTTCGGAAAGTCCAGTCCCTTCGAGATCATCTGTGTCCCGAGCAGGATCTGCACCTCGCCATGTCGAAACCGCTCCAGGGCCTCATCGTGACTCCCTGGCTTGCGCATTGAATCCGAGTCCATGCGGATCGTCTTGTAATTCCCAAACTTCGTCCGCACTTCCTCTTCGAGCTTCTGCGTTCCTGCCCCCAGATACTTCAACGTCCCCTCATTGCACTTCGGACAACGCTGTGGCGGCACTGCGGAAAACTCACACGTGTGGCAAATCACCTTCCCTTTGTCTTTATGCCACGTCAAAGAGAGATCGCAATCCGGGCACTTCAACTTCTCGCTGCAACTCGGACACCACAGCACCGGTGAAAAGCCTCGCAGGTTGAAAAACAAAATGACCTGCCCCCCCTCTTTCAGTGCCTGATCAACCCCACCCTGCATCGCACGACCGATGGAATGACGCTGCTTGATCAGCGGGTCATGCAGTGTATCGATCAGATCAACGCGAGGCACTGTCAGCCCGTCGATCCGCTTCGTCATCCGCAGCAGTTTATACTCCCCCTGCTTGACCCGATAACACGACTCCAGCGTTGGCGTCGCAGACCCTAGCACCAGCGGGATCCCTTCTCGTCTGGCACGCTCCTGCGCGACCGCGCGCGCATGATAACGAGGCGTCGTATCCTGCTTGAACGTCGTCTCATGCTCTTCATCGATGATGATCAGCCCCAGCCTCGCCAGCGGTGCAAAGATCGCACTCCTTGCGCCGACCACCACCTTCACCTCGCCTGAGGCGATCCGCTGCCACTCGTAATGCCGGTCCGCATCACTCAAATGCGAATGCAAGACCGCGACTTCATCAAATCGACTCCGAAATCGACGAATCGTCTGCGGCGTCAAGCTGATTTCCGGCACGAGCACAATCGCCTGCTTGCCCCGCGCGACGGCATCCTGAATCGCCTGGATGTAAACCTCCGTCTTCCCGCTCCCCGTCACGCCATGGAGTAAGAAGGTCTCATGTCGCCCCTCACGCGACGCCTCGACAATCGCCTTCAACGCCGTCGCCTGTTCGACGTTCAGCTTCAGATTCTCCTGCTTCGCCGATGCGGCTCCAGCCTCTCGTTCTTTCAGCGCCCGCTCACGAAACGACTCCAGCCACCCTTTCTTCGCCAGCGTCTTGATCGGCCCCGGCCCACAATGCGCCAGCTCCGCCAACTGTGACCCCGTGATCCCATCCGGTTTCGTTCGCGCCACCCGAATCACTTCCGCCTGTTTCCCCGGCAGCTTCGAGAGTTGCTCGTCACTCATCCGCATCGAAACGGAAGTCAATCGATAATATGTCGTCTCGCGCGTCCCCGCTTTATTCTTCACCCCCGCTGGCACAACCGCTTCCAGCACCTGCCCCCAACTCGCCAGATAACGCCACGCAATCCACTGCGTCAGCCCCAGCATCTTCACATCGATCAGCGGCTCGACATCGAGAACCTCTTCCACCTGCTTAAACTTATGCAGTCGGGAAGCATCCGCTTCACCCGCTTCCCGCACACCGACACAATACCCCGGCGTCAACTTATCCCCACGCCCCAACGGCACCTTCACCCGCATCCCCGGCTGCAGCGTCCCCTGAAATGCTTCCGGGATCACATAGTCATACGGCTCCTCAATCGGCCGATTGAAAACGATCTGCGCGAGCGAAAAATCAGTCCGCTCCGCCACTTCCCACTTCGGCGTCGGCCTCGCAAATTCCTCCGCATCAAACAAAGATCCTTCCATCCCGCTATCATACTCCGCTAACCACCCCTCAGGAAGCATGCCCGATTCACTCCCTCTCGGTCGCGGCTCTGAAGAAAACTCTGCGTCCTCTGCTCCCCTCCGCGTGCTCTGCGTTCCAGTCTCTCTCCTCGCTTTCCAACAGTCTCGATCTTAAACTGACACTACGCCGATATCCTTCGTGAAACTTAGTGCCCTTCGTGTCTTCGTGGTCAATCTCCCTCCGGCGAATTACGAATTCCGATTTCCGAATTACGTCCCCCCCATGCAAACCCCAGACGCCCTCATCATCGGTGCCGGTATCGTCGGCCTCGCGACTGCCTACCAGCTTTCCAACCAATACCCGTCTGCACGCCTTCTCGTCATCGATAAAGAACCCGGCCCCGCTCGCCACCAGACCGGCCACAACTCCGGCGTCATCCACTCGGGCATTTACTACACCCCCGGCTCGAAAAAAGCCCTCACCTGCCGGGCGGGAAAAGCAGAGCTCGAAACTTTCTGCACGACTCATTCCCTCCCGTTCGACCGCTGTGGCAAAGTCATCGTCGCCACGACCAATGACGAACTCCCGCGCCTGCAGTCTCTCTACGAACGAGGCCAGCAGAATGGCGTCGACTGCAGACTCATCGACCCCCACGAACTCAAACAGCTTGAGCCGCACGCCGCCGGCCTGGCGGCGATCCATGTCCCGGAGACCGGCATCGTCGATTACGTCGCGGTCTGCCAGAAACTCGTCGAGATCCTCTCCAAACGTAACACCCGGTTCCTCTGGAACACGAAGGTCATCTCCATCCAGGAAACCCGCGACCGCGTCATCGTCCGCACCCCCCAGGGCGACCATTCTGCCCCCACACTCATCGCCTGCGCAGGTCTCCAGTCCGACCGCATCGCCAAAGCAGCTGGTCTCGCTCCCGCGTGTCGCATCGTTCCCTTCAAAGGCGAATACTTCGAACTCACCCCCGACGCCCATCACCTCTGCAACAACCTCATCTACCCCGTCCCCGATCCGCGCTTCCCCTTCCTCGGCGTCCACTTCACCCGCATGATCCACGGCGGCATCGAAAGCGGCCCCAACGCCGTCCTCGCCCTCGCGCGGGAAGGCTACGGCAAATTCGACTTCAACCTGCAAGACACCTTGAACACTCTCGCTTCACCCAGCTTTCTCCATCTCGCATCAACATACTGGCGCATGGGGCTTGGTGAAATTCACCGCTCTCTCAGCAAACCTGCCTTCGTCAAAGCCCTCCAAAAACTGATCCCCGAAATCCGCTCCCACCACCTCACCCCCGCCACCCCCGGCATCCGCGCTCAGGCCCTCAGCACTTCCGGCCAACTCGTCGACGACTTCCTCTGGGCCGAAACCGAACGCATGGTCCACGTCCTCAACGCCCCATCCCCCGCCGCCACCGCCTCCCTGCAGATCGCCAAAGAGATCTCGCTCCACGCGTCTCGCCTCTTCTCTTGATTCCGTCCCTTCTCCCCCGGGAGAAGGTGACCGAGTCTTCGATGTCGGATGAGGGACCTCTGCGAACGGTCAACACACTCACCCTTCCAATTTCCTCCTTCCTTCCCCCACTCCCCTCTGCGACAATAGCCATGCCCTCCCACCACATCCAAGGAGTACTTCCATGAGCACGATTCTCGTCACAGGAGCCACCCGCGGCATCGGCCGCGAAGTCGCACGCGAACTTGTCAATCAGGGCCACAACGTCTACTTCGGCACCCGCGATCTCGCCGTCGATACTGAACTCGTTGACGACATCGAAGGCATCGCCCACTGGCTCGCCATCGACACAAGTAACTCCGACAGCATTCGCGCCGCCGCCCAGCGATTTGGCGAACTCGAATCCCAGCTCGACATCCTCATCAACAACGCCGGCATCTACCCCGACCAGGGGCTGAATATTCTTGATATCTCACGTGAGCGCATGGTCGATACCCTCCAGACCAACACCTTCGGGCCTCTGGAAGTCGTCCAGGAATTTCTGCCTTACCTGACAAAAGCCACCCAGCCGCGCATCATCAATGTCTCCAGCGGCCTAGGCCAGATCACCGGCCTCTCTGCCGACAATCCCAGCTACTGCCTGAGCAAACTCGCCCTCAACGGCATCACTCTCATGCTTGCTGAGAAACTGAAGGACCAGGTCGCCGTCAACTCCGTCTGCCCCGGCTGGGTCAAAACCGACATGGGCGGCGAAAGCGCTCCTCGTTCCATTCCCGAAGGCGCCGCCGGCATCCTCTGGCTCGCCCTCGAAGCCGCCCCCACCCTCACCGGCGGCTTCTACCGAGACGGCAAACCCATCGAATGGTAATTCTGTCCTTCTCCCTCATAAATCCTTCTCCCCCGGGGAGAAGGTGGCCGAGTCTTCGAGGTCGGATGAGGGAACTCTGCGAATTGAATAAAGCCCTATCTCCTCCCTTGAGAGGAGCGGCATTTCGTCCCTTCTCCCTTGAGGTGGAAGCAAGGAGTTCACTCTCGCCGAGAAGGCGAGAGTGAACGACGCGGTAGTCTTCCTCAGGAAAGGTGCCCGAAGGGCGGATGAGGGTGAGCGCCAGGCATCAGCACGCCAGCATTGCTCAACCAACTCAAGGCAAGGTCTTCCATTCCGCACACAAAAAAAGCCGACGTGCACCCCACCTCGGCTTCTCTCTCATCCGCGTCCACCCGCGGTTCAATCTTCCCTACAGCGCATAAGACAGGAAATACAACACCCCCATCACCAGCCCCATGAACACCATGATCTGGAAAAACAACGCCATCGACTTCGACAAAATCTTCGCCGGTAACTCATAACGACTCGCCGAGTAAACCAGACTGATCGCGAGCGCCAGCGGCGGCAGATAAAACGTCACATTCATGTCAGATTCCCTTTAAGCGACCGACGGTTCAGGACCGCCCGCAGGTTGTTCGTCTTCGTCTTGTTCATCCCCGCGTCCATACGCAGGCCCTTCGATCGCGTCCCAGATCGCCAGAATATTCAGCAATCCCGCGATCCACGTAAACACCATCGACAGTTCCCAGTTTTTCCCCAGGTTCTGATTCAACACCTGCAGCGTCGCATCTTCGATGGGAACTCCATACCAGTCCTTGAACGCACGCGGCGTCGAGCCTTGCAGCTGAGCCATCGCCAGCTTGAGAAGTTCCGGATTGGTCACACCGGCAATCACGCCACGACGAGGATCCGCAAAGACCGGCACGCCCAGTTTGACCTGATGCCCCAGTTCCAACACCACTGGCTCATCACGACCATCGATCGTGACCGAACCATTGAACGTCCCGACAATCGATTCCACGTCAGCATTGGCAAGCTTCAAAACTACTCGCCCCTTGGCCGGGTATTGGACCTCTTTGTCATTCTCGCGGTAACCGACCAGTCCACCCTCAAATTCTCCCTCATACCCTTTTTGCAGAGAAGCCTTCTGTTCGGTCTTATTCTCAGGGTGATAGCGAGAGGTCTGAAAATATCCCGGCAGCGCCGGCAGACCCACCATCACCTGGGCGAGATACCCATAATTGAGTAAACGCTGACTGAACCGACGCGAACCATTCGCCTGCACGTCGTCCTGCACGATGATATCGGCAGGCACTTCCATGAAGATTTCCTGCTTGGGACCATCATCGACCCGGTTGTAGTAATACATGTAAACCGGACGTCCTTCGCCAATACTCACCCCGAATCCAAACGTCGAGAGAATACAGACAAAGTACAAAACGGCTTTGAACATCCGTCCCTGGTAAAAATGCCCGGCACCGGGAATCAAATACGCCAGCACACCCGCAATCAGAGGGTTCTTCAGCGCAACGACCGGAACTTTTGGATCACGTTTCACAGCCGCGTTGGCTTTCACATCAGGGGCAGTCGTCGTCGGAGGGGCTAAACTCATACGTGCGAGTCGATCCGGTAGGCTTGAATGAGGCAGGAAAGTCATTTTTCAACAATTCGCCCGCAGCGGGTGAATCTTGAATCGAAACGGAAATCATAAGCCAACCAGACACCCACTGACAATGCCAGTCAAGTTTCCCTTCTCCCCCCGGGAGAAGGTGGCCGAAGGCCGGATGAGGGAATCGCGCCAAGATGCGATCAAGAAATAGATGAACATTCGAGGGCACTCTCACACGTCATTCTTACTTCTCCTGGCGGTTAAATGGAAAGTAGGTCACCAAACTACTCTTCCCATTCCTCCAACTCCTCACCGCCCTCTTTGTCCAGCTGCTCCATCACCTGATCCGGACTCAACGGTTCCACAATCGCATACTTCCCCTGACTCCATCTCAGCAAATCAATCTGCTGACACCGACGAGAGCAAAACGGAAAACACGCCGACTCACTCGTCACCTCTGGCCCCAAAGGCTTCTCACAAACCGGACACAACCGCGGACTAATCATCTTCGTTCCCCCAGGCGAGCGGGGGGTGTGAACCCCCTGTCCCTTGTGCATTCAATCATAATAACCGGTCTGAGTACGCCCAAAAACTCCCAGACAACCTCTTGCGACCGCCCTGGTATCCCACGCCCCGATCACTCCGATTTCGAAGGCTTACTCTCCGACTTCGCTTCCGGCTTACTCGCCCCACCCGACGAAGACCCCTTATCCGCATCCGCACTCTTCTTGTAAGAGTCGCTGCGATAGTCCGTAATGTAAAACCCCGACCCCTTGAAGATCAGCCCGCCACCCCCACTGATGACCCGCTCAGCTTTCTTCTTCTTACACTTCGGACAAACCTTCGTCGCCTCAGCCGTGATCGACTGAAACTCTTCCCACACATTCTCACAAGCTTTGCATTTATAATCGTATGTCGGCATCTTCAATTCTCAAAAAACGATGAACTCAAAATGACTCTTCTCCCTCGCGGGAGCGATATTTCGTCCCTTCTCCCTTGAGGGGAGAAGGTGTCGGCGCTTCGACGACGGATGAGGGTGAGCGCTAGGCTATATTGCGCTCTAATGTGTCATAAAACGTGAGGCATTTTCTTCTCTCTCTTCAGGGTGGCCCAGCCGTTCATGGCTGGGTGAGCAAAGCTCACAAGACCCGTCACCATACGCAATCATACGCACGAGAGGGCCGAATGCTACGCCCACACTACCCCGCAACCGGCGTACTCACAATCACCTTCGCCGGGCGAATCACTCGATCATGCAGCTGGTACCCATTCTCCACCACCTGCATCACCGTATTCGGCTCCAGGTCGATACTCGGCTGCATCGAAATCGCTTCGTGAATGTTCGGATCAAACTTCTGACCGACAGAAGCAATCGGCTGAATCTGATACTGACTGAGAATGTCCTCAAACTGCTTGAGCACCATCTTCACGCCGGTCAGCAGTTGCTCCATCGAGGCATTGTTTTCCGCAGCACCAACAGCCCGCGTCAGGTTATCGACAATCGGCAGCACGCCTCGCGCGAAGTCGAGGTTCTGATACTTCCGGGCATCGTCCATTTCCTTGCGCAGACGACGTCGAATATTCTCCGACTCCGCATGCGTCCGCAGCAGACGATCTTCCAGCTCAGACTTTTCCTTGAGCAGTTTCTCGACCGGATTGAACTCCATCGTCGATTCCATCCCCGCTTCGTCAGTCCCCAGATTGATCTCATCCGGATCCTGTGCCGACTGATTCGTATCGTCCATATCACACCTCTTCTTATTTGTCCCTTCTCCCTCGGGGAGAAGGTGGCCGAGTCTTCGAGGTCGGATGAGGGAAGTTTTCATCCCACTCGAAGACGTTGTTCATTCAAAAATGTCTGTGCTTTTCCGGGTGGCCGAATGCCACTGGCTCCGCCAGTGCGTTTCATTCTTAATGTGTCAACTAATCGTCCGAACCCGCCTGCCCGGAAATCGCCTCTGCGATCTTCTCAAAAAACGATTTTCGATGCGGACTGACATTCGCCTGCTCATGCTCAGCGAGTTTCCGCAGCAGTTTCTCGTGCTCCTTGTCGAGCTTCTTGGGCACCTCCACCTGAATCATCACGTGCAGGTCACCAATGCTGCTGGAACGTCCGCTCGGATCGGTCATTCCCTTGTGTCTCATTTTGAAGACTTCCCCAGGTTGCGTGCCACTCGGAATCTTCAAAGTTTCCGGACCACTGAGCGCAGGGATCTCGATCTCTGTCCCGAGCGCGGCCTGCGTGAACGTAATCGGAACCCGACAGATCAGATGCAGCCCTTCGCGCTCAAACAGCGGGTGAGGCTTCACGTTGACGTCAATATACAGATCGCCCCGCGGCCCGTTCTCCGGCCCGATATCTCCCTCGCCACGCAGACACATCTGCATGCCGTTGTCGATCCCTGCAGGGATCTTGACTTCGAGTGTCTGTGATTCGATATCCATCCCCGAGCCGCTGCAGTCCGCACATTTATCGCGAACAACTTTGCCTTCCCCCTGACAAGCCGGACAAACCGTCTGCAACCGGAAGAAGCCCTGCGACTGCACGACCTGCCCACGCCCGCCACAGTAATCACAAGTCACCGGACTCGTGCCAGGCTTGGCTCCCGTTCCGCTACACGTCTTGCAGGCTTTGTGTCGCTTGATTTTGACAGTCTTGGTCACGCCGCGATACGCTTCGAGCATATCGATCGTCACAGATGTCTTGAGGTTATCCCCTCGACGCACGCGCGTCCCGCCGCCACCGCGACGACGCCCACCACCCAGTCCAAAGCCCTCGAACAGATCGCCGAACGCGTCGAAGATATCCGAAACATCCTGGAATCCGCCGCCAGCCGCGCCAGCCCCCAGTCCCGCATGCCCATACCGGTCATAGCGAGACTTTTTGTCCGGGTCACCCAGAACGTCATACGCTTCCGAGGCTTCTTTAAAGCGTCGGATCGCCTCTTCGTCCCCCGGGTTGCGGTCCGGGTGATTCTTCAACGCCACCTTGCGGTAAGCCTTTTTGATTTCCTCAACCGTCGACGTCCGTTCGATTTCGAGGACTTCGTAGAAATCTCGTTTTCCAGCCATGTCATATCAAGTCTTATGTTGGGTGGGCCTCGACCCACCATGGTTCAATTCACCCGGTAGCACAGGCATTGCTGCCTGTGTGAATCAGTTTTGTATTTTCCGCACGACACTCAAAAAAGGCCACCCCGTTTGGAGTGGCCCATTTGAACTTCAGTTTTCGCTCGATGTCTCGCTTATTTAGCCCCCGGTCAATGACCGGGGGGGGATCTTCACAACATCGAACAAATCCACCCTAGCGAATCACGCCTTCACCGGCCTTCTTCGACTTGTCATCACCAGTCTTGGTGATCAGGACTTGCGTCGTCAGCATCATCCCGGAGATCGAAGCCGCATTGGTCAGGGCGCTCTTGACGACCTTGGCTGGGTCGATGATGCCGCTCTTGACCATGTCGACGTATTCGCCGGTGCTGGCGTCGTATCCGTTATTGCCGCTCATGTTGATGACTTCGTCAGCGATGACCGAACCATCCAGGCCAGCGTTGCTGGCAATCTGGCGGATCGGGGCTTGAAGAGCACGGACGATGATATCCACGCCGATCTTCTCATCACCGACGGCTTCGACGGCTTTGACAGCCTTCACGCAACGCAGCAGAGCAACGCCGCCACCTGGCAGAATGCCTTCTTCGACAGCAGCGCGGGTCGCATGCAGCGCATCTTCCATACGGGCCTTGGTCTGCTTCATCTCGACTTCGGTCGCAGCACCGACAGAGATGACAGCCACGCCGCCGGTCAGCTTGGCGAGACGTTCCTGGAACTTCTCACGATCGTAATCGCTGTCGGTTTCCGCCATTTGCTTACGCAGTTGGCCGATGCGAGCATCGATTTCTTTCTTCTCGCCTTCGCCTTCGATGATCGTGCAGTTGTCCTTGGTGATCTCGATTCGCTTGGCTTGGCCCAGGTGGCTCACTTCGACTTTGTCGAGCTTCAGGCCAAGGTCTTCAGAGATCAGCGTACCGCCGGTCAGAACCGCGATATCGCCCAGCATCGCCTTGCGACGATCGCCAAAGCCAGGAGCTTTGACTGCACAGACGTTGAGAACGCCACGCAGGCGGTTGACGACCAGAGCCGTCAACGCTTCGCTGTCGACATCTTCGGCGATGATCAGGAACGGACGACCAGACTGGGCGACCTTCTCCAGCAGAGGAAGAATGTCTCGCAGGCTGCTGACCTTCTTCTCGAAGATCAGGATGAGGGCATCTTCGAGTTCGCACTTCATCGTGTCTGGATTGTTGATGAAGTAAGGGCTGATGTAACCCTTGTCGAACTGCATCCCCTCGGTCAGCTTCAGGGTCGTCTCGTTGGACTTGCCTTCTTCAACCGTGATCACGCCATCGCGACCGACTTTTTCCATCGCGTCAGCGATCAGGGTTCCGATCGACTTGTCATTGTTAGCCGAGATCGAGCCAACGTTGGCGATTTCGCTCTTGTTCTCGACAGGCTTGGCCATCTTGGTCAGCTGAGCAACAGCAGCCGCAACCGCCTTGTCGATACCACGTCGAACAACAGTCGGGTTGGCACCCAGATTGATTGTTCGCAGGCCTTCTTCATAGATCGAGCGAGCCAGAACGGTCGCCGTCGTCGTTCCATCACCGGCGGTGTCGCTGGTCTTGGAAGCGACTTCGTTAACCAGCTTGGCACCCATGTGCTCAAACGGATCTTCGAGTTCGATTTCCTTAGAAACAGTCACGCCGTCTTTGGTCACCAGCGGGTTCCCAAAGCTTTTCTCAATAATCACGTTCCGGCCGGTCGGGCCCATCGTGACAGCGACTGCATCAGCCAGGGTACGAACACCCTTCTGCAGCTTCAGCCGAGCACGATCATCAAACAGGAGTTGCTTAGCCACTGATCAAATCTCCGTAGGAGGTTGTTTGTGTATTCTGTTCCTTCTCCCTCGGGGAGAAGGTGGTCGAGTCTTCGAGACCGGATGAGGGATCGCAGTCTTGTCCCATCTCCCTTGAGGGGAGCGGAATTTAGTTCCTTCTCCCTTGAGGGGAGAAGGTGCCCGAAGGGCGGATGAGGGTGGGCGATAGGGTCTAATTCGTTCCCACCCTCGCTATTGATTCCAGGTGACAATGTCAGGCGCAGGAAAATCAAGCCCGCGCCAACTCAACTAGCCAACAACCTTCGCCAGGATGTCGCTCTCGCGCAGAATCTTGTACTGCACGCCGTCAACTTCGATTTCCGTTCCGCCGTACTTGCTGAACAGGACTTCGTCACCCTTGCCAACAGCAACCGGGCATCGCTCGCCGCTGTCCAGAAGACGACCAGGACCAGTCGAGATGACCTTACCACGCTGTGGCTTTTCCTTGGCCGAATCTGGCAGCAGAATCCCGCCAGCAGTCTTCTCTTCGGCTTCCAGTGGCTGAACAACAACGCGATCATCAAGAGGATTCAGGGCCATGTTGAAATACTCCAATAGATAAGTCAGATGTATGTAGTGTTTTAGTTTTTGTCCCATCTCCTCGAAAGGAGCGGGATCTTGTCCCTTCTCCCTTGAGGGGAGAAGGTGCCCGAAGGGCGGATGAGGGTGGGCTCTAGGGTCTAATCAGCTCCCACCCCCGCTATTGATCTCAGACTGAATGTAGGGTGCTAGTGAGGGTTTGCGAACCGCACCAAAATTGCTTCAGGGGAAAGGTGCGACTCATTTTCCGCACCTTCTCGTTTCGCATCGGCTTAGAAGCCCATTCCGCCCATGCCACCCATTCCGCCCATGCCTCCCATACCACCCATGCCGTGGTCGTGATCATGGTCGTGTCCGCCAGCTTCTTCTTCCTTCGGCTCATTGACGATGATGCAATCCGTCGTGATGAGCAGAGAAGCCACCGACGCAGCGTTCTGCAGAGCGGTACGAACAACCTTCGTCGGGTCGACGACGCCCATCTCGAACATGTTGCCGTATTGCTCGGTCAACGCGTTGTAGCCATAGTTCTTATTCTTGTTCTTGCGAACATTGTTGGCGACAACAGCCCCTTCCAGACCGGCGTTTTCAGCGATCTTGCGAATTGGCACTTCGAGGATATCGCGAACCAGTTGGACGCCGAGAGCTTCGTCGTCTTTCAGCTTCAGACCTTCGAGTGCTTCGTGGCAGCGAACCAGAGCCGTTCCACCACCAGGAACAATCCCTTCTTCGATCGCAGCGCGGGTCGCAGCCAACGCATCGTCGATTAGGTCTTTCTTCTCTTTCATGGCGGTCTCGGTCGGAGCACCGACACGAATCTGAGCCACGCCACCAGCCAGCTTGGCCAGACGTTCCTGCAGTTTCTCGCGATCATAATCGCTGTCAGTCGTTTCGACCTGACGACGGATCAGATCCGCACGGCCGTTGATATCTGCCTTCGATCCAGCACCTTCGACGATCGTCGTGTTACCGGAGTTGATGATGACCTTCTTGGCAACGCCCAGGTCAGACAGTTCGACGTTTTCGAGTTTGACACCGAGGTCTTTGAAGATCGCCGTGGCTTTCGTCAGGACAGCCAGGTCTTCCAGCATCGCCTTGCGACGATCGCCATACCCAGGAGCCTTGACGGCACAGATCTTCAAAATGCCGCGCATCTTGTTGACGACCAGGGTCGCGAGCGCTTCCCCTTCGACGTCTTCAGCGATGATCAGCAAAGGCACGTTGGCCTTGGAGGTTTTTTCCAGCAGCGGCACCAGCGACTTCACGTTGCTGATCTTTTCTTCGAAGATCAGAATGCGGCAGTTATCAAACACGCATTCCTGATCATCTTCGTTCGTGACGAAGTGGGGAGACAGGTATCCGCGGTCGAACTGCATCCCTTCGACGAGTTCAACTTCTGTCTGAACGCCACGGCCTTCTTCGATCGTGATGACGCCGTCTTTGCCGACTTTCAGCAGAGCGTCAGCGAGGATTTCGCCGATTTCTTCATCGTTGTTACCAGCGATCGTCGCGACAGTCTTAATCGCTTCGCGATCGGATGCCTTAACGGTCTTGGCCATGCTGTGCAGTTGTTCGACAACAGCAGTAACCGCTTTGTTCATCCCGCGAGACAGTGACATCGCATCGGCACCAGCCGCGATGTACTTCAGACCCACGCGGTACAACGCTTCTGCCAGCACGGTGGCAGTCGTCGTCCCGTCGCCAGCCAGATCACCTGTCTTGGAAGCGACTTCCTTGACGAGTTGAACACCAGCGTTTTCAAACGGGTCTTCGAGGTCGATATCTTCAGCGACGGTCACGCCGTCTTTGGTCACTTTTGGTGAACCCCAGCCTTTGTCCAGAACAGCGTTGCGACCACGAGGTCCCAACGTACTACTGACGGCCTTTGCCAGCTTCGAGACGCCTTCCAGCAACTGTTTGCGAGCATCTTCGTCGAAGGTTAACAGTTTAGCCACGGTCACTCCTCAAAATTGTTGACTACCTACGTTATTTGGATGTCGGAGAAGGATACAAATCCAGAAGACAGTCATAGTCAATGAGCTGTCAAAGTTCTCAATTCCATCGCCCCGGTTTCAACTGGGGGCGAACCAAACATGGTATCGCGAAACAAAATCCTGTCTTCTGTCACCCGCGTCACATCACGTAACGTCGGCCAATTCAGATCAGTCCATCCCTGTCGCTCGTTTCGCGAAACGGACCGTCCCTGCCACAGATGCAGAGTCCGGACACCACACAGTCAAGAGAAAGCAATTGACGTGCCCGAGCGAATTCTGGCTCGTTAAGTGTTCCCCTAAAACACTTTGCGCCATTTCGGCATGCTCTGGCACCTTCGTCGGGTCCCTGCCATCCTGACAGCCTGACAGGCTTTCCCGCCAGTCACGCCACGAACCTGCCAACTTCGCACGCCGGGTGCCACTGGCTGTGCCAGTGCCTTCTTTCTATGACCGCTTCCAGCCACCCCGAACCTCTTCGA
The DNA here is from genome assembly GCF_052161635.1 of Lacunimicrobium album. GTDB lineage: Bacteria > Planctomycetota > Planctomycetia > Planctomycetales > Planctomycetaceae > SXPC01. The sequence continues at coordinate 5,100,604 of NZ_CP197413.1, forward strand.
CTCCCATCCCGACAACAACAGCTCCATACGCAACGGCACATGCTGCGATCTGTGTGAGAATGGACACGCCTCGCCACAGTGTCGACATGTCCTGATTCTCCAAATGCTGGAAGAAGACGTTTGAAACCAACCCCATCACAAAACACCCGATCAAGCTGATTCCCACGAGACGACAGAGAGAACGTAATCTGATCGAAGGGGTTTTCTGTTTGAGTTTCCACAACAACCACCCGACTTGTACCGCTGAAGCCACCGATGTCGCGACGGCTAGTCCCGGGGCGTTCAGAAACATGATCAACGTGAAGCTCATGACGATATTGACCGCGACCGAAATGAACCCCGCCAGCAACGGCGTCCAGCGATCTTCCAGGGCATAGAACGCCCGGTTCATAATCAGCAGCAGCATAAACGCCCAAACGCCAACACCGTAGCCAACGATCATGTGGCTCGTCTGCGTCACGTCTTCCATGTCGAAGGCTCCGTGATGAAACAACGTCTCTGTGACAGGCTGTGCCATCAAACATAATCCCACGCTTGCTGGTAGCCCCAACAAGAGAATCAGCCTCAGCCCCTTGATGACCTCTTGAGCAAAGGCATCACCGTCTTCATGTCGCGCCTTGGTCAATCGCGGATAAAGCACCGTCCCCAGCGCGACTCCGAAAATCCCGAGCGGAAACTGATACAGTCGCTGCCCGATGTAAAGCGCAGAAGCAGAGCCATCACTGAACTTCGGCAGCCACGCCAGCCCACCCGCTTCGACGAAGCCATGCACATACGCCAGCCCCCAGGCAATGACGCTATCGAGCAGCGTATTGAGTTGTGTCACCGACAGGCTCAACAGAATCGGCGTCAACGACCACAACAACCCCTTCACACGCTCCCAGTCTGCTTTCCATGCGTCTCCGCCGACATCACGACTCAACACAAATCCGCATCGCTTGAGTGCAAACCAACTCCCGAACAATTGAGCAATTCCGCCGAGAATGATCGATACGCTGATGAACTGAATCTGTCGCGTCGGTGATTCAATCAACCACCAAGACGCCAGGACCGCCACCAGCCAGGTGAGATTCAACACCCAGGGCATCAGCGCCGGCCATGCAAAGTGCTCTCGCGCATTGAGAACCGCATTGAGTTGAGCCGACAGGCAAATCAGCAGGATATACGGGAACATGATCGCATTGAGTTCGAGCAACAATTGAAACTCATCCGACAGACTCACGACCAGCGATAACCCCAGCACACCCAGCTCAAAGACAACAACAATCGCCCCTAACAGCGCGACGAGAAACAGCAGAAACACACTCGCCAGCCGATCCGCAGCCTGCGGCCCGACCGACATCATCTCCCGCACGTACACTGGCAAAAACGCTGTCGAAAGTGTTCCTTCGCCTAGAATCGTCCGGGCAAGATTCGGCAGTCGAAACGCGAGCGTGAAGCTATCAAGGATCACCCCATTGCCAAACATGACCGCCATCGCGACATCCCGCGCCATCCCCAACACACGACTCCCCAGCGTCAGCAGACTGACCAGCCGAAAGTGATGCAGCAATGTTTTCTTCTTCGCTCCCGCCTGCTCTGCCAACCGTCCCTCGCCTCCTTCGATGATATGTAATGACGTCGCATCGCGAGGATAGCTGACTAGCTGAAAAGGAGGAAGACTGCCCGTTATGGGCTCAGATCAGGTTAATGAACGGTTTGAGGCGAATCACGGTTTGGATCAACCCCTGATTTTCAAGCGTGGCGAGGAGTTCCTCTGTCGTCTTTGGCGGGTTACGTAACGCCTCCCGCTGACGTTTGACTGCACCACAAACAGATCCAGGGGCGGCATCGAATAGCATTGCTACGAATTCGTCCGGGTGCATCGCCACAATACTATGGGCGGCAAGGAGACTCGCGGGGAAGTCTTTCAGGTTGAACGTGACGATGGCTTCAGCCTTCGTATGGATAGCGGCAGCGAGAACGTGGCGATCATCGGGGTCGGGAAGTTTCAGGCCATCAATCAGATTTTCGTACCCAGTCACGAGGCCATCTCGCACGTTCAAGTCCATCAAGTCCCGCACTCTTTCGGCCTTTTCGCGAGTGACGGTGGGTTGGTTCAATACAACGCTACGCATCCACTCTTCATGGATGGCGTTTGACCACCGAGCCCGGACCAGCCCAGCCAACGCCAGCCTGATGAACAGATCACGGAGCGGGGCCGAATACAGAGTGTTGGCGTCGTAAACAACCGTGACAGGCAGTTCCATCAGTAACCCATACCACCTAGCTCTTGAGACAACGCGGTCAATTCATCAGCAAATTTTGCTCGCATCTCGTCGTCTTGGCGTTTGTAGGCCATCAGGTCATCAAATCGGATACGACGAAACTTTCCAACCGTCCGGAATGGCATCTTTCCCTCATCGAGAAGTTTAACAACGTAGGGGCGCGATACGTTGAGCAAGTCGGCGGCTTGCTGGGTTGTCAGTTCTGCATGAGTCGGAATCAGGGTGACGGAATTTCCCTGAGACATCTCTGTCAGCAAGTGAAGAAACAACCGGACTGCGGATGCGGGCACGGAAATCGGTTCCATGTTATCGCCTTCAAGTCGAAGGCGGATGCTGGACTGATTGCCGAGTTGTTGAGTTGCAAGTAGTCGACTTGATTCCAATGCCAGAAGGGCATCAGCCTCACTTGGCGCAACGGTTTCGAAATTCTCTGGAATCATGGTGGCCATTGGCAGCATCCTCTCGTTATCTGTACGAAAGAATTCTACTCCGCCCTCGAATCTGTCGCAATAGTCGAAATCGTCGAAACGAAAACTGCATCGGACATGCAGCCTGAATATCACGCTCGTCGTCTCAGAGAGCCATCCCCAAGGAACGGCTTACTCTACATGGCATACCTGGGAGCTAATCGTGCACTGTTAATATCCAACTGCGTCAAAATGCTCAGCACTCGTTCCACTGGCAGGCCCCATTCATGGGCCCAGACCAGGATCTGAAGGTTTTCCCAGCCGACCATCACGCGTTCTAAAATCAGGTCGAGTAGCAAATCACCTGAATGCAGCAGCTCTTCAATCCGTCCAAATCTCTGCACGTCAAACTCGTCCCAGCACATCGATCCACACACATGTTCGAGATTGCGATAGCGACAATACTCGCGCCAATACTTATCGAACCACTCATGGATCGCATCGATCCCGACATCGTAGCCACGTTTCTGGCTTTCGATCCACTTATGACGCAGCGCTTCTTTCACGCCGGCCTGGTAAATACTACGAATGCTTTGGTGGCTAGGATTCGTCATCTGAATCACGGGTCAGTTCCTGGTCAGGCGGAGCGCGGACTAACAAGGATGTTAACGACAGCCGGTCATGCTCATCTGTGAGTGACCACATTGGATGTCTGTTAAAGTTGCGTTAAAATATACCCAACACAACAAGAGCACTCAATATTTATTTGATCTTCTCGGATCCTACGCTCTATACGCCCGCTCAGTCGCTACCGATCCGTCATGTTTCTGCCATGACGCGCTTGCGATATTCTCTCGGCGACAAATGCATCAGCTTGCGAAATTGACGCGAGAAATAGTTGCTGTCATTGAACCCGACTTCCATCGCGACTTCGGTCACGTTTTTCTCCGTCGAACGCAGCAACTCCGTCGCGCGTTGCACCCGCGCTTCAATCAGATACGCAATGGGTGACTTCCCGAATGCGGCCTGGAACGAACGAATCAGAGTCCGCTTCGACATCCCGGAGGCGCGCGCGAGGTCTTCCAGGGTGACCTCCAGATCGTTCATCGATTCCAGATACGTGATCGCTTTGGCGATCTTGAGCAGATCCTGCGACTTCGGGTGAATCGTGTGTTCATAGTAGACGGACAGCAGACCCATGATCTGCATGAAGTACGCCCGCGCGAGAAACTGAAATCCCGCACGTCGCTCTGCCAGGACATTTTCGAGTCGATCGACGACGACCTCGATACTCTGCAGTTCCTTGACCGACAGGTGCATCCGACTGCGAAACTGGTGCTTGGAATGCCAGACGTGACTTAGCTTAAAGAGCGCATGATACCCCGGCAGCGACAGCAGATCTTTCGCATCGATCGCCAGCGCATCCATATCAAACAGGATGTTGACCAGCCTCAGGTCCCGCATCTGCTGATAGTCGTGAGGACGATCACCCCCGATGACAAACACATCGCCACTGCTCAACTGCCAGCCTTCATCACCGGTGACGTGTAAACCAGTTCCACCCAGAATGACGACGATCTCGGCGAATTCATGCGTGTGCGGACCGAAGGGCTCTTGAGGCTCACGACGATGCACGCAGATCGGAAAGCCGTCCTCGTGGAACCACTCTTCCTTCTTCAGGACCTTCAACATCCCGGCTGTCTCAAGCATTGACGCGAATCCCAGATCTGGCTGACCAATCGTCCTTGAATCAGAAGTTGCCTCCTGCGATAGACATCCTAACAAAGAACTCACAAATGTGACCAATTAGTGCTAAAGATTGTCCATTTTGTCCGGATTCGATTCGATTGGATCAATGCTGGCTCACGCGTTGACGTGTGCAGTGAACATGATTACGCTGAAACGAGCCCCGCTTCTCCCGCTGCACTCACAGGTATCCCCACATGACGTTCTGTCTCCGTGTAATCGTGATCTTCCTGGCAATCACTCTCCCGCTCGCTGCCCAGACGCCGAGATCGACTCGGACTTATCCACACGCTCACGCATCGGCTGACGTCGCGATCGAACAGGCTCACAGCGAGATCTGGCGCCGCTTTGTCGACAAGCAAGGCATCATGCTCGACTTCGCAGATCTCAACGGAGACGTCAGCATCCCGACGCCCGAAGAATGCCAACTCGGCAAACCCAATGCCCTCGGCTGGTGGTCGCCCATTGAAAACGGCGGCATGTTCAACGGCATGTACCTGGATGCCATTGTAAATCGCTATCAGCAAACAAAGTCTCCCGAGGACGCGGAAAAGGCGAGGCGTCTGGTCCAAGGGCTTCTCCTGCTCAACTCGATCAGCGATACCACTGGTTTCGTTGGTCGCGGCGTTAGTACGGATGATAAATCCCATTACGCCATGGGCTCCAATGATCAGACTTTCCCCTGGTTCATCGGCTTAGCTGTCTATCTCGATTCCGGTATCGCGACGCAAGAAGAAGTGGAGAGGATCAAACAACACGTCGTCACGACCGCAGACGTTCTTCTCAAACTCAACTGGAATGTTCCTGCAGAACCACCCTTTCACCTCCGTGGATCGTTCGCCCCGATCACCTTCGAAAGCTCGCCTCGACTTCTCTTTATCTTGAAGTTCGTCTCGAAACTCACACAAGAGCCCGCCTGGGAAGCCCGCTATCAGCAGTCTCTCCGCGAGCGCGGCGGCCCTGACATGCTGACTCGTCTGGAAGTCTGCCAGCGTGGTCTCGTTTACGAACATGGCCCGTACCATTCGTGGACCTCATGCTCCTGTGTCTGGGCGATCCGCGAACTCTGGGAAATGGAAACCGACGAATCACTTCGCGCCGCCTACTCGCAGGGGCTCCAGTCCAGTGCTGAACTCGCTTTCAAGAACGTCTCCTGGGCGTCCCGCTATGACAATGACAACAAAGCCCAGTTCGAAATGAACTGGCGCATGATGAACGAATACTGGGTCGCGCAGTCGACTCAAAAAGAAGCTTCCGATCTCGCGATGATCGAACTCAAGGCCTTCAATAAAGTCTCTCCACGTCGACAGATGGAAACCGAACTGGTGCGCGAACCAACCTCCGCCGCCTGGATCGTTTCACTGACTCCCGACAAAACCTTCCTGCGTGCTCACAGCGACGAACTCAAAGACCTGATCCGTCATTACGACTACACCCGCCTCTATTACTCCCAATATTTCTGGGCCGAATCTGCCTGGTACCGCCTTCAAAAAGCTGTGAATTAACGCGTTCGGTCGTCTGCTTCAGACGCTTGGCTTTCAATCCCTCTTCTTCAATGCCGGGGCATTCGATAAACTCTGGACACTATCCACCGTCCTTTTGTGATGTGAATCTCCATGTCCACTCGCCCTGTTGTTGGCCACCTCTTTGTCACCAGCCTGATGCTGCTGTTCTTGTCTACTCTCACCGGTTTTCTCTGGCTGATTCTTCACGCACTTCGCATCCCCTTTGCTCCCTTCATGGGAGGCTTCTCGATCACCTTCCTGATCGCCTGGCTGGTCGTTTTCATCGCGACTTTTTACCTCGACCTCTACCACCGCCTCAATAAAGACGACGACGCCAGCTGATTTTCTCACTGCACACGCTTCCACAAAATCTCCCACGCATAGAGGGATTTTTATGTGACCTCCCGCTATCATGTCCGGCGTTGAACATCCGCCGCATTCCGCCCTGAGGCTATGTGACATGAAGTTGGATCTCGTGTTTTTTGTAGTGCTGCTGGCAGCTGTCGTGCTCGTGCCGATTTGGGGACTGTCGAAACAGACCTCCGTCGAGCCAGTCCCATCGGAGCCGGCACCCGTTGTGAAGACCGCCCCCCTTGGCTTCACCGGCGGAAAAAGTTACCCGGCCAGTCCGCTCGCATTTTCTCCTCTGAAGGTCGATGAGCCACCCCTGGGCCTCCCGCTCATTACCAATGTCCAGATCATCGACTTCAACCGCGATGGACGCAACGACATCCTGACGTGTGATGCCAGCCGTAACTGCGTCACGATTCACGAGCAGGATGCCTCTGGCAATTGGGCGACCCGTCCTTTGATCGAAGACGTCGCCGCCCCCGCGCATGCCACCTGCGTGGACATCGATCGTGATGGCGACCTCGATGTCATTGTCTCCATCCTCGGCAACATTTTTCCCGATGATAAAGTTGTTGGCCGTGTCGAACTCTTCGAGCAAACACCTGACGGCATGGTTCGTCACGTCATTCTCGATCAGGTCCGACGAGTCGCTGATGTGCAGGCAGGTGACTTCGATGGGGATGGGGATACCGATCTTGCCGTCGCGGTCTTCGGCTATAGTCGAGGTCAGGTTCTCTGGCTGGAAAATCACGGCAGCCTGCGTTTCGAAGATCATCTGCTTCTGACTGCTCCTGGCACGATCCATGTCCCCGTGGCTGACTTCGATGGCGATGGCGACCTCGACATCACGGCCATCGTCTCGCAGGACGAAGAAGAACTCTGGGGCTTCGAGAATGACGGAAAGGGCAACTTCACTCCGCGTCGTCTCTGGTTCACCATCAACTTTGATCTCGGCAGCGCCGGATTGGTCGCTGCGGATCTTGATCAAGACGGCGATATGGACCTCGTCCTCCCCGTCGGCGATAACCTCGAAGATTACGACGCCTACCCCCAACCGTATCACGGCTGCTACTGGTTCGAGAACCAGGGAGGGTGGGCCTTCAAGATACAACGCATCGCGGACCTCGGCGGCACCTACGCTGCTCAGGTGGGCGATCTCGATAGCGACGGAGATCAGGATGTCGTCCTCGTCAGCATGACCAACGAGTGGTACGAAAAGAAAAATGCAGCCGTTGTCTGGCTTGAAAACGATGGCCAGCAAAACTTCAAACCCTGGCAGATCGCCAGTGATCCCATCCATCTGGTGACCGTCGCGGTTGGTGATCTGAATGCCGATGGCAAACTCGACATTGTCGCTGGCGCTTTGAATTTCAGGCGTCCTTATGACCGTGTCGGCAGAGTCGCAGCGTGGGTTCAGCGAAGTCGCGAGGTGGCACAATGATCCGATGGCTCAATCTCTTATTAATCGTTGTCCTGGTTGGCGAACTCGCCTGGTTTGGCTGGACGAAGCTCAGTCACGTCGCAGACGAAAAAGGGGCGTCTGAAAACGTCGTTCGTTATCCCGTCGACATCCCTGAGATCACTTTCCAGGACCCCTACTACGCCGAGGAGCTCAAAGACCTCTCTGAGAAAGCCAGTGCCAGTCTCGACAGTATGCTGGAATTAGCCGATGCCCTTCTCTCGGGTGGTTTCTATCAACACGCCGCCAAGCACTACGAACTTGTCCTGGCGGAATTTCCGACGCACATGCCAGCGCGATTCAAGCGCGCCTTCTGTCTGGACCGCTCTGGTCTGATCGCAGAAAGTACTGCGCAGTACGAGTTGGTCACCCAGTCCAAGCCGATCGACGACTCAGAAAAACAGCTGATCAACCTCGCGACCTACTCCATCGGACGCAACTATCTACGACTGGAAGACGCCGAGAAAGCCGAGCAGACGTTCCTGTCGCACAAAGACTTTCTTCCCTCGCAGATCCAACTCGCCAAACTCCTGACTCGTTCCGGTCGCCCCAGGGAAGCGATCGCGGTTCTGGATCCGCTCATCGAAGAAGTTCCCTTTTCCCTCGAACTCCATTTCTGGAAAGCCCGTTGTCTCGAACAACTCGATGACCAACTGGGCACGCTCGAAGAACTCCGCCTCGTCGAACGCGGTGCATACCTGCTCCCTTCTGACTTCCGCAAAAACATTGTCGAGAACATTCAAGAGAAGTTCGGGTTTTCCAAACGTCTGAAGCAGGCTGAGAAATTGCTCGAGCAGGGTAACCTCGCAGGAGCACAAAAGCAGTTGGATGACATTCTGAACAAAGCCTCGACCGAACCTCAACTGGAAACACAACAGGCGATCGAACTCCGAGGCGAGCTGGCCATGCGTCAGCAGGATCCTCGGAATCTCAGCCTTGTTGCTCTCGTGATGAAGCAAAGAGACGTCAACAACGCCAACACCATCCGCTTTGAAGCCGCTGCTGCAACCTTTACTCGGAATCTGGAACTTGCACGTCAGAAATGGGAGCAACTGACCCGTCTGGAATCAAGCGAAATGGCGTTCCGCAACCTGGAGCAGGTCTATACCGCTGCGGGACAACCTGAACTCGCCCAGCAAACAAAGCTGAAACGACTGATCGCAACGGGCTGGAGATACTTTCGCGAGAACCGACCCGCGGATGCGAATAAAGAGTTCCTGCTCGCTATCGAACTCGATCCGAAGTCAGAAAAAGCTCAGTTAGGACATGCGGAGATGGCAACTTACGTGGGCGACTACGTGTCCGCAGAGTCCGCATATCGTTTGGCTTTAACGGTAAATCCCTTCTGCGGCCCGGCTGCTCGCGCAATTTCGTTTCTTCGTTTGAGAGACATTGCGAAACAAGAATCACAATGATAGTATTTTATTGACACATGTTGATTTGTTTGTTGAAGTGTCGTGTAACATTCCGAAAGGCCGTTTTGTGAAGCAAATACACGCTTTAACCGCACTATTAGTGATCCTGGCTGGGTGCGCTCAGGGTACAGATGCACCGAAATTGGGCCAGGTAAGTGGCGCGGTGACACTGGACGGCCAGCCAGCGAAAGGGGTCACAATTACTTTTACCCCTGAAAACGGGCCGGCTTCATTCGCCACGACAGATGAGGCGGGAAAATACTCCCTCAATGCCAGCGGCGGTGCGAAAGGAGCTGCAATTGGGAGTCATTCGGTGAGTATCAGCACACCGACAGAAGGCCCGCCGCCACCCAACTATAAAGACCCTGTTCCTGCAAAATACAACACAAAGACAACACTCACGGCCGATGTGAAGTCGGGTGAGAACACGGTCGATTTTGCCCTGCTGTCGAAATAATTCGACTCACACGTCAATTGTTCGCTCAATCACTTCTGTCTCTTCATTTTTTTTCTCTCTGAAGGATGAATCCGATGAATCGTGTCTTTGCCTGGTTCAAGGTTCGAAAAGCGTTCACGCTGATCGAATTGCTGGTTGTCATCGCCATTATTGCGACGCTTGTCGCTATTCTACTGCCCGCTGTTCAACAGGCTCGTGAAGCCGCCCGACGCAGCGCCTGTAAGAACAATCTGAAGCAAATCGGGATCGCGATCCACAACTATCACGATACGTTCACGATTTTTCCTCCCAGCTATATTGATAATGGTGGACTGACCAGCAACACGGGTGGCTACGATGGCGCAGGTCCAACCACGATTGACCAGGATCGAAATAGCCTGGGCTGGGGAACGTTCATTCTCCCATTCATGGAGCAACCTGCTCTTTACGATACCATCGGGAGTGAAACCCGAGGCTTCGCACACAATTGGAACGATGCGAATAACGATGGAACGGCAGGAGATGTCATTCCATCAGCTCGCGCTGTGATCCCGAGTTACAACTGCCCATCTGACCCAATGGGCGGCGTCAATACCGATAAGAACAGCTTCGGAAAAAGCAACTATGTCATCAACGCCGGCAGCGGCGCCGCCATTGATCGACGCGGCATCGCCTGGATCAACTCCAACACCCGCATGCGTGATATCGTCGATGGAACCAGCAATACTTTGTTGGTCAGCGAACGCACGACTCAGGATTCCTTCATCCTGAACAGTTGCGGAGTAGAGCGATGCAACTGGGGCGGTTCAATCTGGATTGGACCGCGCGACACGACCGGTGCAGCAGCGACCTGGCACTCGGGGGTCTTACCATTCGATGTCGAAGTCTTCGGAGGACGTGACCCTAACTACCAGATCAACCGCTCTGCGGCTACCTGGGGCGACGACTGGACTGCCTCCAGTATGCACAAGGGAGGAATCCAATGTGTCATGGCTGACGGTGCCGTTCGGTTCCTCTCAGAAAACATCGCCTTACTGACTTACCAGCGTATCCACGAACGTGGTGACGGGAATGTCATCGGCGAATTCTAAAGTAACGCCTCATTTCAGATAAAGTTAATACGAAAAAGGCTGCCGTGTTTCTCAACACGGCAGCCTTTATTTTTTACTCAAAACCTGAAGCCTTCGCCTACACTTCCCAGGCAATCCCGTTCTTCCAGACGTTCTTCAGCGTCGCCAGATCCGAGTTAATTACTTCACGCCCCGAGAGGCCGCTGATCGACAATTGGCCGACCGCTTCGACGGTTCCCAGGCAGTAACAAGGCTGTCCGCTGAAATCGAATTCAAAGGCATCGCGAGACGCTGGCGGGACTTCGACCAGGAACCGCGTGTTGCTCTCTGAGAAGACCGCTTCCAGATCGGTCGTGCAGCTCGTTTTGCCAGCCAGGGGAGCCAGCGACAGCTTCATGCCCCAGCCACCTGCAAAGGCCATCTCTGCCGCTGCAACAGCCAGTCCACCTTCGCTCAGATCGTGACAACTTGCAACGTGGCCGGCCATGATCGCCTGATGCAGCTTCTGGAACAGCGACGGAGCGGCATGATGATCCACATGCGGCACCTGACCACCCGTCAAACCAAGCTGCTGATGCAGCAGGCTGCCACCCAATTCCGGACTCGTCGTTCCCACGAGGTAGACCAGATTCCCCGGTGCTTTCACATCCATCGTGATGGCAGAAGAAACCTTCTCGATCTGGCCCAAGGCAGTGATCAGCAGAGAGTGAGGAATCGAAACAGTCACTCGCTCGCTGCCATCCTGATAGGAGAACTCGTTGTGCAGCGAATCCTTCCCGCTGACAAACGGCGTCATGTAAGCAATCGAAATGTCGTGACACGCCTGAGCCGTCCGCACGAGCGCACCCAGCGTCTCTGCCCGGTTCGTATTCCCCCAGCAGAAGTTGTCCAGAATCGCGATCTTCGAAGGATCCGCACCAACCGCAACGCAGTTCCGCACAGCTTCATCGATCGCAGACGCTGCCATCCAGTAGGGGTCGAGATCGCCAAACGACGGGTTCATCCCGCATCCCACAACAATCCCGCGCTCGCTCTTCAAATCAGGCTGAACGACCGAAGCATCCGAAGGGCCGTCACTCTTCACGCCAACCAGTGGCTTGACGACACTTCCCGCCAGAACCTCATGGTCGTACTGACGAATGATCCATTCCTTGCTCGCGACATTCGGCGTCGCCAGCATCTTCTGGAGCAGATCGTTGAAGTCGACATCCTTGATCTCGCTGTAGTCAGGAATCGTCACGTCCGGACTTTTCCAGATCGCATCGCGGACAACCGGCGGACGTCCATCATGCAGCAGTTCCATATCCAGATCGGCGACTTGCTCGTCGCCGTATTTCAGCACGAGGCGATGCGTATCGGTGAATTTCCCGAGGATCGTCGCTTCGACACCTTCTGCTTCGCACAGCTGTCGCAGCGCATCCCAGTTCTTCTGTGGGACCGAAAGGACCATGCGTTCCTGGGCTTCCGAGATCCAGATCTCTGTGTATGTCAGCCCCGAGTACTTCAGCGGTGCCCGGTCCAGCCAGACTTCTGCCCCGGTCTCTGCCCCCATCTCCCCCACGGCTGAACTGAAACCCCCAGCTCCACAGTCCGTGATCGAATTGAACAGGTTGAGATCGCGTGCCTGCAGAATAACATCCATCACCATCTTCTCGGTGATCGCGTTCCCGATCTGGACGGCTCCTGCGGACACTGTCTCGCTTTTCTCCGTCAGAATGTCGGACGAGAAGGTCGCGCCGTGGATTCCATCCAGCCCCGTCCGTCCCCCGATCGCGACGATCAACGAATTCGGCTCGACCTTCTTATCATGCTTCCCTTTCGGGATGATCGCGATGTTGCCGCAGTAAACGAGCGGGTTGCCGATGTATCGCTTATCGAAATAAACCGCCCCGTTGACGGTCGGAATCCCCATGCGGTTGCCGTAATCACGAACACCCGCAACAACTCCCTGAGCCACTCGTCGAGGATGCAGCACCCCCTTCGGCAGGTCCTGGTGAGCAATATCAAACGGAGCAAAACAGAAGACATCGGTACTGCAGACAGGCTTGCCGCCCAGTCCTGTTCCGATCGTATCTCGAATGACCCCGCCTAGGCCGGTGTTGGCCCCGCCATATGGCTCGAGGGCCGACGGGCGGTTGTGTGTCTCGACTTTGATACAGACATCAAAGTCGTCGTTGAACGTGACGATTCCTGCGTTGTCTTTGAAGACACTGACGCACCAGTCGTTGTCCCCCAGCGACTTGCGGATCTGCATTGTCGCCTTGAAGATCGTCTCCTTCAGCATGTTCTCATACTGGATGGTCTGTTTGTCATCCTGGTACTTGATCCGCCCGCCGAGCGTTTTGTGCGAACAGTGTTCGCTCCATGTCTGCGCGATCGTTTCGAGCTCAATATCTGTCGGCTCGTGACCCATGTCCGCATAATACTGCTGAATGGTCTTCATCTCAGCCAAGGACAATGACAGCTGCCACTTCTTGCTCAACTCTGTCAGCTGCTCATCATTGAGCGCACCGATTTCAACTTCTTTCAACTCGAACTTATAAGGCTTCCCGACGGCGATGGTCGAGATATTCAGCGGCCCATTGATGACTCGCTCGATCTTCTCATTGGCGAGCACTTTTTGTGTGAAGCGACTCAATTCAGTTTCTGTCGCATCGCCATTGATCAGATAACGATGCACCGTCGCGACCGTCTGCACTTTCCAGCTGCGGTCGAGCAGTTCTTTGCGAATCGTCTCAGCGACGTTGTCCGTCATCCCCGGACGAAACATGACGTTGACGGTCTTCTGATCGGGCGTCACGGTCTGTGATGGGAGCTTGGTCAGCCTGGCAGTTTCCGTCACGGGATCTGCCAGCAGATCACTCGCGATTGACGCCACAGCCGCCTCGTCAAAATCACCTTCCAGCAGGAAGACAGTCCGCTTGGCGACGTCCTTGACCGTTTCGCATCCCAGCGACTTGGCTTCGCTCAACAGCCGCAGGCCTTCACGATCAATCTGCCCCTCGGCCGGACGAACTTCAATTTCCCACAACATCACGTGCGCGCTTCCTTCTGAATGCTCTGATTGCCGGGCTCTCCCGAACGTCCCAGAAATCATAACAAATTGAACCGCGAGACGTTACTCATCAAGGCCGAAGAGTCGAATCCTCCGCAGAGGATCCTCCACCAGCTCGCACGAGGAGCATTGCACCCCAGATCGGGAGTGTCAAAACCGCCAATAAACCCAGATTCAAAAAGATCCACCCGATAATATTCATGTAGTATGTTCGTGAAAAAAGGGTTGGGTCTCCCAGTCCTCCGGGTGAGCCAGTTTCATAAGCAAAACCAACCAAACCTGCAGAGTAAGTGATTCTCGCCTGCAACCACCACCAGGCGACTAGATAGAAAGCAACCAATAACAGCGTGGCTGCGCCGAAGGCATTCACTAGCGAGGAGAAAATTCCCGACGAATCTCGGCTCATGAAACCTCTTCTCCGCGACCTCTGCTCCCCTCCGCGCTCTCTGCGTTCCAGTCTCGATTCGCCTTAGAAAATCCCCAACTGATCCCGCGCATCCTCCGTCATCCGCTCCGGCGTCCACGGCGGCGACATCGTCAACACGATCTTCGCCTCATCGACCCCTGCCAGCTTCTCGAGTGCCGTCTTCGCATTGTGCACAATCTGCGGCCCAGCCGGACACGCAGGACTCGTGAGCGTCATCTCGACATTCACAATCCGGTTTTCATGCTTCACATCATAGACCAGCCCCAGATCCACGATATTGATCATCAACTCCGGATCGATGACTTCCTTGAGGGCATCCACCATCTGGATATCGGTCACCATCGGACGCTGGTCAACGGGTGGGGTTTGTTCTTCGCTCATATTGAATTTCCTTCTTGAACGTCTCCAGGTCTGATGACAGTGACATCAGAAAACCTGCGAAAATGTGCGTCGTTGAATGTTAAAATATGTGTGATCTGATGCCGTTTCATGGCCGCAACAAGGCGTGCATCGTACGATTGGACCCCTTTGATCTCAAGCGTTCGAACACAATCCCACCATCTGTGGAAGATGCCACGTTCGTCGTCGATTAACGTAAAGAAGACGAGCATCTCCTCAAGTTTCTGATCGGCTTCTGAGGAGGATAATTCCAGGCCATTGGCGGCTTTTGTTCTTGTTGCAACACTCCAGAATTCGTAGCCGACTTGTGGTACGATCACCAAAGTATGCGTCTTGTCGAGAATCTTGGTCGAATGAATAGCGACTTCATGATCAGAAGCACTCGTCTCAACAATCCTCAATAAGACATTGGTATCAACGAGTATGTTCATCAACGTACCGGATAAATGGACTCGCGACTATCGTCAAAATTAGGGTTGTGACTGGTTTGTTTAGCAATGAAGGCATCGAACTTTTCGAGCCACTCTTCATGCGACAGTCTGCGACGTGGGGCCTCGGAAACCTCAAATTGTACAAGATCGACAACATAGTCTTGAATAGACGTAAAGCCAGCGAGTCGCGCAATCTCTTCGAGCTTGGGTTCCAGTTCTGCAGGGATGGTCACTTGCATGAGACTTTGCTCCCGTATTGAATTCTGATTCGACGCGACTAAATTATGCCAGGGCTGTGACCTCAAGTCCACTACGCCTCCACATAAACCCCATCCGCTTCCACGCTCACCGGAAATACCCGGACCGGCTCGGTTGCCGGAAAGCAGGTTGCTTTTCCGCTGCGGATGTCGAAACAGGCCCCGTGTCGCGGGCAGACGATTTCATACTCGTTCCGCTCGCCATCCGTGAGTGGCTGGCCATCGTGCGTGCAGACATCTTCAATGCAGTAATAACTTCCCTCGAAGTGAAACAATAGCGCCGGCAGATCATCCACGATCACCGACTTGCGATCACTCGTCCAGGTCTCACCCATTTCCGCGACTTTGTACTTGTCTGTCTTTCGAGCCATCTTTGCCGCTTAACCTTTGTGAAACTTCGTGTCTATCGAGCCTTCGTCATGGTGAAGGCTCTATCGTTCAATTCCCAGCTTACGCTCCACCGCAGAAGACAGCGTCTCCCGCACGACTTCGACCGGGATGCGATCAAAGACCTGCTGGAAGAAACCCTCGACGATGATGTGCATCGCCTCAAAGCGAGTCAGACCGCGGCTCATACAGTACAAGACCTGGTCTTCATCAACACGGCCCGCCGTCGCGCCGTGAGTACAGCGAACATCGTCGGCTTCGATTTCAAGGCCGGGAATCGCATCGACGCGGGCATCGTTGGTCAGCATCAGGGCGTCGTTGCGCTGGTAGCCATCGGTCTTTTGAGCTGGCTTATCGACTTTGATCATGCCGCGCCAGATCGCCCGGGCCCGGTCTCGCACGACCTCTTTGTACAACAGGTCCGAACGTGTATCCGGCTGGTGGTGTGTCTGCTGGGTGTAGTAGGACATCGTCTGCTTGTCAGTGACGAAGCTGACCCCGTTGACTTGGGCTTCTGCACCGCGTCCATCGAGATGCACGTCCTGGTGAATGTGGGCCAGTCGGGCACCGAGTCCGCCGACGGTCCACTGCAGTGACCCGTTGCCTGCAATACATCCGCCCTGGTGAGCAAAGTGAAACACCTTCTCATTCCAGTTCTGCAACTGGACATATCGCAGACGAGATTCCTTACCGACAATCAATTCCACCGCACCGACGTGCAGTCCGCCCGCATTGGGATTCAGAGACGCCGTCTCTTCAAGCAGGGTTGCTGAGGCGTCGTCTTCCAGAATCACCAGCGTATGTGTGAAGTCCGCAGCATTCTCTCGCGACAGTCCGATGAAGCTGTAAAGTGGCTTCTCCAGATGCACGCCGCGAGGAACGTACAGAACAGTTCCGCCAGTCATGAACGCGGTATGCCAGGCTGAGAATCGATCCTTCGACGGATCAACCGCTTTGGTCAGCAGGTGTGTTTTGATCAAATCGCCATGCGTGGCGAGCATTGTCTTGAGATCACCAAAGAGAACCCCTTTGGCGGCGTACTCTGCAGACAGTTCCTGCTTCAGGCAGACGCTATCGGTATGCGTGATGTGCCCAGCGAACTCGGCACGCCCAGCCAGCAACGTCTCGAATGCGACATCAGAAGAAGTCGTCTCACCAGATAGTGAGTACTGGTTCTCGCGAAAGATCCGCAGATCGACCCGTTTGTATTCTTCCGGATCGAGATCCAGAATTCCCTGCTCTTTGTAAAGCGTAAACGCCGCCCGGCGCTTCGCCGTCAGCCACTCGGGCTCCTGGCGCGAAGCCACGAACTCTTCAAACGTCTTGATATCAAAGCCAGTAGCCGAAGCAATCGCAGACACAGCTGCATCCTTCCCGTAGGGTCCGCTATGCGGACCATCAATATGCAAAAATCAATTGTTTCAAAAAGACGGCTTCTTATTCCCGTCCCTTCTCCCTTGAAGGGAGCCATATTCTGTCCCTTCTCCCTTGAGGGGAGAAGGTGCCCGAAGGGCGGATGAGGGTGAGCGCTAGGCAAAGTCAGCCTCCCACCCTTGCCATCCGCGTCAGGCGACCTTTTCTTAATGCGACCTAACCAACACTGCCTTCCATCTGCAGTTCGATCAGTCGGTTCATTTCCACCGCATACTCCATCGGCAGCTCTTTGACCAGCGGTTCGATGAACCCGGTCACGATCATCGACGACGCTTCCGCTTCGCTCAGACCGCGGCTCATCAGGTACAGCAGTTGATCTTCTGCGATTTTTGAAACCGAAGCTTCGTGCTCGATCGCGACGTTTTCTTCTTCGATTTCAATGTACGGATACGTGTCGCTGCGGCTTTCCGGATCGAGAATCAACGCGTCGCAGACGACGTTGGACTTGCAGTTCTCGGCACCTTTTTGAATCTTGACCAAGCCGCGGTAGCTGCTGCGTCCGCCATCTTTGGACAGGCTCTTCGAGATGATGCGACTGCTCGTGTTCGGAGCACAGTGAACCATCTTCGCACCGGCATCCTGATGCTGACCATTGCCAGCAAACGCGATCGACAGTGTCTCGCCACGGGCACCTGGTTCCATCAGATAGATGGCAGGATACTTCATCGTCAGCTTCGAACCGAGGTTCCCGTCGACCCACTCCATGAGTGAATCGCCATAGGCGACCGCTCGTTTGGTGACGAGGTTGTAGACGTTGTTCGACCAGTTCTGAATCGTCGTATAACGACAGCGGGCATTGCGTTTGACGATGATCTCGACAACTGCTGAGTGCAGCGAGTCGCTGGAATATGTCGGAGCCGTGCATCCTTCGACGTAGTGCACCGAAGCACCTTCGTCGACGATGATCAGGGTTCGTTCGAACTGTCCCATGTTCATCGTGTTGATGCGGAAATAGGCCTGTAGCGGGAAGTCAATTTTGACACCCTTGGGCACATAGATGAACGACCCACCCGACCAGACGGCGGAGTTGAGGGCTGCAAACTTATTGTCCGACGGGGGAATGATCGTCCCGAAATACTCGCGGAAGAGTTCAGGATGCTCTCTCATCGCGGTATCGGTGTCGGTGAACAGGACGCCCTGCTTGGCAAGGTCTTCCTGCAGCGAACCGTAAATCACTTCCGATTCATATTGGGCTTTGACACCCGACAGATATTTCTTCTCGGCTTCCGGAATCCCCAGACGATCGTACGTCTTGCGGATATCTTCCGGCACTTCGTCCCACGTCTTCCCCTGACGGTCAGATGCTTTGACGTAGTAGAAGATATTCTGGAAGTCGAGATCCGACATATCGCCACCCCAGTTGGGCATCGGCTTACTGTCGAAAATCTCCAGCGACTTCAGTCGGAAGTCCCGCATCCAGTCAGGCTCACCCTTCATCTCGGAGATCTGAGCCACCACATCGCGACTCAAACCCTTCTTGCCAATGAAGGTGTATTTGTCAGTTGGATCATGAAATCCATACTGATAATCACCAATATCAACGTGAGCCTTCTCGGTTTCAATTTCTGTCGTCGCCATAACCATCATCCTCTATTTATTGTTCATCATCACAACGGATGCCTCAACATTGTCCCTTCTCCCTTGAGGGGAGCCGCATTCTGTCCCTTCTCCCTTGAGGGGAGAAGGTGCCCGAAGGGCGGATGAGGGTGGGCTCTAGGCAATCACCAGTTCCCAATGTCATATCGTTGTGAGGCAAGTTATTCTGTGTGAGGTGACCCTCACGTTTCTCTGAACATCATCAATGAACTGAGAGTGACTCAATCCCTTACGCACCCGCACCCACCGGCTGCTCAACTTTTTCTTCAGCCGCGATGTGTGGGTGACGCTCGCGGACACCTGCGTAACCTTGTTCGTGCAATTCATGAGCCAACGCAGCATCGCCCGTTTCGACGATTCGGCCGGCCAGCATGACGTGGGTGAAGTTGGGGACGTTGTATTCCAGCAGACGCTCGTGGTGGGTAATGATCAATACACCCATGTGTTCGCCTGACAGCTTCGCCAGACCTTCGCTGACAACACGAACAGCATCGCTGTCCAAGCCCGAATCGGTCTCATCGAGAAACGCAAAGCGTGGCTTGAGCATCGCCAGCTGCAGAATTTCCATGCGTTTCTTTTCGCCGCCGGAGAAGCCTTCATTCAGGTAACGACGGGCGAAGTCGTGATCCATGTTGAGGGCGTTCATCGTCTCGCGGAGTTCTGTGCGGAACTCACGCATCGGCATCAGGTTTTCGCCTTCTTTGCGTTCCGGATTGCGGACGTTCGTGACCGCATGTCGCAGGAAGTCCGCGACCTTCACGCCTGGAATCGTGACGGGATACTGAAACGCCAGGAACATGCCCAGTCGAGCCCGCTCACTGGGATCGAGCTCCAGAATGTCCTGACCATCAAGAGTGATCGTACCTTCGGTGACGTCATATTTCGGGTGACCGGCCAGAACATAAGCCAGCGTGCTCTTTCCCGAGCCGTTGGGGCCCATCAACGCATGGACTTCACCCTGGCGAATCGTCAGGTTCACACCCTTCAAAATCGGAGTGCCACCAACGCTGACGTGCAAGTTCTCAATCTTCAATACCGCTGCAGACATCTCAAAACTTTCCTATGGATACATGATGCTGGTGGAAACCAGAACCTGAATGTTCGCCACAGAGGACACAGAGATCACTGAGAGAAAAAGCCCAGCATGGAGTGCTGTTCTAAATTGCCGATTCTCATTCTTTCTCGGTGCTCTCTGTGAACTCTGTGGCTAAATTTGATCTTTAATGCGTCCTCCGCAACTGGGCGGTGGACTGTCATTGAGTCACTTCCCTGTTGCCAGTGGAGTCAGTTCGAATTCACAACAGTGATGACCGTCCAGGCAACAGTTTGTTAACTTCACAGAGACCCCGAGGATCTCTTCAAACACCGTTTGTTCCAGTTGGCAGATCGAAGGATCACTCACTGCCAGTTCAATGTACGGACAATTATTTTCTCGCAGGATCGGCAGTTCCTGTTTCAAGTCGATCTCGACGTTGAAGCCCTTTTCGACCAGCGTGTTTTTCAGTTGTTCGAGTCGTTGCGAAGGAGACGATCCACTCACCCCCGCCCCATATTGGCCGACCAGATTCTGCTTCAGGCTTGCCACGACATCCTGACGCACTTTCGCATCAGGAATCTTCGCCAGTTCTCGCCACAGAATCAGGGCCAGATCCGAGTAATTGCTTCCCATTGCCGCTAAACCGGAGTGTGTCACCGCATACTCATGGTGAGGACGCCCCCGATCTGCCTTGATCGTTTCGCGTTTGATCATCCCGGCAGCTTGCAGGCGCGTGATCCGAATTCTCACAGCTGTTGCAGTCACGCCCATCGCGTCGCACAACACCGGAATCGTCGCGCTACGCAGGCGATTCAGCTGTTCGAGCAGCTGACGATCACCATCGTCGAGAGCGGGTTGTTGAGCTGGTCTGACCACTTATTCATTCCGTGAGAAAGTCGCGAGAAGGATTCTCGTTCCTCCGAAATTCTAAGCATCACGACCTTTTTGACAACTTTGATTGCGTTAAATGCGACAATTGAGATCCAGTCTCACCAGTTATCTGATCCATTGTCGCAGATCTGTTTTTCCAAGCTGAGGATTTCCTCATTCTCGCTACCGTCTGCGAACTCCCATGGGTATGCTGGCGAAACACATTCCCAGACTCTGCACGTTTCTGGCCCACGTTCCCGCGCTCGCTGTTCCCTTCACCTTCGATACGCACTCACCGGAGCTGTTTTACCCAGCTTCCGTACTCTACCGTTGCGTCCGTCGTTCGTACTCAGGAAGGCTCCCGCTCCATGGAGAATGCTTCACAAGTCCCCGCCCCGAATCCTCCGTCGTCCACCCCTGCTGCATCTGGACAAGGCGGCGAACAATGGGGTTCACGAATAGGTGTCATCCTCGCGGTCGCGGGGTCAGCCGTCGGGCTCGGTAACTTTCTCCGCTTCCCAGGTCAGGTCGCCCTCAATGGCGGCGGTGCCTACATGATCCCCTATTTCGTCTCACTGCTGATCCTCGGCATCCCGCTCTGCTGGGCCGAATGGACCATGGGACGCTTCGCCGGTCGACACGGGAACAACTCCGCTCCCTCGATCTACCACTTCATCTGGCCGAACCCGATCTCTCTGTTCTTCGGCATGATCGGCGTCATCGTCCCTCTCATCATCTACATGTACTATGTGCTCATTGAGTCATGGTGCTTGGCTTACGCCCTCAACTACCTTGATGGCACGATGATGCAAACCAACGATTTCGGCAAGTTCTTCGACGGCGTCACCGGCGCAGGCGTGGATGGCTATGAATTCAATACCGGCTACGTGAACTATGGTTTCATTATTCTCTTTGTCTTCGTCATCAACTTTGCCCTGATTTACCGCGGCGTCAGCAAAGGCATTGAACGCTTCTGCCAATTGGCCATGCCTCTGATGCTCATCTGCGGCGTGATTGTTCTCATTCGAGTGTTCACACTCGACGCCCCTGTCGCCGATAAGCCCGATCAGAATCTTTACAATGGTCTGGGCTACATGTGGAATCCTGACTTTACAGCCTTGGGAAATCCCAAAACCTGGCTGGCGGCTGCTGGTCAGATCTTCTTTTCTCTGTCGGTCGGATTCGGCGTCATCATCAACTACTCCAGCTACTTGAAGAAGAAGGACGAAATCGCTCTTTCCAGTTTGACGGCTTGTTCAGTCAACGAATTCTTTGAAGTCTGCATGGGCGGGTTGATCACCATTCCAGCCGCCTTTATGTTCCTGGGAGTGCTCGATCCAACAATTATCTCGTCTTCTTTCAAGGTCGGCTTCGTCGCCCTTCCGAACGTCTTTGCACACATGCCCGCAGGTCAGTTCTTCGGGTTTCTCTGGTTCTTCATGCTCTTCCTGGCTGCCATTACCAGCAGTATCTCCATGCTCCAGCCGGTGATTGCTTTCCTCGAAGAAGGTCTCGGCCTCAAACGATACGCCTCGGTAACGATCCTGGGATTGATCACGGCACTGGGGCTGGCGTTCGTGCTTTACTTCTCCAAGAACCTGACCGCTCTCGATACGCTCGACTTCTGGATCGGGACCTTCATGCTCTTCGTTCTCGCGATGTTCCAGTCCATTCTCTACGGATGGATTCTCGGACCGAAACAAGGCGAAATTGAAATGCACCATGGTGCGCACCTCAAAGTCCCTTCTTTTGTTCAGTTCATGCTTCAATACATCACACCGGTTTATCTGATCGTGATTTTTGTCCTGTTCTGCTACTGGAACATGGGCGAGTACATCCAGTCAATCATCGCGAACCCAGTTTCCCAAATGTCGATCGGCTTCATCGCCCTGATCGCGACCTTCATTATGATTCTCGTGATCATCTCTCACAAACGCTGGCAGAAGCAGGGGCGTAAGAGTCGCTTCGACATCCCTGCCGAGTCTTGAATCCATTCCCACTCACACACTTAGCCAGCGAGTTCTTACTATGATGTTTCCACTTCTTGCCCAGGAGGCCGCTAAGGCCTTCGCCCTGAATCCGGCCGGTATGACGATGATGGTTGTCTCCATCACGTCAGTCCTGATCCTGACCTTCTTCTGCCTTTATCGTGTGATGACTCTTCCTCCCGTCGAGATCGATGACATGCATGCTCCGCAAAACATCGACACCGGCGATACGAAAGACGTCTATTAAGCGATTCGACGTCAACTCCACCCCTTCTCTCCCGGGAGAAGGGGGCAGGGGCCTCGAAATTGGACGAACGAACGCGCCAACCAGATCTTCAGCTGCACTCGTTGCGCTCGCGCCGCTGAGTAACCCCGCAAGGCAGTCTGGCCCGCTGATCCTTCGCGCATCTCCATCACGATTTCGTAAGTGTCGCCGTTGTGATATCCTCGTCATTGGCAAGCATCAGATCATATCACGCTGACGTCACTTCGAAGTTCTCTCATGAGCAACCTTCCCCTCGACTACGCAAGACAGCGTTACGCCGACTTCGGCGTCGACATGGATCGGGCTGTTGCAGCCTTGGGAAGCATCGCGCTTTCGATTCACTGCTGGCAAGGTGACGACGTCGGCGGCTTCGAAACAAACCGTCAGTCACTCGATGGCGGGATCGCGGTTACGGGCAACTATCCCGGCAAGGCCCGCACGCCCGATGAACTTCGCCAGGACTTCGACTTCGCACGGACCCTGATCCCCGGCCAGCATCGCTTCAACCTTCATGCCAGCTACGCAGAAACCAACGGCAAGCACGTCGACCGCAACGCGATCACGATTGAACACTTCCAGACCTGGATCGACTGGGCGAAGTCTCTCGAAATCAAACTCGACTTCAACCCGACATACTTCTCTCATCCACTGTCATCCACCGGCTTCACTCTCTCCAGCGCGGATGACCGCATCCGCAACTTCTGGATTGACCACGGCGTCGCCTGTCGTCAAATCGCCGCTGAGATGGGAAGGCAGCTCCGTTCGCCTTGTGCGAACAATGTCTGGATTCCTGATGGCTCCAAAGACATCCCGATCGATCGCGCCGGTCCTCGTGCCCGCCTGATCGATTCTCTTGATCGCATGTTCGCGACGAAGTATCCCGAGACGCAATTAATCGACGCGGTCGAATCCAAGCTCTTCGGCATCGGCTCGGAAAGTTACGTCGTCGGCTCACACGAGTTCTATCTGGGTTACGCGGTCTCGCGACAGAAATACCTATGCCTCGACGCCGGCCACTTCCACCCGACGGAATCGATTGCTGACAAAATTTCCGCCGTCATGACTCAAGTCCCTGGCCTGGTTCTTCATGTCAGCCGAGGTGTCCGCTGGGACTCCGATCATGTCGTCCTCCTCGACGACCCGACCCTCGATATCGCCCGTGAACTTGTCCGCGGCAGTTACCTGAACCGCACGTGCATCGGCCTCGACTTCTTCGACGCCAGTATCAACCGCGTCGCTGCCTGGATCATCGGCACACGTTCGACACTCAAAGCACTTCTCATCGCGCTGCTCGAACCCATCGACCAACTGCGAACCTTCGAGAACACGGGCGATTACACCCAACGTCTCGCCCTCCTCGAAGAAGCCAAAACACTCCCCTGGTCCATCGTCTGGAACCATTACTGCGAAACCCAGGGCGTCCCTCCGGGGTTCGACTGGATGAACAGTATCAAACATTACGAACAAACCATCCTCTCCAAGCGATAGTTCTTTCTCCCTGGACTTTCTCCTCGAAGGAGAAGAAATCCACAACTCAATCAACGCTCGTCGAACCCGCCACCAACTCTATGCACAACCACGATCACCACGAACTGATCCCCAACGACCTGTCTTCCGGCGAGTTTGAGCGCTCTCCTGTTCCGGCCAACTCGAGACGAGGGTTCGCGAACTTCCTCGGCTGGTTCACCGGTGAGCACTGCTCTGGCCGCGAATTGATGATCGGGCCGTTGTTCGTTGCCGCGGGCGTTGGGGCCTTCGATCTTCTGGTTGGTCTTCTCGTCGGAAATCTTCTGGCTGTCCTCAGCTGGACGTTGATGACGGCTCCGATCGCGACCAAAGTTCGCCTGACGCTTTATTATCACCTCGAACGGATCTGCGGACGTCATCTGGTCACGCTTTACAACCTCGCCAACGGAGTGATGTTCTGTCTGCTGGCGGGTTCGATGATTACCATCACTGCCTCCGCCGTCGGTGCGGGTTTTAATTTACCGATGCCCCGTTTGATCGACTTTTATCCGGCAGGCGTTCCCTGGATCGCCACGGTTGCCACTCTGGGAAGTCTGATTTCGATCGCAGCCGCGGGCGGTTACCGAGCCGTTGCGAAAATCGCCAACATAGCGTCACCGTTTCTCGTTCTGATGTTTCTGGTTTTTGGGTTTGTCGGACTCACGAAGTTTGCTGCAATCACGAATACGAACCTCACCTCTCCGACGGAACTCTGGGCTCTGGCGAGCAATCATATCTGGACGGGCGATGCACCCCTTCCGGGACGAGTGAAGTTTACATTCCTGCATGTCGTGTGCTTCGCCTGGTTCGCCAACATGGCTCTTCACATCGGCATGAACGACCTGACCGTCCTGCGTTATGCCCGCCGCACATGGCACGGCTTGGCCAGTGGGGCAGGAATGTTCGTTGGTCATTATCTCCTCTGGATCTCAGCGGGCATTCTGTTCTCCTTACAGTTACAGTCCAGTCACCCGGATGAATACCTCGTCGGCCTGCTGTTCGATAATTCAGAAACCTTCGCAGAGACCTCTCGTGAAGAAATCGCAGCCCTGCCTCTCTCGACTGATTTGATTCGCGAAGGCATGGAAATCGAAAACGCGATGATCAAAGCGGGTGAACTTTACCCCAATCAGAAGCACGTTGCCCCCCCCGCACCGCTTCCCGGCGTCATCGCGAAGAACGCCTGTGGAATCATAGGTGTCATCTGCGTCGTCATCGCCGGCTGGACGGCAGCCAATCCCCTCATCTATCGTGCGGGGCTGGCTTTCCATGCGATCACGCCACGCAGTTCACGCTTCCTGATCACTATCATCTCCGGCCTCGTTTCGACGGCAGTCGCGATGTACCCCGGACTCTCGATGCGACTGCTGGAAATTATCGCTGTCTATGGACTCGTTCTCATGCCGATGGGGGCGATTATCTTCGTCGACTTTTGGCTGTTCCCCCGCATTGGCCTCAAGCGTTTCTACGCCGAAACGGCTCACATCAGTTTCAATCTCTCTGCCGCGTTGACCTGGGTTCTGACGGGAACTATCTGCTGGTTCCTCGTCTGCGCGACCTGGCTCATGAACAACCTCATTCGCACAGGCCAAATGAGCTTCTCACCACAAACCCAGGAACTTATCCGCGACTACATCACGATCGAAATCTATTTCGTCGCCATCCCCGGCTGGTTCCTCGCCGCCTTTCTTTACACCATCTTCTCCCTCATCTTCCAGCACCGCGACCGCACCGAAAAACGCCTCTCCGCCCCCATCGTCGATGTTTCTACTTGAGAGCCTCCGTCTGTTGTCCCTTCTTCCTTGATGTGAGCGGAATTCCGTCCCTTCTCCCTTGAGGGGAGAAGGTGTCAGCGCTTCGCTGACGGATGAGGGTGGGCGATAGGCACTAGCAAACTCCCATTCGCTAACCCGCGCCAGGCAAGCAAAGCTCCTTCGCCCTCGACGTACGAATCCCTCATCTCACCAATCCGCCTCTTCGATATTTCTCCAACTCGCTCTTTACCCGCGTCGTCTCAGACGTCACCATGACTGAGAATTCAACCGATTCCCTCACCCACTCCAAGCCATCTCATCAAATCCATGTCTAAACCCATTCACGCCGTCACTCCCAGCGCCAAAGTCATCACCATCCAGCAGCACATTCTTCTCCAGGAGAAGAAATTTCCCGGCGCGTCAGGTGAATTCTCCTGGCTCCTCTCCGGCCTGACGCTGGCGGCTAAAATGATCGAAGCGGCTGTCCGTCGTGCCGGTCTCAATTCGATCCTCGGACAGGCGGAAAGCTCGAACACACACGGCGAAGTCCAGCAGAAACTCGATATCTACGCCAACGAGGTGATGCTCCATAACCTCGGCGTGCGTGAAAGCGTCGGCGTCCTGGCGTCGGAAGAAAACGAAACGCCCATCATTGTTCACAACGAATCCAACAACGCCAAATATGCCATCCTCTTTGACCCTCTTGATGGCAGCAGCAACATTGATGTCAATGTTTCTGTCGGCACGACGTTCTCGATCTATCGACGCCCTGTTGATGTCGAACTCAACGAAGCCAGCAAATGGGTCCTCCAACCCGGCGACCAGCAGGTCGCAGCCGGTTATGTCGTCTATGGCTCATCAACGGTGATGGTCTATAGCGCTGGTCGCGGTGTCCACGGCTTTACGCTCGACCCCGCCATCGGTGCCTTCATTCTGTCTCACGAAGACATTCGCATGCCCGAACACGGCATCTATTACTCCGTCAACGAAGCCTATGCTGACACCTTCCCTGAAGGGTATCGCAAGTTCCTCGCTGGCCTGCGACAAGGTGTTCTCGGACGCAAATACTCGTCCCGCTACATCGGCTCGATGATCGCAGACTTCCACCGCACACTGCTCAAAGGGGGCATCTTCCTCTACCCACCGACCGACGACCACCCCAATGGCAAACTCCGCCTCCTCTACGAAGCCAATCCGATCGCCTACATCGCCGAACATGCCGGCGGTATCGCCATTAATGGCACAGGCCCGATCCTCAAGATGCACCCCACCAGCATCCACCAGCGCACTCCTTTGATCGCTGGCAGCCCTTCCGAAATGAACTACCTCATCGAATGCCTCAAGGCTGAGTAGCGTCGGATCGTGCTGACTTTCTACGCTCACTCGATCCAGTTTTCCTCGATCCAGTCGACCAGTTCGTCCATCGACATGACGTCTGCTCCGCGGACGTGGGCGTGTCGTTTGCATTGAGCCAGCGCCAGGATCGCGTCGGCGTCTTCATGGTTCTTCAAAGACTTGGGCATCGACTTTGTCTGGTAATACTGCTCTGCTTTTTCGAGCATCGCAATGATTTCCAGGGTCCTCGGCGTCACATGGCCCTGCAACGTCTCCAGCGTCGCCCGTCTGGCATTGTGAAAATCGATGACGTACCCGACATCGTGGAACAGGCAGGCAACGAGGAATTCTTCGTCGTGGGGGTCGATATCGAGTCCACGGTGGAAAACCTGCAGCGAATGATACTGAAGGTCACCTTCCGGATGAATGACGGGATCGGGCGAGACAGCGGCGAGACGCTGCAGCAGCATCAGGGGATAGGTGTAATCGTAAGACGAATCGTCGGGCGTTTCGTCTTCGTCGGAATGGGAGAGGATCGTCTCCAGCTGGTCGCGACCGGCGAGCAGGTGAAGCTGTTGTTCAATCTCCGATCGGCCGGGAAGGTCAGCTCGTTTCAAACGTCGATTCGAAACCCAGCCCGATGCCCGCTGGACGGCTGACTTGAAGGTGCTCGCTTTCCCGGTCAGGATCAGCCGGGCAGCGTGCTCGGCAATCTGAGTGCGCAGTGTTGTCATGGATGGGGTCTGCCGAGGTGGCAGATCGGTGGTCTGGTTGAATCAACCAGACCAGTTGTTGGAGCAACATTATCGGGAATCGCACAGACAGGAATGTCTGTGCCGCCATGTGGTTGGGTTATTGTACTCCGGGTGCCACTGGCTGTGCCAGTGCCGAATTTCGTTAGATTCTTTGATCGGGGAAGATCTCCCTTCATCTTCTGAACGAACCGATGAGACTGACGGAGAACAATCCGTCTGCCAACTGGCTTGGAAGTCAGTCACGTGGGGTTTACGATACACCGACATATCAGACGCACTGTTTGTCATGTTGATCAGGTTTTTGTCCTGACATTGGGGCTTGATTCGAATAAAATTGAGTTTCTGAAGAATAAGAAGCATAAGCAAAAGGAAGAGACACCATGCCGAAAAAGACGATTGCCGATGTCGATGTGAAGGGGAAAGCCGTTCTGATGCGAGTGGACTTCAACGTCCCGCTCGATGACAAGCTGAACATCACCGATGATCGACGGATCGCCGAAGCGTTGCCTTCGATCAAGAGCGTCCTGGATCGCGGCGGACGCGTCATTCTGATGAGCCACCTGGGCCGTCCCGAAGGCAATGGCAGCCCGGAAGATCAGAAGTATTCGCTCAAGCCCGTTGTCAAACGCCTGAGTGAACTGGTCGGAACAGACGTCTCTTTCGCCAGTGATACGGTCGGCGATGATGCCAAAGCCAAAGTCGCGGCCCTCAAAGATGGCGGCGTTCTGATTCTGGAAAACGTCCGCTTCAACAAAGGCGAGAAGAAGGGTGATGACGCCAACTACGTCAACACGCTGGCTGGTTTCGGCGATATCTACTGCAACGATGCGTTCGGCACATGCCACCGCAAAGAAGCCTCGATGGTCGGCGTCCCGAATGCCATGGGGAGCAAGCCGAAGGTCAGCGGATTCCTGGTCGCCAAGGAAATCAAGTACCTGACAGACGTCATCGCCAAGCCCGAGCGTCCGTTCGTCGCGATCCTGGGAGGGGCGAAAGTTTCCGACAAGATCAACGTCATCAACAACCTGCTGGGGATCTGCGACAAAGTCCTCATCGGCGGTGCGATGGCTTACACCTTCTCGATGGCCAAAGGTGGCAAGACAGGCGGCAGTCGGGTTGAGAAAGACAAACTTGAACTCGCCAAAGAACTGATGGCCAAAGGTGGCGATAAACTGGTCCTGCCAGTCGATACCCACTGCGGGGACGCGTTCAAGCCAGATTGCAATAAAGTCGTCGTCAAAGCGGGCGAGATTCCAGACGGCTACGAAGGTCTCGATATCGGGCCTGAAACAGCCAAGCAATACGCAGAACTGTTGAAATCGGCCAAGACGGTTGTGTGGAATGGACCGATGGGGGTATTTGAAATGCCGCCGTTCGACCACGGCACAAAAACTGTCGCACAAGCTATTGCCGACAGCGACGCGGTCAGCATCATTGGTGGTGGCGACTCAGCCGCCGCAGTTCAGCAACTCGGCTTCGCCGACCAGGTCACCCACGTCAGCACCGGCGGCGGCGCGAGCCTGTCGATGCTGGAAGGGGAGAAGTTTGCAGCTGTTGAGGTGTTGGATGAAGTATAATCGGAGAAGTTGTTAATTCCTTCGAGGTCAGGTTTTATGTCTCATGCAACGATAATTCCAGCTTTGAAGGACGGCGAGCATCTGACGAAGGAGGAATTCCTTCGTCGATGCGAGGCCTTTCCTCGGTATAAGCACGCGGAGCTACTCGAAGGAATTGTCCACTTGAATGCTGCCGCGATCAACGCTCGCAATCATGGCCTTCCTCATACACTCATCGCCGGTTGGTTGTGGACATACAAGTTCGCGACACCAGGCGTGACGGTTTTACTTCCTTCAACGATGGATCTGGGGGATGAGGATCTTCCTGAACCGGATGCCATGCTGCTGATCGACCACCCCACATTGGGATCGACTCACGAAAGTGAAGATGGCTGGTTAGTCGGTCCTGCTGAGCTTGTTGTTGAAATCGCAGCCAGTACTCGGGTGAAAGACTTGGGGCTCAAGAAACGACTCTATGAGAAAGCGGGCGTGAAAGAGTACATTGTCTGGAGCACCACCGAGCAAACATTCGACTGGTTTGTTCTCCAGAATAAAACGTACACTTCACTGGCAGCCGATCCTGAAGATGGTCTTTTCAAAAGTCAGGTTTATCCAGGGCTCTGGCTTGATTGCGCTGCCCTCTTTAAGCACAACGAATCTCTTTTGATTGAAAGATTGCAAACTGGCATCAAAACTCCTGAGCATGCCAGTTTTGTCAGAAAACTGAAACGTTGAACTTCGCACTGAAAGGTGACTACACAATGCGCTCGCTATTAACTCTCCTTTGTCTTATTTTCGTCACATCTACGAGTCACGCAGGTGAGTGGAAGGAAGTCGTCGGGAAGTCGCTCGACGAACACTGGACGACTCAAGGAGCCTGGGTGCTCAAAGACGGCGTGATTCACATGCCGACTCAAGAATACAAGCACTGGAAGAACTATCAGAATTATCTGGTTTTGAAGGACCTGAAAGCGAAAGACTTCGAGATTCAGTTTGACTTCAAAGGGGAAGAGAACAGCGGACTTTACTTCCACATTCCCGACCTGACGAAAGTCGAAGATCGCAAACACATCGAAGTTCAACTCTTCAACAACTCAAAATGGCCGAAAGATAAACCGTTCAACGATCACGCTGCGGGCGGGATTATTCCGAGCAAGCCACCGACCAAAGACGCTGGAAAGCCTGATGGCCAGTGGGATCATTACGACATCCGTTGTGTTGACAATCAAATCACGGTTAAGATCAACGGAGAGGTCGTCAATCAGGTCGACCTGAACGAAAAGCAGTTCGCTGAGCGTTCTAAAGAAGGCGGGTTTGCCTTCCAGGATCACGGCTGGGCGGTCTGGCTGAAGGACATTAAGGTCCGTTCGCTGGATGCTGAGTAAGACTGTAACGCAGAGGAAACAGAGTGAAGCAGAGATCGCAGAGATAGAGACTCAAGACTCCTCGCAACGCTGCGAAGGTGACCGCGAGTTTCTAACGCGACTCTGCTTTGTTCGTGACCAGTGCGTTAAGATCGCCAAGGCAGCCTGTCTCTTAAGTTCTCCCTAAGCCCTAAGCCCCACTACCTAAGCCCTATTCATGCAGATCAAACGTAACCCGACACGCGGCGTTCAAGTGGGAAGTATCACCATTGGCGGTGGTCATCCGATTGCCATTCAGAGCATGACCGCAACGCATACCCAGGATATCGAAGCGACGGTCGATCTGATCAATCAGCTTGTGACTGCGAAAGCCGACGTCATTCGAGTCGCTGTTGACAGCAAGCAGGATGCGCAGGCACTTGTTGAGATCAGCAAGCGGGTCGAAGCGAACCTGTCAGTCGATTTGCAGGAGAATTATCGGATGGCCGAGATCGTTGCTCCGGCGGTCGCGAAGATTCGATACAACCCGGGGCACTTGTATCACCACGAGCGTGAAAAGCCGTGGCAAGATAAGGTCAAATACATTGTCGATGTTGCGGTGCAAAACGATTGCGCACTCCGCGTCGGCGTGAACTGTGGCTCGGTGGACCCTGCCAAGAAAGAGAAGTTCGACGCACATGATACGATTTCGCCGATGCTGGAATCTGCGTTCGATCACTGCGAATTGCTCGATTCGATTGGGTTCACGCGTTACGTGGTTTCGTTGAAGGATTCTGATCCCAAGAACGTCGTCGAGGTCAACAAGCGATTCGCAGCTCAACGTCCTGACGTTCCGCTCCACCTCGGTGTCACCGAAGCAGGAATGCCGCCGGATGGGATCATCAAGACACGCATCGCCTTCGAGCAACTTATCGGCCACGGCATCGGCGATACGATTCGCGTCTCGCTGACCGTTCCCAACGACGAGAAGTACCAGGAAATCGAAGCCGGTCGCGGGATTATTGATGACATCTATTCAGGACGAGTTCGCAGCTTCGTTGATTACGGTCTGCCGACGCTGAATATCATCAGCTGTCCAAGCTGCTCACGGGTCGAGAATCAGGAGTTCGTCAAACTGGCCCAGAAGGTCAAGGAGATGACCGCCTATGCCAGGGATTATCAATTGACGATCGCGGTCATGGGTTGTCGGGTCAATGGCCCCGGCGAGACAGATGATGCTGACTTGGGACTGTGGTGTGCTCCGACATTCGTCAACTTGAAGCGGGGTGGCGAGTTGCTCGGCAAATTCGGGTACGATGAAATCCTGCCGAAGCTGAAAGCCGAGTTGGATCAGTTGATCGATGCGAAGATGGCTGGGGTTTGAGAAAATCCAAGAGGAGTTTTTGGAATGGCACCTTCATCGCCGGATGTTGTTTCCGAGAATCGACTTTCCGAATTTGATGCCGACGAACGTCGTGAGAAACGATTTACTGTTCGTGAATATTTTCAGATGGCAGAGAAAGGGATTCTGAAAGGCAGACCCAAAACAGAACTGATCCGAGGGGAAATTCAGGTTATGTTGGCCGTCGGATTACCACATGGGATATGCGTCATGAACTTTACAAACCTGCTCTTGGGGCATCTGTCCCTGAAATCATGGTGTGTCATTTCGCAATCGACTGCTGAACTCGGTGAAGAAAGTGCTCCAGAGCCCGATATTTTTGTTTTGCAAGGGCCGCAATCCCATTTCCTTGATCAAACGCCTTTATACAGTGACTACGCTCATATCATTGAGGTATCGGATTCGTCTTTGCGGCGAGATCGTGGATTAAAGCAATCTTTGTATGCAGAACATGGTATCGCCAACTATTGGCTTGTGAATATGGTCGATAGTAGTCTTGAACACTATTCTGACCCTATTGTCGATCCAACAGGATGCAGTTTCAAATATGAGAAGAAGGTAACGTACGGTGAACATGACTTGGTTACGATGACCTTTGAAGGAGAGCCTCCGCTTACTTTTACTCCTCGTGATATTCTTCCAAACAGCTCCAAACCGTGACCACGATTGCTCATGACGTCATCATTGTCGGAGGTGGGCTAGCGGGGCTGGCGTGCGCTGTTGGGCTGGCAGAGCAGGGGATCAAAGCGGTCGTGCTGGAGTCGCGTCCACGTCTGGGGGGGCGGGCCACTTCGATCAATGATCCGACGACGGGCGAGGAGATTGATAACTGTCAGCACGTCGCGATGGGGTGTTGCGTCAACTTTCTGGACTTCTGCAGACGGGTTGGCATTGATGACTGCTTCGTCCGCGAGCCCTCCTTGACCTTTGTTGATCAGGCTGGGAATCACAGCAAGATCTCAGCAAATCCGCTTCTCCCCGCTCCGCTCAACCTCGCGGGGGCGTTCGGCAGG
This sequence comes from Lacunimicrobium album, assembly GCF_052161635.1. Classification (GTDB taxonomy): domain Bacteria; phylum Planctomycetota; class Planctomycetia; order Planctomycetales; family Planctomycetaceae; genus SXPC01. The sequence continues at coordinate 5,134,069 of NZ_CP197413.1, forward strand.
GCGAAGTTTTTGTCCTACAAAGACAAACTTGTTCTCGCGCGTGGGTTGATGTCGCTTTACCATGCGGACGTGAATCGCTATCAGAGTTTCGCGGAATTTCTGGAACGGCATCATCAGACTCCTGGAACGATTCGGGGCTATTGGGAGCCGGTGCTGGTCAGCGCGTTGTCGGAGTCGATGGAGCGGATTGATTTTCGAGCCGGGCGCAAAGTCTTTGTCGATGGTTTTCTGTCGCACGTCGATGCGTGGCCCATCTGGCTGGCGAAAAAGCCACTCGGGTGGATCTATGGAGAGCGAATCGTCGGCTGGCTGAAAGCCAAGGGTGTCGACGTCCGGATGTCGTCGGGTGTGGAGCAGGTGGATGTTGTTGATAACCATGTGAAACAGGTGCGGTTGAGAGGCGGCGACCTCTTCAGTGCCAAGCAGGTCGTTGTGGCGGTGCCGTGGTTCAACATCCATCGTGTCTTGAGCGAGGAAGTCCTTTCAACAATTGTGCCGAACGTTCATCAGTTCGAAGCGGCTCCGATTTCGAGTGTGCATCTGTGGTACGATCGACCGATCACTCCGCTTCGCCATGCTGTGCTATTGGAGCGGGCCAGTCAGTGGCTGTTTAACCGGACTGCGATTTTAGAAGACGAATCTCCCCGTCGGTTTGCGTATCAGGTTGTGATCAGTCAATCACGCGAACTACTTTCGCGGCCACAAAGCGAGATCGCTGGTCTGGTCGATCGCGAACTACGAGAAGCGTTTCGTGTCGATGAGTCGACGACACTGCTGCACAGTCGGGTGATCACGGAGCACAAGGCTGTCTTCAGTCCGATGGCTTCCACCGAGCGATTCAGGCCCACGCAGAAGACTTCGATCGAGGGACTTTATCTTGCAGGTGATTGGACACAGACCGGCTGGCCAGCCACGATGGAAGGGGCCGTGATCAGCGGGTACAAGGCTGCGGAAGAACTGTTGTCTGCCCAGGGACGTCGTGAGTTGATCGTGCAACCCGAATTCAAGACGCGCTGGTGGACAAGAGCAATGCTGGCTGGGGGACGGGTTCTTGGTCGCTGAGGGGTGGATGATTGCGATCAGATTGGGGGAATGCACGGCTGTGATCAAATTGGTATTTACGAACGCTTACTTCTCCCACTGTGGATCGTTCCAGAACTGAGCTGGTGGTTGAAGTTTTTCGAGACTCGTACCGATCTGCTGGATCGACTTCATTCCTTTGAGAATGTCCCAGCTTTCTCGACAGAGTTCAGGCGTGAAAACTAAGCGTTCGATTTGCAGGTCTTTGAGCGGGGAGAGGTCGCTGACGCGGACACCTGCGATGTTGAGGCGGAGGAGTTCGTCATGCCCTGCCAAGGCGGTCAGGTCAGTGACGGGGGTGTCTTCGATATCGAGGCTGACGAGCTTGATGTCTTTGAGTGGAGAAAGATCTTTGACTTCGCTGTGAGGCAGCCAGAGGGTATCAAAGGTTTTGCCAGCCAGCGGCTCGATGGAGTTCACCTTCGTGCTATTGAGATTGAACTGCGTGACGGTGATGTCTTTGGCAGAGGAGAGATCGCTGATTGGTGTCCCCTCGAGCCAGAGGATATCGAGATTCATGCCAGCGAGGGGAGTGAGGTCGGTGACCTTGGTGTTGGTTAAATAGAGATTCTTGAGGGGCATTCCTTTGAGAGCTGACAGATCGCTGATGGCGAGGTTATCGAGTTCCAGCTGAATCAACGGCAGGTCCCGTAATGGCGAAAGGTCTGTGACGCCGGAGTTGCTGAGTCTGGCCATGAGAATCTGCCCATTGCGTTTCTCAAAGGCCGCATTCTGATTCGCGTTGAGCTTGTGACGAAGTTCAGAAACCGACACCTCATTGGTCACCGACTCGGGGAGCGGTTCAGCGGGAGCCATTTCCGTAGTCTCGCGGGGCGAATCGGGGGTTTTGGGAGGCGTCGAATTGCTACATCCTGCGATCACAGCCGCGAGAAGGACCAGAGAGAGTTGAGAATATTTTCCAGACATGACTGCGCGACGTCCTGCGGAAGAGCGGGAAATGTGAGCGGAAACAGGCTTTAGAATACCGCAGTTTGCCAGGTGTGAAAACGCCTGCGGAAACGGGGTTTCTGAAGTTCAGGCAAACGCGTACACTTTCACGTCTTTTTGCGGAATGCGGAACAGCTGTCGCTGGCCTATGGTCAGTCGTGGTATGGGAGCGAATGGCTGCCTGGCGCTCACCCTCATCCGCCCTTCGGGCACCTTCTCCCCTCAAGGGAGAAGGGACAGAATTCCGCTCCCCTCAAGGGAGAAGGGACAATCGTTCGTGTTTCTTTGGACTTCGTGGGCAGGTTGGATTTTATGACTCCGGAACAGCGTAACGTTTATGAACAAGGGCTCAATGCCCAGAAGAACAATCAGTTTGCAACAGCGATCGTCTGTTATCAGAAACTGCTGGACGTTGCGAAAACGGAGGACCGACCCAAGCTGAATTATCTGCTGGGAAGTTGTCTGCTGCAGACGGGCGATTTCGACCAGGCACGACGGTACCTTCATGAGGCCGTCAACGTCGATGATCCCAGTCTGGATGCCATTAATAATCTGGGGATCTGTTACAAGGCGATTGGCCAGATCGAAATCGCAGAGAAGATTTTCAAAGGGATCTCCGCCCGCATCAGTGCCTACGTGCCAGCGCTCGTGAACCTCGCTGAAATCAAAGAGCAGCAGGACAATCTTGAAGAAGCCTGTTTGTGGTATGAACTGGCGATGCGACAGGATCGCGATGACTTCGAAGTGCTCATGCGACTGGTGAACTGCCTGCAGAAGTCCCATCAGCCAGCAGCCGCTCGGCAATTGATTGTCGATGCCTTGCCTCGAATTCCCAAGGCGATGATCGAGAACTTTTATGAAGTCCTCGCGAATCTGACGCTCCAGCTGAAAGACTATCCGGCAGCGAAAAAGGCGCTGCAGGATCTCATCAGCGTGGATCCGAAGCATGCGCAGGCGTGGTGCAATCTGGCATGGGTGAGTGAGCATATTGGCGAATTCGATCCCGCGATTCAGGCCGCTGAGAAAGCTGCGGAACTGGCGCCCGAGATGACGCAGGCTTGGAACAATCTCGGCCTGGCCTATCGTTCCAAGCACGACTTAAAGAACGCAGAGAAATCCTTCCTGCATGGTTTAGCGATCCAGGCCGATGAACTGATCAGCTTTAACCTGGGAACGACTTACCTGCTTGAGGGCAACTACAAAGCTGGCTGGCAGGGTTACGAACACCGCTTCAAAGTTGGTGCACGACCGGCTCCGTTCATGGATGTCCCTGTCTGGCAGAAAGAAAGTCTCACAGGGAAGTCGCTGCTGGTTTATGCGGATCAGGGTTTCGGTGACATCCTGCAGTTTGCCAGGTTTTTGCCGGCCCTTTCTCAGCTCAATGCGGGGGCGATTACGGTCGTCGTTCCGTCGACTTTGACTGAACTGCTCAGCTGGAATTTTCCTGGCGTTTCCGTCCTGGCGGAAGATGACGATCTGCCGGAGATTGATTATCAGGTCGCGCTGTCGAGTTTGGCTGAGCGTCTTGATGTTACGCTGGAAACTCTGGGGCGTTATCAGAATCCCTGGGCGATTCCGGAGGAAGTTCAAGCGTCGTGGAGTAACTGGGCGAGCGAGCAGCCACAGGGTGTTTTGAAAGTCGGAATCAACTGGATGGGCAATCCTCACCAGACGCGGGACCATCTGCGGAGTTGCCCGTTCGACGTCTTTTCCAGACTGCTCGATGTTCCGGGCATCGCGTATTACTCGCTGGCGGTTGATCCAGATGCGCGTCAGGAACTTGCCAAGTCAAACTTGAAGACGGTTGTCGATCTGGGCAGCCGATTGCATAACTTCACTCAGACGGCCGCAGCAGTTCAGCAGATGGACCTCGTGATCACGATCGACTCTGCGATCGCCCATGTGGCCGGGAGCATCGGGGCCAAGACGTGGACGCTGTTGTGTCAGACGCCGGACTGGCGTTGGCATCTGGATCGCGAGGACAGCCCGTGGTATCCGTCGATGACACTGCTTCGTCAGACGCAGTGGAATGAATGGGAATCGGTCATTGCGGAAGCACGATCGCGGTTGATGGCGAAGTAGGATTTCACTGGGGGCGGTTCACTTAGACTCAGCGGCAAACTGCGGGCGCTGTTGGTCCGGTTTGGAATCGGCACGGCTGGCACAGCCGTGGCACACGGGCATGTACGCTACTCTTGCTTAGCTGAACTTCTGGGGCGGGAAGAGGGACTGAGAGTCGAGTTTCTTCTGGTCGAAGTCTTTCCAGAGCATGCTCGGCTGGATATCGGAGTTGCCCTGGTACTTGCTGCTCTTGTATTCGGTGACGCCCCCTTCGATCGTGTGATAGAAGATCTGGCAGATCTCGACGCCGGCGTAAATGCGGATCGGCTGGACAGCGACCATTTCGAGCGTCCAGTAGCCTCGGAAACCGACATCGCCGAAGCCAGCCGTGATGTGAACGAACAGCCCCAGTCGTCCCACAGAGGAGCGGCCTTCGAGCATCGGGACGAGGTTGTATGTTTCCGTGCGTTCGACAGTCCGGGCCAGGTAGAGTTGATTCGGCTTGAGAATCAGACCTTCCGGCGGAATCGATGTGCGTTTGAAGCGATTGGGCCGCTTCATGTCGAGGACGATTTCTTCGTAGATAAGCAGTTCGTTGTGCAGCGTCAGGTTGTAACTGTTGGGATTGAGCTGCTTATCGGTGTAGGGCTCGATGATGATATCGGTCCCGAGTCGCTCTTTGATTTCCGTGCCCGTCAGAATCATGCGTGGCGTCCTGTCGCGTTCCAAAGAAAGGCTCTGCACAATGCTGCAGTCTAGCGGGAGAAGTCTAACGCAAGCAACGCTGACCCGGTAGGTTACGGCAAGAGAAAATCCAGGTGACAGCCGACCGGATGATACTGAGCAAGTCGATCGTGCCTCCGCGGTGTTTTTTACGGCTGCGCCGTCGGGGTTGAGACAACCTTGATTACCCTATTTCGACCAGCGGTGGCAGACCGACACGGGGGCAGGCTTTCAATAGAGGGCAAACGGGACATTTCGGTCGTCGGGCAATACAGATGGCCCGTCCGTGATGGATAATACGATGAGAGTACATGACCCACTCGCTTTGCGGGATCAGTTCGATGAGGTCGAGTTCGATCTGCTCGGGCGTTTTTTTATCCGTCAAACCCAGCAGGTGAGAAATGCGTTTGACATGGGTATCGACGACGACCCCCGAGGCGAGGCCGAACCAGGAACCGAGGACGACGTTTGCTGTCTTGCGTCCGACTCCAGGGAGTTCGACAAGTGCAGCAAGGTCGCTCGGAACATGGCCGTCGTGGTTTTCGACTAAGCCCTTCGCCATGCCGATGATATTGGCGGCTTTGGCGCGAAAGAAGCCTAGAGGCTTGATAATAGCTTCGACGTCCGCTTGAGTGGCGTTGGCGAGTGACTCGGCGTCGGGATATTTTGCGAAGAGAGCAGGGGTGGCGGAGTTGACCCGTTCGTCTGTGCATTGGGCTGAGAGAATGGTTGCGGTTAGCAGTTGGAAGGCCGTTTCGTGATGGAGAGCGCAAACGACATCCGGATAGGTTTTCTTCAAAATCTGAAGAATTTTTGGGAGGCGTTTTTTACGGTTTTCAACCGCATCTGCGTTGGAAACGGAGTTGGCTTTCGGCATGAACTCTCTTCTCAACAGGGGTTGAAACGGGGCAGTGACGTTGGAACCTGTTGGCTTGTGTCTAGAATGTAATCGACGAGTGTCAGAGTCGGTAGGCTTTCGAGTCGCATACGCATGATAAGCCGAGCGTTTTGTCTGATACGAATATATTGATTGTATGCGGATGGATGCCTATCGCCCACCCTCATCCGTCGTCGAAGCGACGCCACCTTCTCCCCTCAAGGGAGAAGGGACACAATGCCGCTCCCCTCAAGGGAGAAGGGACAGAATGCCGCTCCCCACAAGGGAGAAGGGACAAAATGCCGCTCCCCACAAGGGAGAAGGGACAAAATGCCGCTCCCCACAAGGGAGAAGGGACAAGATTTTCACAGGAAGACACCATGAGTTTGGGTGGTGAATTTGATGCGGAATTTCAACGAGCTGAGGGGAAAATCCGTCTGTTCCCGCTTCCGAACTACGTCCCGTTTCCAGGGATTCGCCAGCCGCTGCATTTGTTCGAGCCTCGATACGTCTCGCTGATGGATGATCTGCTGGAATCGGAGTCGAGTCTGCTGTCGCTGGTTGTTCTGCGTCCCGGTTGGAAAGAGATTTATAACACGAAAACTTGCCCGATCTATCCGATCGGAGTAGTTGGTATGGCGACGAACGTCGAGCGTCTGGAAAATGGCCGGTACAATTTGCTGTGGGAGGGGATGTCGCGGTGTCGCGTCTTGTCGGAAGTCGCCCATGACAAGGATTATCGTCTCGGAAACCTGGAACTGGTCCTCGACGAAATGGATGCAAATCTGTTCGGCGACGCTCAAGTCCACTCGACCATGGCCTGGGATCTTGTCGAGCATTTCAAATCGCTACGGCCGGATCTTGCGAGTGACTCTTCATTTGCGAAGATCGTCAATGAGAAGATGCCTCTTTCGCAGTTGTGTGATCTGCTGGCCTTTCTGCTGAAACTGGATCAGGAACTGATTTACCCTTTCTTGGCGGAACCCGACATTATCAAACGGGGACGCAATCTGGCTGAGTTGATGTCGCTGCTTCGACCCACGGGCGCGAAGTTTCCACCGAATTTTAGTGACAACTGACTCGATAACAGGGGCAGTCTGGTCAGCAGTGGCAATTCGGACAGAATGAAACCCCTGCCGAAACAGATCAATTTGTCTGTAGATGTTGCAACTCTGCGCTCTTGCAACGTGATCCTTCTTGACCATGCAAAATGATCGCTGGTAGGTTCCGCTACACCCGAAATTCTATCGGGTTGCGCTCATGGAATGAGCGCTCATTTCAAACGGACTTGGACCATGAAACACCGCTTCGTCATTGTTTCGACTCTCAGTGCAATGGCTGCCCTGACAGGCTGCGCCACGACAAAAACCAGCAACACCGCCCGTAGCGCGATGGAACAGTTGCTGATCGCCAATGCGGTCGATCAGGCCCTTGATAAAGTCGACTTCACGCCATTTGCGGGACGGAAGGTCTATCTGGATGACAAATACGTCGACTGCACCGATAAGAACTATGTCATCAGTTCCGTTCGTCACCGTCTTTTGAGAGCGGGGGCGAATATCCAGGAGAAAGCAGACACCGCCGAAATCGGAATCGAGATTCGTACCGGAACTGTGGGAACCGACCAGGCCGACCAATTCATCGGAATCCCCGAGATCGGCGTTCCCGGAATGGTGACAATTCCCGAAATGCGACTGGTCAACCGGAAAAACCAGACAGCGACCGCGAAGATCGGCCTGGTGGCGTATGACTATGCGACCAAGACGGCGTTAGGCGATGGCGGCATGACGTTGGCCCGATCGGATGAGAATCAGTGGTTCGTCTTCGGAGTGGGGCCGTATCGTGGCGGGACAGTCTATAAAGAAGTTGCTAAAGGTCTGAACCAGCCACAGGGAGTACGACCGAAACCTCTGCCGAATACCGTCGCTTTCCAGGCTCCACTACCAACTGTTCCCCCTGCTGGAGAACTCAAGTTTGCCAGTGGTGAAACAGCGCCCGAGAAACCTCAAGAGCCTGCCAAACTTCCCGGAACTCCTGCAACGCCAGCAGCGCCTGCATCGCAATCCCAGAAGCCCGCGGAACCGAATCCGTTTGAGAAGTATAAGTTTCAGTGACGAAACAATGACGTCGTGCGGATCATCAGCAAGTCGACTACGGCTTCAAAACTGATTTGACGACTTGGCCGGTGTGCATCTTCTCGAAGGCTTCGTGCCATTGGTCGATCGGCCAGACGCCGCCGATGATCGGTTTGACGTCGAGTTGTCCACTGGCTTGCAGGGCGATGACCCGTTCCCAGATGGGCCAGTTGTGACTGAAGCTGCCTTGCAGTCGAATGTTCTTTTGGACGAGTGGATCGAGGTTGAAGCCGAGGGGTTGAGGCCCCCAGCCGACTTTGCTGATCCAACCCGCGGGACGAACGATGTCGAGAGCAATCTTCAAAGTGATGCTCGCGCCCGCGGCATCGATAACCCCATCACAGCCAAGGCCATCGCGCTCCATGGCCCAGGGTTTGGCATCGCCGATGATGATCTCGCAGCCGTACTGCCGGGCGATTTCGAGTCGGTGAGCATCTTGAGGCAAGCCGACGAGGGCGACCTGGGCACCACACAGGCGAGCCATCGCTGCACAAAGAATGCCGATCGTCCCAGGTCCGAGGACGATGATGCGATCCCCTGGTTCGATGGTCGCGTTCTTGACGACGGCGCTGTAGGCGACGCAGCAAGGCTCGGTTAGACAGGCCTGCTCGAAGGGCAGTCCGTTCGGAACATGGTGCAGGATGCGTGACGGAACGCGGACGAACTTCGTCATCGCGCCGTTGACACCGTAGCCAAATCCTTTGCGGGACGGATCGAGGTTATAGAGACCTCGTCGCGACATCGGGCTGCTGGGATTAATGATGGCGGCGGTTTCGCTGACGACTCGGTCTCCTTCTTTCCACCCGGTGACTTCGCGACCGACTTGGGCAATGATGCCGCCGAACTCGTGGCCGAGGACGACGGGATAATTGACCGGCCAGGAGTGGTCTGCGGTCCATTGGTGGAGGTCGCTGCCGCAGACGCCGACGTTGGCGACTTCGAGCAGGACGTCTTCCGGTCCGATTTCCGGGACTTCGACTTCGCGAAGATCGACGCTGTATTTTTCGGGAGCGTAGTTGACGACAGCGGGGGTTTTCATGGGTAGGTCGCGGGATTCGAGGAAAGTGGTCTGATGGTTGTTGGTGTCATTGGACGCGAACGCTTGTCTGGCGCCCACCCTCATCCGTCAGCGAAGCGCTGACACCTTCTCCCCTCAAGGGAGAAGGGACAGAAAATACTATTGCCTAGCGGCAACAGTTTGGGAGTGGATGGCGTTGCAGATTAGTCGCAGGGAGGATTCGAGGTCGCCGGTGGAGGTTTTGAAGGCGTCGGCGTCGATTGTCAGGGGAGCGCCGAGAACGACGAGCGGGGCGCCGTAGCTGGGGCAGGCGATGGCTTGTTCGAGGGTGAGACCGCCGACGGCTTGAACGGGAATGCTGACGGCGTTCACGACCTCTCTGAGTTGATCGAGAGGACTTGGCTGACGATGCCCCGCAGCGGCGATGCCTCGGCGTTCGTCATAGCCGATGTGATGGATGACGTAATCACAGCCAAGGTCTTCGAGCATCTTCGCAGCCGCGACCATGTCGTCACAGCCGAGGTTATCCCCCATGACTTTGCAGTCGAAATCTTTGCCCGCGTTGACGACGCATTTGATCGTCTCTGCATGCGCGCGGGCCATGACCACGACATGCGTGGCTCCTGCTTTCGCCATCATTTCTGCTTCGAGGTAGCCGCCATCCATGGTCTTGAGATCAGCGACGATCGGAACGCCGGGAAATTCTTTTCGCAGGGCACGGACGCCATGGAGCCCTTCGGCGAGGATCAGAGGTGTCCCCGCTTCGAGCCAGTCGACACCAGCGCGAAGCGCCATGCGAGCCGTCGAGATGGCTTCGTCGATATTGGTGAGATCCAGCGAGATCTGAACGATCGGTTTCATGGCGTGGTCGGCAATCCAGGAAGGGGGCGGTTCCGCAGATTGTACACATCAGCGATGCTGGATGCGGCGTTCGGGACGAGCAGAATTGGGAAGAAATTTTAGAAATCGTGTTACGTTGATGACCCTCGTTTAAACACAATCTTCGGCTGTACAACGCGCATCTCCTCGCTCCATTCCCCAATCCCCGCCAGTCGCTCTCCGTCCATGAGCACCACTTCTGACCCAGGCTCGATTTTGATCGCGTCTATCCATGGCAGTCGTCGCCCCTGCTCCAGATGCCCGACTTGTTCCTCATCAATCGCAAGTCGTGTCAGATGAGAGAGAAGCGTTTCGGCAGGTATCAGATAGCTCTCGATATTCTCGCGGCTCAACATCTCCAGCGACACGGCATCCTCAACGCGGCATGAGCCGATGGCCAATCGCTCGAGCGCTGTCATGACGGCTCCACAGCCGAGGATCTGTCCGACGTCGCGCCCGATCGAACGGATGTAAGTCCCGCTGCCACATCGTATCCAGCAGACAAATTCATTTCCTTCAAACCGCTCCAATCGAATCTCATGGACCTCGATCTCTCGCGCCTTCAAATCCACGCTTTGACCTGCACGCGCCAGATCGTAGGCACGCTTCCCATCGACATGAATCGCTGAAAACTGCGGCGGTACCTGCTCGATTGTCCCGAGAAAAGTCGCGAGGACTGCATCCAACTGCTCGCGCGAAACGTCGATGTTCTCAGTCACAGTGGTCACGTTGCCGGTGATGTCATCGGTATCGCTGGTGATCCCGAGTCGAAACGTCGCCCGATAGACTTTCTCGTGCCCCTGGGCATAGCTGATCAACCGCGTCGCAGGCCCAACGGCAACGAGCAGCACCCCTGTCGCCATCGGATCAAGCGTCCCCGCGTGCCCTGCTTTCAACTTGCGGGCGCGGACCATCCCCTGCACCTTGTTGACCACATCGCGCGAGGTCCACTCGGGTGGCTTCGCAATATTCAAAAATCCCATCATGCCGTTTATTAGATCACACTACGTGATCATTCGCGACGATCACGACGTTGGATTTCGCATTGAGGGGAGCCGTATTCCGTTCCTTCTCCCTTCAGGGGAGCGGCATTCGTCCCTTCTCCCTTGAGGGGAGAAGGTGGCGTCGCTTCGACGACGGATGAGGGTGGGGCATAGGCACTCGTCGACGTCCATCATCGTCACGACGTCGGGCATTGGAAGGATCACTGACAGCTCGAGTTGTTGCTCTTGAACGGCTTTATGAATCAACCGCAGACAATTCGCCCAGCATGTCAATGATGCTATTGGCTCCAGCGTCGCGTGTGATCTGTTTTGCCTGATGCGCAGACGTTGATGGAAGTCGCTTGGTGCCTATCGCTCACCCTCAGCCGGCCTTCGGCCACCTTCTCCCCTCAAGGGAGAAGGGACGGAATACGGCTCCCCTCAAGGGAGAAGGGACGGAATACGGCTCCCCTCAAGGGAGAAGGGACGGAATACGGCTCCCCTCAAGGGAGAAGGGACGGAATACGGCTCCCCTCAAGGGAGAAGGGACGGAATACGGCTCCCCTCAAGGGAGAAGGGACGGAATACGGCTCCCCTCAAGGGAGAAGGAACAAGATACGGCTCCCCTCAAGGGAGAAGGAACAAGATAGGGCTCCCCTCAAGGGAGAAGGGACGGAATACGGCTCCCCTCAAGGGAGAAGGGACGGAATACGGCTCCCCTCAAGGGAGAAGGGACGGAATACGGCTCCCCTCAAGGGAGAAGGGACGGAATACGGCTCCCCTCAAGGGAGAAGGAACAAGATACGGCTCCCCTCAAGGGAGAAGGAACAAGATAGGGCTCCCCTCAAGGGAGAAGGGACATCGTTGTCGGCTTTATTAAATTCGCAGAGTTCCCTCATCCGACCTCGAAGACTCGGCCACCTTCTCCCCGGGGGAGAAGGGACGAAATACAGCTCCCCGGGGGAGAAGGGCAGAATGCCGTCCGAAAATCTACCGTTATCCAATCAATACGGCCGCTGCGTTGGCAATGTCTCAATATCCAGAATATGCGCACTCGGTTGTGACAGATCGATCAGCACCGGATGCTGTGTTTGCTGGTACGCGATGTTCCCTGCGACATCGCGCGCTGCGATGCGGAAGTAGAGTTGATGCGGGACGTTTTGATTGACCGTCCACACGTACTGCGACGTGTTGTCGTTCCACCCCGTCAGCGGTTCCCAGGGACCACTTGGTTGTCCTGAATAGCTCAATGACACCGGGCGATCCGCCAACTGGGCGTCAGTGACGTTCCAGTTCAATGTGATCTGGTTCATCGTCGCCCCGACGCCCTGTTGAGCGGTCAGCTTCGCGATGTCGGGAGCCGTCTGATCGACCAGAACCTGCATCGAGGGAACATCGCCTTGACGAGGGGCCAGATGAGCTGCCCCGACGCCACTCTTGGCGCGAATCGCAAACCCGTACGTCCCATCGTTGGGAACTTCGACTTCAAACGGGCTCATGCGGTCAGGGTCTTCGCCGTAACGCCACCACTGCTGACCACCGTCAGCGGTGATGAAGAGTTCGACCGCACTGACCCCAGACGGCCCGACATCTTCCAGGCGATAATCAATCTGAAATCGCGATGAGGCGACCGTCTTGACCTTGGGTTGATAACCCATGGTCTGATTCGGTGTCGAGTATCTCCCCTTCGTGATGTCCGGAGCCGCAGCTTCGTTACTCGAAACAAATTGGCCTGCCCCGTAAGCGGGAGGCGTGAGAGACGGAGCGGGTTGGGAGGACAGCGGGCTGGACGGCCAACTTGGCAGTTCATGCCCTCCTCCGCTCTGTGGATGCGGATAGTTCTGTTGCATCATCGGCGTCGGCATTGACTGCTGACCCGCAATCAACGGCATCCCATTGTTGGTCATCATACCGTTTGGATTCCCGCTGTTTGAATTCACTCCATTCGGCAGGCTGTGGTTCGACATCCCGTTGTTGGAAGACAACGAGGGTGGTGTCATCCCATTGTTCGGCTTCGGCATGCCGGCTTGTGGATAAGGCAGCTTGAAGTCATTGTTATTCGCAGCCAGACTCCCTTCCGAAGGTGACTCTGCAATCGGCTGTGTAAAGTCAGGCACATAAGGCTTCCCGCCATCGGTCCCTGCTTGATTGGCGTTGAGTGTCTTCTCTGTCGTCGTCAGGTTTCCCGCGAGGTCTTTGACTTTGCCGCGTACCTGCACCTGGCCAGGTTTCGCCACCGACCAGCTCGTTCGTCCGACTGCCGACGCAACGACATTGACCGTCTGCCATTGATTTGTCAGCGGGTCTTTCGACTCGAGGACCAGACTTGTCAGATCCAGACTTTCATCGGCAGCTGTCCAACTGAGTTCCACTCGCCCCGGTTGTGTCTCTTTGATCGTCAGTTCTAACGTTGGCAGGATCGTATCGATACGGACAATCAGCCCAGGTTCCATCTTATTGCCATTGGGGTGAAGCTGCCCCTGCTGGTCCTGCGTCTTCACAGCAAACCAGAATTCACCCTGCTTCTCTGACTTGAACTCAAACTTCCCTTTCTTGGGAGGGACTGCCTGCAGGAGCTTCCAATCCTGTCCACGGTTTTCTGACCCATACAGATGAATCTCTTTGGCCCCCAGGCGAGACATCTCGACCGCGTCAAAGTGATATGGAATCCGGAACTGGGTATTGTTCGTGTAAACAGGATCAGCCGCGTGCAGCCAGGCTGTCGCTGCGATCACGTTTCCCGCTGCCAGGCAGCTGCACCATCGAGCCAATGTCCGTCCGCGAATCATGTTTCCCCCCTTGAGGGCTGCAAGGGGGCGACGTCTCGTCCTTCCCGCTGGCAGCACTCGTCCGTGATGAGGCCGTCGTGATCACAAGAGGTGATCCGCATGGCATCATGCACTAAGTTCCCTGTCGAGCACGGATGACAAAATCGTCATTCTTCGCGTGGTCGATTCTGACCGCGCTCGACTGGAGATCGTGTTCAAAGGTCGCCGTCCGCTTGTCCCGAGCGAACATCTGCCGCTGTCCAGACATTCCACGTGGGAATCCTCTGGAACCGGGCATTGTCCAAGTATCGTCGAGGCCGGTCGTAACACTTGAAGTGATTTTGACGTCGCCAGCAGGTCGCAGGCGCAAACTCAACGGACACGTTAACGCCTTCCCAAACCTCCCGGATTGACTTATACCAGTCAAGGATGAGAAGAGGGTTGGAACGCAGAGCAAGCAGAGGGGAGCAGAGTTCGCAGAGAAGAGCCTGAGTAGACAACGCAAAGCCGCCGAGGCGCAAAGGTTAGAGAATAGACGTGAGTTGTATTCTGACGGTCCCCACTTTGCGTCTTAGCGACTTTGCGTTAATGACTCTTCTCAGCGTCCTCTGCTTACCTCTGTTATCTCTGCGTTCCAACCATCCCGTACAACGAAAGCAATAAAGCCAAGGTCAACATCATGCTCAAATCCATCTGCGTCTTCTGCGGCTCTCGCAGTGGCAATAACCCTGCCTACGTCGAAGCCGCCCGTCAGCTCGCGACCGTATTCTGCACCCGCGAACAAGCCCTCATCTACGGCGGCGGCTCAGTCGGCTTGATGGGTGTCCTTGCTGACACCATGCTTGAAAATGGCGGCGAAGTCATTGGCGTCATTCCCCAATTTCTCGCCACGAAAGAACTTCTGCACGCGGGTGTTGTCGACATGCGCATCGTCGACAGCATGCACACCCGCAAAGCCACGATGGCATCCCTTGCTGATGCCTTCATCGCCCTCCCGGGCGGCTTCGGGACTTTCGAGGAACTGCTCGAAATGATCACCTGGTCCCAGCTGGGCATCCACCGCAAACCGATCGGCATCCTCAACACCGACGGCTTCTACGACAACTTCATCGCCTTCCTGCAAACCGCCAGCGAGAACGACTTCTTCCCCATCATCCAGATGGACCTCTTCGTCGTGAAGCCGACGGTCGAATCCCTGCTGCAGTCAATGGACGACTTCGTCGCTCCGACTCTCCCGAAATTCGCGAGCCTGGAGAAGACGTAACTCCAGGCTCTGCGTTGATCGCATGCGAACGGAGTTGTCTCATTCATCGTAGGGTGCCGGTGAGGCTTTGCGAACCGCACCAATTGTGGTCACGACCGTTTCAAAGACGACGAGGCCGCATTTGGTGCGGTTCGAAGACTCACCAGCACCCTACATCTTAAGCAAGACAAACTGGTTACTAAAACCCGCGAGACTTCTTGATGTCATCCATATTTCGAAGATCGTAACCGATGCCAAGGTCGTCGAGATTCTGGCAGAGGCTGCGACAGGCGACGCCTAAACCATCCGGACCACTGAAGCCGCCGAATTGGCCGCCGCCTTTGAGGTGAGGTTCCAGTTCGAGGAAAAAGCCTGGAACGCCCATCGCCTGGAGTTTGGCAGTCAACGCGGGCAGTTGCGTTTTCAGGTCAGCGAAGATCTCTGGGTAACCAGAATCGCCGATATCGACAGGGACGAAATTTTTCAGACGCTCTTCATCGACAACACCGGTCCAGGTCAGGCCGGGATCGATCTTGTAATCCTTGATGTGCATCCAGCCCATGTGCGACTTCATGGCATGATACTCATCAATACAGCGCTGACGCGGCATGTTCTGGCTGCTGAGGTTACCGCCGTCATAAATGAGGACGAGATTCGGGTGGTTGATCTTTTCTGCCAGTTCATTGAGGATCACGCCGGTCTGCCCCACGAGGTTGGCTTCGAGTTCGAGACCGAACAACAGACCTTCTTTGGCGACGGCATCGACAATCGATGAAATCTGCTCAGCAGCCTGGCTGAGGTATTGCTTGGGATCTTCGCCAGCCGGGTGATAGTACGAGAACCCACGGATGAACTTGGTGCCCAGCGCGATGGCGGCATCAATCGTGCGACGGACTTCCGTCTTCAGGTACTGCTCTTGTGGCACGAATTTGTTGTGCGACGAATCAGCGATATCAAACAGCTTCACCTTGCCCAGACGTGCCCCGATGCTGGTGACGTTCATGCCGTAGTCGCTGTTCAGCTTGGCCAGCTGCTTCCACTGAGCATCCGTCATATCGACGACGTGCTGGATCTTGCCGCTGTTTTCCAGATCCATGAAGCGTGGCGAGTACCAGGAGAGTCCGAGTGCAGACAGGGCCGAGAATTGCTCGAAAGCTGTCTTATGAATCGCGCCTTCATCTCCAAACGCACTGATGATGACCTGCGGTGCCTGTGACTGCGGTGCCTCTGACATGGAATTCCCTTGAATGGAACAGCGGGCGAAGACTTGAAAATATCAAGACCTGTAAAGTGGTAAGATCAGTTGATGCGTAGTCTAACGCAGGCCTGCCTCAACGAAAAGTCACCCATCACTCGGCACAGCCCTCTGCGAACTTGAGGAAATCTTTCCAAAAGCTTGTAAAAGTTCCATTTTTTTCGGGCTCGAACCAGACGCAATTGTTCGCTTTCGCCAGATGAGATACGACCTCACTTCGAAGCGGGAATTTTTCGCCCGCCGCCTGATTCCTTAAGAATGTCCCCGAGGTTTGGAACATGTCCATCTTCAAAACTGCCCTGAGTCTGGTCGTTGTCATTTCATTCTTCGCAACCGCACAAGCGGCTGAATTTCCGTATGACGCGGTCATCTCTGCCGACAAGACGATGGCCCGCAGCGGCCCGGGAAGCATGTTCTACGAAACGAACACACTGCCTCGCGGTGCGAAAGTCACTGTCCATCGCCACGATCCAGGCGGGTGGTACATGATCGCCCCGCCCACCGACAGCTTCAGCTGGATTCGCTCCGATTACGTCACCAAACTGACGCCCGATCAGGGGACAGTTTCTGAGAATAGTACCGTCGTTCGTGTCGGAAGCACGGTCGGTGAATACCTTGATGTCGAACAACGCCGTCTGAATAAAGGGGACCGCATCGCGATCCTCGGCGAGAAACAATTCGACCTCAATGGCAAGCCGGTTCACTTCTACAAGATCGCACCGCCGAGCGGCGAATTTCGCTGGATCAAAGGAGATGCCATCGGCAGCGGAACTCCGTCACCCAGCGTTGCCAATGATCCTTTCGCTCAGGATGTAACAGCAGCCAAGCCGAACTCACCCAACGTCGAACTTGGTAATCCGTTCGAAGAGTCTCCTGCTTCCATGGGACAACTCGCAGCCAAACCAGGTTCGAGCGAGTCTGCTTCGGTAACCTCTGCAAATCCAGGTAAAACCCAGCAGGACTATCAGATCCTCAGTCTTCTCGACGAACAATTCCGCGTCATGATTGGCAAAGACATCGGCAGCTGGAACCTCGACGACCTCGCGCATGACTATGCCAAACTTCAACAGGAAGCCTCGACAGAAGCCCTGTCTCACCAGGTCGACCTGCGACTGGCAGCTGTCGAGCGATATCGCAAGACCAAGAAAACTCACGACGATTTCGTCACGCTGACTTCCGAAACGACTCGCCGCGATGCACAACTCATGAGTGCTCAAACCTCTGGCAACGTCCAGACGGCCAACGGTGCGTATTCAGACGGAGCCGCCTTCGGAAGTGTGGCTCCCTCTGGTCAGTTTCCTGAAATTGACGCCGATGGCTCTGTGATTCCACCCCTTCCCGCTGGCACTCAGCCGACAGCTGCTGCACCATCTCCCATGGCCGCTGCTGCCATCGATCCAGCTGGCCTTCAGCCGACTGTCGGTCAATATGCCGGGGCCGGGATTGTTCAACTCAATCCTCGTCAGCACCCACAGCTGCCGGGATTCGTTCTCACGACTCCCGACGGACGATTCCTGACGTATCTCCATCCTCAGCAAGGGGTTAATCTCATGGCTGCTGTTGGAAAACCGCTGGGCCTGAAGGGCAACCGCCTGCACGATCCACGCCTGAAAGCAGATGTGATCGTTGTTCAAGGCATGGAACCCGTGCAACTTCCGGCTGCCGGTGTTCAAGGTCGTTAACAGAATTTGTCAAATTATCTATTCTGTTTACATTGCTCATGTTGACATTCTTCACCCGCGGTGTTTCAATATGTGAACATCGCGGTTCAATCCGCATCTCCCACGGCTGGCGGTCTCTCACCTTCCTCCATCCAAGCCCTTGGGAGAATCTCAATGCTATCTCTGATCAAAGACCTGTTTCGTGACGAAGCAGGCTACATTCTGTCTGCCGAAGCCGTTGTTCTCGGAACCGTCGGCGTCGTTGGTGCCTCTGTCGGACTGAGTTCCATTGCGTACTCAATCAACGAAGAGCTCAAAGAAACTGCTTTTTCCCTGCGTAGTCTGAACCAGAGCTACGCGATCAAAGGCTTCCGAGGTCACGGCAGCTACACCGCTGGCTCGACCTTCACGCAAAAGCCCGTCGAAGAAGCTCACGCCGACCTTCAGTTGTTCATCGATGACCTCGAATCGGAACTTCAGCGCGAAGCCAAGTCCGACGAACACGATGAAAAAGACGACGATAAGAAGGCCGAGTCGAAAAAGTCAGACGACAAGCCATCCAAGAAAAAGAAGGATGGCGAAGGCAAGAAAAAGGCTGAGAAGAAAGCCGACAAAGACTCTCGCTGGGACGACGAGATTTAATCCGTGTCCGTCAGAGCCGCGACCGAAAGGGAGCGCACCAGCACAAGAAGTGGAGTGCGCTTCGGGTGGCTGGGGTCAGGATTTCTACCTGACCCCAGTTCCTGCGCAGTTGGACCCACATTCTGGGGTCAGCTAATGATCCTGACCCCAGCCACCCTGTTGAGATCTGAGCGTCGTGGGAATTCGCAGAGTTCCCTCATCCGTCGGCGAAGCGCCGCCACCTTCTCCCCGGGGGAGAAGGGACAAGACGGATTACTTCGGCGGGATATATTCGTCGATGATCTTGGGCGTGATGCGGTGTTGATGAGACGGCTCCGCCCAGGAGATCGCGAACGCCAGGCCGATTCCCGCTAAGAGCAGGGTGGTCAGTTTCACTCGGTCATGCGAGTGAAACTCGATCTCCGGCAGCAGGTCGCTGAGCGCAATGCAGATAAAAACGCCCGCAGAAAACGCCAGGACCATTCCCAGGATTTCCTTCTGCACATCTCCTAACTGACTGATGCCCGCCAGAAAAAGCAGCGCACCGAGCGGGCAAACCAGGCAGTACCCGATGATCCACATCACACGGGATTTCCAGGCGACATTCTCTCGCATCATCATCGAAGAAATCGTCAGTGTATCCAGCGGCTTGTGCAGGATGATCGCCAGGTACGTCCCGAAGCCGGGCAGTAGCAGGTGATTGTGTGTCAGATCGCTTTGGATACTCGCGCCCAATGCCATCCCGTCGAGCAGCGTGTGAATTGCGAGCCCCGATAAAATCATGGCCCACGTCGGACGATGTCGAGGGTGATGACAATGCCCGGGCGCATCGTGAGAATGAGTATGGTCATGACCGAGATCATGATCGTGGTCGTGATGATGAACGCTCAAGGCGACGAGATTTTCCGGGGCCTGCTGAACAGCTTCCGGCGGTTCGTGATCGTGAAAGTGAAACCAGCGCAGGAAAATAAACATCGCAGTCAGGCCGAGGATCACCCCGAGCGCGGTCTGATCGATCGATTTCAGCTGCACGAACGCATGTGGCAGCAGGTGTAGAATACCGATTCCCAGCATCAGGCCGCCGACAAAGCTGATGACCATCTGCATGCGGCTGTGAGTCATCTTCAGAACTTGCGGCAGGCTTCCCCCGGCAAGCCCCATGATGACCAGCAGCACCGAATAAATGACAAGGGGAACACCCAGGGACATGTTGAAAACCTGATCTGAATCTCTTCGTAGGGTGCGGGTGAGGCTTTGCGAA
Organism: Lacunimicrobium album; assembly: GCF_052161635.1. GTDB lineage: Bacteria > Planctomycetota > Planctomycetia > Planctomycetales > Planctomycetaceae > SXPC01. The sequence goes on from NZ_CP197413.1 coordinate 5,153,582, forward strand.
CCGCACCAATTGTGGATCCGAACGTCAATTCGCCAATGCACGCACAATTGGTGCGGTTCGAAGACTCACCAGCACCCTACAACTGAACCCTCGAAAACACAACTCATTTCCCCGCTCGGGCGAACTGGTTTTCTGCGAGTTCGATCGCTTTGAGCAGACCACGAGCTTTATTCAGCGTCTCCTGGTATTCGGCTGACGGAACACTGTCCGCAACCAGCCCCGCACCCGCCTGCAGATACGCGGTGGTCCCTTTGAGAACGAGGGTTCGCAGCGCGATACAGGTATCCATATTGCCGGTGAAGTCGATGTAGCCGACGGCGCCTGCATACGGCCCTCGTCGGTGTTTTTCCATCTCATCAATGATCTGCATAGCCCGCACTTTCGGGGCGCCCGAAACCGTCCCGGCTGGCAGCGAGGCCCGCAGGGCATCCAGAGCCGTCAGTCCCGGCTTGAGTTGCCCTGTCGCATTCGAAGTGATGTGCATTACGTGACTGTAACGCTCAACGACCATCACATCCGAAATCTTCACACTGCCATACTGAGCAACTCGTCCGATGTCATTGCGTGCCAGATCGACGAGCATGATGTGTTCCGCTCGCTCCTTAGGATCCGCGAGCAGGTCTTCCGCGAGAGCGAGGTCTTCCTGTGGTGTCTTGCCTCGCGGACGGGTCCCCGCAAGTGGTCGGACAGTGACTTCCCCATCTTCGACACGACACATGATCTCCGGAGAGCTGCCGACGAGCTGGAAGCCCGGAAGTTCGAGCAGAAACATGAACGGACTGGGGTTCACGACGCGCAAGGCCCGGTAAATGTCGAGCGAAGTCGCTTTCGTTTCCAATTGGAGTCGCTGACTGCAGACGACCTGAAAGATATCCCCGGCTTTGATGTATTCCTGACAGCGAAGGACGACATCTTCAAACTCAGCCTGTGTAAAGTTCGACGTAAACGGCAGCGTTGTTTCCGCAGGGAGAGTCACATCATAGAGTGGTGAAGCAGCGACCGGGCTTTGAAGCCTGGCTCGCAGGCGTCCGATTTTTTCCTGGGCGCGTTGATAAGCAGCCTCGACACCTTCCGTGACTGGATTGACGAGCGCGACAATCAGAATCGTCTTACGAATATGATCGAAGATGATCATCTCGTCATAAAAAGAGAACGACAGATCCGGCAGGCCCCGATCATCTTCGGGAGCATTCGGCAGGTTCTCGGTGTAACGGACCGAGTCATACGAGGCAAACCCGACCGCCCCGCCAGAGAATCGGGGAAGTCCATTGAGGTGCACCGCCTGATACTGACTGACCAATTGGTCGAGTTCTTTCAGTGGGTCGCTGCAGCGATAGGTCTTGTCTTCCTGTTCGGTATGGAGGGTGACGACGTCCCGGGTCGCATCCATAGTCAGGAAAGGGCCCGTCCCGACGAAGCTGTAACGCCCGACCTTTTCCCCCCCGATGACACTCTCGAAGAGAAAACTGCGTTCACCGGAAGCCAGTTTCTGGTAGGCCATTACCGGCGTCAGCATATCGCTGAACAATTCTACATAGACCGGGACGAGTTTTCCCTCACGGGCGGACTCTCGGAACTGCTCGAACGACGGGCGATAGGTCATGTTTTCAGGCTTTGATGATATGAAAAGGGGCGGTTTCGCCAGAACAGGCAGCATGACAAATTTCAGCACACCTCACAAGCGGCGGACATGCCAGCAGGCGGTCCCTCGAACAAGAGCCTCGTTTCCCTCGTCAGGTTCAGTTCAGCAGGAAGAATAACCCCGGACAATGATCAACGGCATGCTCAGGCATAACTCGTAAGCGAGAGAACTTTCCTGGCTGCTCCTCATGACTCACGACTCCAACCTCATGACGATTCCCATCCGTGTTGATCTGTGTTCATCCGTGGTTTGGTTTCATGTTTTGAAGACGAAAGTATTTGAGGATTTTCAAGATTCACAACGGGGACATGTCAAAAGACTCGGTCGTCGCAGATGTTCGGGGATTCCCGTGGCTTGCTCTGGGACTTAGAATCGAATATCTAATGATGATCGGGCAGGGCAGCCAAATCGCCATGTGCCGTATCGTATTTAACGTGACGCACACTCCTAAAGGATGGCCCGTGGATCTGGAAACCCTCGCACGCTCAGTGAGTGAATGGCTGAAGGGGACCGGTCCGGAAGCCGATATCATCGTTTCCAGCCGCATTCGCCTCGCTCGTAACCTCGCCAAGTTCCCGTTCCTCAGCCGAGCCGATGAGGGAATCCGCGCCGAGATCGAAAATCAGGTCAAAGGCAAATTACTGGGCATCAAGAAGTTTGGACCCATTACGTACTTCCCGATCGACGGGATGGCACAGCTCGACCGTCAGATGTTTGTCGAGCGTCAGTTGATCAGTCGTGAGCTTTCGGAAGCCAAAGGAGCGCGCGGCGTCGCGATTTCGGAAGAGCAGAATCTCAGCATCATGGTCAATGAAGAAGATCACCTGCGTATCCAGGTGCTTCGCAGTGGCTATGAACTCGATGCCTGCTGGAAACAGATCAGCCAGCTGGACGACGAACTCGAAAGCCAGGTCACCTACGCCTTCCATGAACACCTCGGCTATCTCACCGCCTGCCCGACCAACGTCGGCACCGGCATCCGGGCCAGCGTCATGCTCCACCTGCCTGCTCTGGTCCTGACGAAGGAGATTCAAAAATTCTTCCAGGCGATGCACAAGATGAACCTGACAGTCCGCGGCATGTACGGCGAAGGCAGTCAGGCCATGGGTGACTTTTATCAGGTCTCCAACCAGACCACGCTTGGCCGTTCCGAAGAAGACATCGTCAACACCATCAAGACCGTCATCCCGAAGATTCTCGATTACGAACGCAATGCCCGCACACGTCTGATGAACGACAACCGTCGCGGCGTCCATGATCAGGTCTCACGCGCCTACGGCATCCTCAAGACCGCTCAGACCATCAGCTCCGAAGAGACCATGCAGCTGCTCTCCAACGTCCGCATGGGAGTCAACCTGGGCCTCATCGACGACCTCGAGATCCCGCAGATCAACGAACTGTTTATCTTCACCCAGCCTGCTCACCTGCAGAAGATCCGCAAAGAACGGATGGAATCCGCTGAACGCAATGTCGCGCGGGCCGCTTACCTTCGCACCAAGCTCATCCAACCGGACGAGATGAATTAAGTCACCTGCTGAATCGTAGGGTGCTGGTGAGTCTTCGAACCGCACCAAAACGACACTCGATGCCACATTTGGTGCGGTTCGCAAAGCCTCACCAGCACCCTACAGGATGCATGAACTGAAGCTGAAAAATGACTCGGCGTTGCTACTCCGTCGTCATCCACTTCGGCAGTGGGCGGTTTGGAAACAGAAACGATTCCATCGCGATCCGCATTTTCGCGATTCGATGCAGCTTCACGCGGCCGTTCATCACACTCAGCGGGTTGCACTCAATCTTGTGCAGCAGCCCGCCGTAAATTCGCATCATGCCGCGGAAAATGCCCTGCCCGTCTTTCGATAGGTGACGAGATAGTTTCGAGGCTCGCTGGTAATACGATCTGGCAAGTTGAGTCTGCTCGGTGAGAAACGGCAGGATGCCAGGAGCAGCCCCCGTCGCGAGCTGCTCCGATGTCAGTTGATAGGCACGAAGCTGGTCTTGAGGCAGATAACATCTCCCGAGAGTGGCATCTTCACGAATGTCCCGCAGGATATTGGTCAACTGAAACGCAGTCCCGCAATCGATGGCTGCTCGACGGGCGACGTCCGATTCGTCGTAACCCCAGATCGAGATGCAGCAAAGCCCGACAGCCCCGGCCACGTGATAGCAGTACCGCTCCAGCTGGGCGAAATCGGCAAACGGCTGTGGATCAAGATCCATCGTCACACCCGCAATGACATCATGCAGGTAACTGACAGGAATCTGGTAAGTGTCGAGCGTCCACTTGAGCGCGGGAAAAATTTCATTGCCATCGACAATGCCGCGTTCCGCAAGGTCGTCAATCTGGCGTGACCAGTCGGTAAGTTTCAGTCGACGTGTCTCGACCGACACCCCCCCATCATCGGCCAGGTCATCCGTTTGACGCATGAAACAGTACAACGCACACATCGCTTTGTACTTCGGCCTGGGCAGCGAAAGAAACGCGTAGTGAAAATTTCTCGCTGCTCGTCGCGCATTCTGAACGCAGACACGAAAGGATCTCTCCAAGCGGTCTTGATCGACTCCATGCATCGATGCCAGCGACGTATTCATCGCCGGGTAGTTTAACGCAGAATGCCCGGCGATAACAGCCGTGAAAGAGACATTCAAAACAGACTAAATAGCAGAGGAGTTCCCAGTCGCCACTCCGGCCATCCGTCGGCACTGATCGGCGCAGTCCAGGCATGACTGGGCACACTTCTGACAATGATCATGTTCATGCTTCTGGCATTCCTGACCGCAGGCTTCGCAGATTTCCGCACAGAGCTGACAAAGCTGTTGAGCGAACTCAGATCCGCGACTCATAAACGCCGCGGCTTGCCAGCAGATTGCTGAACAGTCTCGATCAAGACGAATACAGTTCGCCATCATTGCGACATCTTTTTCGCCGAGACAAGCGTTCGCGCAATGTTCACAGTCCTGAGCGCATTGCACGCACGCCTGAATGCAGTCCGACATGGTTGGTTGAGCGATCATCTGAACCTCCTTTTGAAGTGGAAAATCGATTCCGAAGATTTCTGCTTCAACGAGCAGACGCCGTTCCAGCTTCACAAATCCGCCAAATCGAACGAAAGACATGCGCAGAGTCCGGCGATGACACACTTCAGCGATCAGTTTTCACTCAATGCGGCACTTGATCTTCCATCATCTGGCGACTCGCCAGCATTGCTTTCTCCCACTGGCCCTCTCTGGCCATCGTGATGACATTGATCAAATAAGAGACTTCGGAATCTGACAGACTCCCGTCACTTTTCAGACTCGCGATCTTCTCTTCCGCAACGGTCAGAAAATTTTCGCGTTTCTGATTGCAGACCGTGTAAAGCGACCGAGCCATCTCGATCGCTGCGGGACTCATCTTGGGATAGCCGCAGCCGGAAACCGCCAGCGTCAGCAAGAGAACGACGATCAGAGTTCGTTTAGAATTCACTGATCACCTCCCCTTCCGAAATGCTCGACATGCGGGCGAACTGGTAGAGATCGATGTTCTCGGAGACAAATCGGACCGCCCCATCCCCGAGCATGATGTGCCCACCACCTTGATGCTCGGAATACATCTGGCAAACGTGCAGAAACGGACTGTTGACAGGGTGAATGATCGGCAGTCCGAGAATATCCAACTCGCCACCCGCAGGTCCGGAGTGAGCAACGAGCATCGTCGCTGTCGATTCCGGGCTGTTGACAGAACCCGCGATTCCAGCCGCATACTCACCCAGTTTTGGAATCGTAAACGCACCCGGAACCGCACCGACCCAGGTCTTGTTGCTGAGTTTGGAAGAATGTTCCCCCAGGAAAATTGTATTCGACAACCCATCTTTGACATCGGAAAAACGCACGCGAGAGTTTCGAGTGAAGACCCCATCAGAGACTTTCGAGGCATCCCCATTCACCTGGATCGTTGTGGTATTCCCAGCGACGATATCAGTGAAAATCAAGGCCGTCTGATCGCTGCCACTCCCCTCGTCCCAGCAAGATTCCTGCCCGTGATTTCCGACATAATGGCTGATGCCGAAGGTGATATCGACATTATTCAACTGTCGAGGTGCACCCGATGCATCCGTCACAACAAACGGATCATGAGAGCCAGAAACCGATGGACAAAGAAAGACGGGCAACTTGGATCGAACGAGATTTGCGTTGACCGGATCCCAGCACGGCTGGCTGAGAGAAAGGCCATCATAAAGCGCAGCCTGTTCGATGTACGGCAGAATCATCGTCCCCCAACCCCAGCCGGGAGCAGCATCCCAGGTTTGAGGATCCATCCGAGCCCAGGCAGGCGCGGCGCCATTGCTGGTGCCGTACGAAACAAAGGCCGAGGGAAGTGCGTTGTGTGTATCATGATAGTTATGGAGGGCGATCCCCAATTGCTTGAGGTTGTTTTTACAGGTCGAGCGACGGGCCGCTTCGCGCGCCTGCTGAACAGCGGGCAGCAGAATGGCCACTAACGTCGCAATAATGGCAATGACAACAAGTAATTCAATGAGCGTGAACCCGTAACGAGTCATCTGACGGGTTTTGGAGTCAGTGGTCATATTGAAAACCTTTCCAGGTGGAGAGTCAGTCATGTGTAGCAATAGCTACGGAAATTGTAGCCTCGACTACAAATACCGTAGCGTCGGCTACATTGCAAGACGAAAAGGAAGCCTGAATAGGATTTTCACATGTCATTCGTTAATATGCGGTCACACTGATACTTGAGATCATAGAAGGACATAGGGATCTTGTCGGAACAGACCACCTCATTTCGTCGCACCCGCAACGACCATGCGTCTGAGACGGCTGAAGACTACGTGGAAGGCATCCATGATGTCATCCAGCGCCAGGGGAAATGCCGCGTCGTTGACCTGGCAACCTTGTTCGGCGTCAGCCACGTCACCGTCACCAAGATTGTTTCCCGTCTCCAAAAAGAGGGCTACGTCGATACTCAGCCCTACGCTCCCATTACGCTGACCGAAGACGGCCAGAAACTCGCCGACGAAGCCCGCCAGCGACACGAAATCGTCCTCGACTTCCTGCGAGCCATCGGCGTTTCCGAACAGCAGGCCGCCCTCGACGCAGAAGGCATCGAACACCACGTCTCCCCGGAGACCCTCCGCTGTATGGCCGAAGTCACCATGCAGAAGAATCGGAAAAAGGTCTAGGATCAGCCCCCGGGAGGGCGAGGCTCCGTCCGAGCCGCTGTCCCGCGTTGCAACCTATGTCGACAACAAGACGTCGATTTTGACATCTTCATCTTAGCCCTGAAGGGGCGCTATCTGTCCGCCCAGGATGAAATCCTGGGTTTGCTCCGGGAACATTAACTACCGCCCGACGACGCTTTGTCGCATGTGTTGCGAACGATGATAAAGCAACCGATACAAACTCTCTTCCGCCTTCGTGAATTCCAGACCACGACGCGCCTTGACGGCTGCCGCTGTCGTGATGAGTTCGGACATATCTCGCGGCTCGCGCAATTCCCCATCCCACCAATGCGTGAACGAAGGGATGTTCCGCGGCGGTAATCGATCCGCCGGCAGGATCATCGACATCACCCCGACCGACGTCCCGGTATTGAGCATCGTCCCGATCGCGGTTTTGGCATGATCGCCGATCAGGCTGCCAAGTTTTGTGTTGTTGGTCTCGACCAGTTGATCGCCGAGGGGGAACTTGATCGTCGAATAATTGTTCTTCAGATCGCTGTTGGTCGTCATCGCGCCGAGATTCACCCACGGGCAGATGTAGCTGTGACCTAGAAACCCGTCATGGTACTTGTTGACGTACCCATGCAGAATGCTCCCTTCGATCTCGCCCCCAATCCGGCAGACCGGGCCGATCGTCGTCCCCTCCCGGATATTGGCATGAAACAACTGCGTATACGGGCCAATGTAACAGGGGCCTTCGATCCGCGAAAACGACTGAATGCGAACCTGTTCATCCACAACAATCGGACCTTTGCGGGCATCGAAGACAACAAACGGGTCGACCTGCGTCGACTTATGCAACACCACCTGCTGCGGGTGCCCCAGGATCGTCAGCGGATGACCGGCCAGATCAACAATCGTCCATGGCAATTGAGACGTCACCTCGGGAAACAGCAGCGGAAGATCACCATTGAGCTGTTGTGTATTCCATTCGACTAACTGCCACGGATAGTCAAGAAATCGCCCCCGTGCAGGAACACGCCGACGTCGCTCCAGATAGTCCTTCAGGAATTCCCCCCGAGCCGCCTCTCGGAACTCCTGCATCTCGTCGACCGACAGGTAGAGGGCCACAATCCGATCACCAAAACACGCGGCCTGATCGGTCCCCAGAGAACACAGCCATTTCAGATCGGGCAGATAACGCCCATTGAGGCACAGGACTGGCCCATCGGGCATCCGGTGCGGACTCATCGTCACCTGACCGGCATAAGTCTGCTGATAGACGTCACTCAAATGCGGACGCAGGGAAACTCCCCACTGCCTGGCACCGAGATACCGCGTCACCCGTTCCCGAAGACTCAGCGGTCCGCAGGTCAGTTCAAAGACAGGCCGCACAGAGGCAATCGGGTCAAACCGATCGGCGACCTCGTCCTCGAAAAAGAACAGCGAGATGTCAGGAAGGTGAGTCATGGGAAATTATATGCGCACAATGAGCTTTTCTTGCCACTGCCGCATCATAATCTCTCGACCTCATTTTCAACAACATGGCTTCTGAGGCAAAGGTTTCTAATCTCTTGCAGGGTGCTGGTGAGTCTTCAAACCGCACCAAATGTGCAAATGAATGTCGTTTTGGTGCGGTTCGCAAAGCCTCACCAGCACCCTACATATCGAACAGACCTGTGTTCGGACGAGATATCAGATCGTTTTTCCCAGCGTCAACGGCTTGGCCTGTGGACTGACCAGAGGGGCAGGCTTGGCATGCTGGTAAACGGCAGAACGCGTTCCGGTTGCACGCTGGTACTTCTGAGTAATCCCGATGATCGTCTCAGCGGCTCCCAGGAACAGGCAGCCATGCGACGCCAGATGTCTTGAAAGACGTTCCAGAATCTTCCGTTTCGTATCTGTCTCAAAATAGATCAGGACGTTGCGACACATAATGATGTCAAACAGCCCGATCGGACCATAATCCGCCAACAGATTCAATTGCTTGAACGTCATCATCTGACGCAATGGTTCGCGAATCTTCCATTGGTTGCTGTTGAGCTGCTCGAAATACTTTCGGAGCAGAACGGGAGTCAGCCCGCGCTGAACTTCAAAGGAACTATAAATTCCATCCTGAGCCCGCTTGAGCACCTGATTGTCGATGTCGGTACACAGAAACTCGATCTGCCAGTTGGCGATCAACGTCGGGAAGTTCTCCATCAGCATCATGGCGATGGAATAAGGTTCCTGTCCTGTCGAGCAAGCTGCGCACCAGATGCGCAGCGTTCGTGTCGACTGGCGCGTCTTGACAATCTCAGGAATAAACGTCTGGATCATCTCTTCAAACGGCGTCGAGTCGCGGAAGAACAACGTCTCGTTCGTCGTCATGGCTTCGACAACCGAAGTCGCCAGATCACCATTCGGGTTCGATTTCAACAGTTCGACAAGCTCATCGACACCCGGCAGATTGATCCCTTTGGCCAGTGGAAGGAGTCGACTATCCAGGAGATAGTCTTTCCCTGCACCCAGCGATAAGGCGGATCTGTCGAGCAGAAACTTGGCGATATATTCGTAATTGACGGGCTTCATACGTGACAGACTTCCTGCGGACACAGTTGGTTGATCTTGCGTGGAATCTCTTCGATCGAAAGAACTTCAGAAGCAAGGTCAGCTCGCACGATGGTCCCGGGCATCCCCCAGACCACGCTGCTGGCCTCGTCCTGAGCAATCATGTAGCCACCTTTGGCGACGAGATCATGAGCCCCTTCGATCCCGTCTTCTCCCATCCCCGTCAGCATCACAGCCAGCAGTCGATTACCGTAAATTTCTGATGCAGAACGATAGAGTGGATTCACGGACGGCCGACAGTAGTGCTCCTGCTCAGCCTGATTGAGACGTGTGAGTACCTGCATCCCTCGTTTTTCCAGATACATGTGATAATTGCCAGGCGCAATATAAATACGCCCTGCCTGAACGACTTCCCCGTCTTTGGCTTCCTGAGCCGGACGACGGGCATCGCGTGTGATGTGTTCTGCAAGCATCGGCGTAAACGCAGCCGGCATATGCTGCACGATAAAAATCGGCAGCGTCATCTTTTCCGAGAGCGCCTTCATAACTCGCGACAGCGCCTGAGGCCCGCCCGTACTCGAACCAATCACAACCGCTTGTGCCCGCAGTGACGAAAAGTTCGTCGCTAATCGAGTGGCCCGAGACGATGCCTGCGTCACACTGCCAGCCGAAGTAATCGTTGATGGCGACGTCGTTGCAACCAACGCTTTCGCCTTCTGAGGACAAAGACTCTTCACCAGCGGAATCAATTGATCCGCTACGATCTTCATGGCTTCACTGGCACTACTGGCCTGAGGCTTCTCGATGCAACCACTCGCACCATTGGCGAGCGCCTGGATCGTAATCGCAGCCCCGCGAGTCGTCAGCGTACTCGCCATAATGACCGGCAGCTTCGGAAATTCTTTCTGCAGAATCTTCAGCGTTTCCAGGCCATCGAGAATCGGCATCTCGACGTCCATCACCACCGCATCAAAGCTTTGCTTCCTGAGAATGGACAGCGCAGAGCTGCCATTCCCCGCTGATCCCGAGACGATAATGCCCGGATCGGTCTGCAACGCTTTCGTCAACAGCCCGCGGACGACAACGGAGTCATCCACGACCATGACTTGAATGGTATTGTTATTCATGAAACGTCTCGAAGAGTTCACCAGGTGTGTGTCAGAAGGTTCCACATCGCAAAGATAGGTCGCGATCCTGGGAGGAGCTTGGAAAACTGAGAGGAGTCCAACAGGTTGGAACTTCCAGGTCGAGTCATTCGCAGGCCGCGACACATATGAGGACGATGATGACATCACGATGCGATTCATTCGCATCGGACGTCAGCAAGTCTGTCCTTAAAACGCACGCATGCGAGCCAGGAACTCATTGCTGACTTCATCAAGTTTGTTCGCCAGTCCTGTCAGTTCGCCAGATGCTTCCAGAATGGTATGTGCATCATGTCCACTGGCATCCGCAGCTTGCGAAACACTCGAAATATTGTTCGTAACTTCTGCTGTCCCCATCGCGGCTTCCGAGACGTTGCGGGAGATTTCGCTCGTCGCTGCACTCTGCTCTTCCACAGCCCCGGCGATCGTCGTCGAGATCTCGTTAATACGACGAATCATCTCACTGATGGATTCGATGGCTTTGACAGCAACCCCGGTCGAACTTTGAATGGCGGAGATCTTCTGACTGATTTCCTCCGTCGCACGTCCGGTCTGACGGGCGAGTTCTTTGACTTCATTGGCAACAACCGCAAAGCCTTTACCAGCTTCTCCGGCTCGGGCAGCTTCGATCGTCGCATTCAAGGCCAGCAAATTTGTCTGCTGGGCAATCGAGGTGATCACCTTGATGACCTGTCCGATTTCCTGACTGGCTGATCCCAGCTTTCGAATCGTCTCATTGGTGCTGTGTGCCTGAGTCACCGCAGATGACGTCATTTCAGACGCATCCTGAACGTGTCGGGCAATCTCGCTGATCGAGGCACTGAGTTCCTCAGCGGCGGAAGACACCGTCTGGACGTTACGAGTCGCTTCCTCACTGGCCGCTGCAACAACCTGTGCCTGGCGAGCCGTCTGCTCAGCCGAGGTCGCCATGCTCTTGGAAGAATCCTGCATATTGATCGAAGAGGTCTTCACACTGTCAACAACATTTCGGATCGTCGACTCAAAGTCATCAGCCATCTGAACGCGATCACTGACGACGTTCCAGGTGACCATGGGACCCATAAACTGGCCGTCTTTGTCGTAGATCGCTGAGACCAGCAGATCGAGTGTTTCCGGCCCGACTTTGATCTTCGCGCGGTGTGGCAGATTGCGTGGATCATTGACGATCCCCCGCTGCATTTCAGGGCGCTTGTGGAAGATATCAATCTTCTGACCAATGATGCGTTCCACCTTGGTTGGCAGCAGATGCTCGATCTTTTTCAGCTGATTGACCGAAGCAGGATTGAGATAAACGATCTCGAACTCGCGGTTCGCCATGATCACGTTGATCGGAATATTTTCGAGCATGTTCTGAAACGCATTCACGGGAATCGACTTACCGTTCCCAGTGTCGATCATCTGCTCCTTGCCTTCCAGCCAGGTATGGACCGTTCCAATCGGCTGACCTTCTGAAGACATCAGAGGCGAAGAATGCATCTCCAGGCTCAACCCGCCGAACTGGCAGGAAACATGCTGATTCCCGCGACCGCCCAGCAGAGGCTCCAGCTGAGGCAGCTTGCCAAGCAACCGATACAATGAGCTCCCGACAAACGAAGCCGGATTCAGCGACAAACTCGCAGGCAGCTTCTCGAGCAGCTCATGCCCCTTGGCATTCAAGAACACGACTCGCTGCTGATCATCCGACAAAAACTGCATGACAGGAGACTGATTGACCATCCCATAGAAATGATCAAACGAAACGGTCACATTCTTTGGCTCCACCGTTTCAGTCGTATTGTTGCTGGCGTACATCGTCATCATCCCTCGTAAAAATCTCTGCCAGCAAAGCAGACGTGCTTTCGCTGACCATGAAACGGTGTGTGGGTAAAAATCAGAATTTCAAACAGCGGAGACGTAACTTCGTGCAGCCAGAGGAACTCGACGTTCAAACGGATGCACCAGGGCGTACTGTGTCTAGAAACTCAGCAGATTCTGAACGTTTAAAACGATCAGCAGCTCTTTTTCCAGACGAGAAACGCCTTTCGTGATTTGCTTCCAGTGCTGGTTCAATGTCGGCGGCACAGACATGACTTCGCTATCCGCCAGATCAATCACATCGCCGACTTGATCGACGAGCAGGCTGAATGCTTCCTGATGATCCGTGATCACGACATTCATGCTCTCTCCCTCGAACCGCGGAAGATTGAGTCGAATCCGCAAATCAACAGCCGTGACGATCTGCCCGCGCAGGTTGATCAGTCCTGCAATCTCCTGACGGGCCCGAGGCGCAGCTGCAACCGTCTGGGGATTGAGAACTTCCTGCACATATTCGACAGGAATCCCAAGCAGCTGCCGATCGATGTAAAATGTGACGTATTGAGTCGTCGCATCACCTCGGGATTGAGTCAGGCGGGTCGTGTTGGATTCATGTTCTGGAGTCGCGGTCGTCATCGGTAGGCTCCTCGTAGGGGGGTGGAATCACAGTGACATCGTTCAGCGAAGGTCAACATGAGGAGACCTCCAGAGAACGAGTCACGTTCCGACCCAGGAGGCCACTGACCTCTTCCAGGAGCGTACGTGCATTGAACTTGATCGCAAACGAGTGAGCCCCAGCGGCCATGACTTCCATCCGTTGATCCTGATTTTGAGGATCAGTCATGATCATCACCGGCAGGTCAGAAAGCGTGGCATTCTCTCGCAGAGCATCGATCAACTCGAGACCGGTTTCCGAATCGAAACTCAGATCCGATATGATCAAATCGCAACGATAGCCATGTTCGAGTTTTTCCAGCGCTTCCGATGGCGTTGCCACTGAACTGACTGCATACTTCTTCGATTCCAGCGTCGTCGTGAGCAGCTGTCGGAAGAACATCGACTGATCGACAACAAGGATCCGGCTTCGCTGCTGCGGAGTCCGCTTCTGATACCAGTCCGGTTGCGACTGCGTAATGTAATAGTACGTGTCGAGCAGGTTGATCGCCTTGCCGCCCAGGATCGTCGATCCCATCACACCCGGCTGGCTCGATTCGACGTGAATCTCCAGAGGCTCTTCGACAATGTCCATAATCTCATCGACCAGCAGCCCCATCGAGCGGCTCCCCTCTGAGAAGACAATAATCATCTGCGAACTCATCGGTGCCTGCCCACCCTGTCCGTAAGAACTGACTAACGGCAGCAGGGAATTACGATACTGAATCACATAACGCTCGCCGCATTTCTCGACCCGGTGACTGGCCAGCTCTTCCAGTCGTGAGACCAGCGCGAGCGGCACAGCCATCAGCTGATCCTGACCAATGCGGAAGATCAGCAGCGTCGTCTTTTCTCGCGTTTCCTGATTCGCCAGCTCGAAGTCGCCACGCAGCTGTGAACTGGAGGCGAAGTTTCCATACAGGCTCGCGATTCCCATGACATCGAGAATCATGATCACCTGCCCGTTGCCCAGGATCGTTGTTCCCTGGTACAGCGTGATCTCTTTGAGCAATCGACCCACCGGTTTGACGACGATCTCTTCTGTATCGAATACTTCCGAAACGATCAGCCCCATCTGCTCATCGCCCACCTGCACGACGACGATGTTAATGTCCTGATCTTCTCGCTGTGGTCGTGACAATCCCAGCGCATCCGTCAGATACACAATCGGCAGCAATCGATCCCGCAGACGCAGAACCTGATGATTGGCGATTTGTTCCAGCTTGGACGCTTCTTCGCGAGGCAGTCGAACCAGTTCGACGATCCCCAGTTGAGGAATCGCAAAGTTCAGCCCGCCGCTTTCAATGATGAGGGCAGAGATGATCGCCAGCGTGAGCGGGATCTTGATTCGGATCGTCGTTCCTTTGGTCTCGATCGACTGCAACTCGACCGTCCCGCCGATCCGCTCAATCGCTGTCTTGACAACATCCATCCCCACGCCACGTCCAGAAACCGAACTGACGGTCTTCGCCGTCGAGAATCCCGGGTGAAAGATGAACGACAGAATCTCGTTATCGCTCAATCGTCGGGCATCATTCGCCGAGACGATCCCGTTCTGAATCGCTTTTTCCAGAACTCGAGTCCGATTGATCCCTGCGCCATCATCTTGAATGCTGATGATGACGTGACCACCTTCATGGTACGCATGCAGCTTGATCTTCCCATGCAACGGCTTGCCATGGACACGTCGCACATCGGCCGATTCGATCCCATGGTCAGCAGAATTGCGGACAATGTGAATCAGCGGATCTTTAATCGCATCGAGCACCGTTCGATCAAGTTCGGTCTCGGCACCGATCATTTCCAGCTCGATCTGCTTGCCCACCGTCAATGACAAATCGCGCACCAGACGAGGCAACTTCGACCAGGCATTCCCAATCGGCTGCATCCTCGTCTTCATCACCCCTTCCTGAAGATCCGCAGTGATGCGGTTCAGGTGGTGAATCGGCGACGCATAACGGCTTTCTTCATCATCGCGAACCATCTGCAGCAACTGGTTGCGAGACAGCACCAGTTCGCCAACAAGATTCATCAGCGAGTCGAGAACATCAACGCGCACCCGGATCGACATATCCGGCGTCGACTTCTGGATTCCCTCCGAATCGCCGGCGGCACTGCGCTCATTGTGAATGCCAGTTGGCTGAGGATCTGTGAATTGTGATTCTTCTGCCATGGGCACGGGCTTCGCCTCAACACAATCAACGACCGCAGGTGTCGTCTGAACAAATTCTCTTTCGGACGCGATTTCGACGACTGGCTGTATCGTTGTCACGATCGTCTGTGCAACACTTGACTCCGAAGAGGTCCCTTTGATCGACGACGTCTCTTTCGCCAGTCGAGCAATCAGATCGAGCTTGTTGATCAGCTTCGTATCGTTGCCCTCCGGCTCTTCACCGGTCGCCTCGATATGATTGAGAATGTTCTTGATGACATCGACGGCTTCAAAAATGATCGATGTGATATCGCTGGTCAGACCGATCTGTCCCATCCGCAGACAGTCCAGGACTTCTTCTGCACCATGAGCCACTTTCCCAAGACGCTTGAGATTGATGAATCCGCAGGTCCCTTTGATCGTATGAATTGTGCGGAAAATGCTGGACAGAAGCTCTTTATTGCCAGGGTCTTTCTCCAGCTGTACGAATTCCACGTCCAGGCGGGACAGATTATCCCAGCTCTCGATCAGAAAGTCTCGCAGAATCTCGTCTTCCATCGTCACGCCGCTTTCGATGCCTGATTGCCAATCAATGTACGTTGCATTCGATTCTCGTTCGAGGACTTCCTATCCTTCAACAGGACTATCGACTTTGCTATAAGACTCCTTGAGCGACTGCATGGCAGTGGAAAGCATTCAGGAAAATGCAGTCGAACACATCAGGATAATGAAGGTTCAGAACACCTCGTCTGTAATCCTTACAACGAATAACAACTCACACGGACGTGATGCTCGACAGCCGACCATGAGCCACCCGCCACCGCAACACCTCGCTCGTCTCAATGAAGCTCAACGACAGGCAGTCACCACACTGTCCGGCCCGTTGTTGATTCTCGCCGGCGCCGGCACCGGCAAGACCCGCGTGATCACCCAACGCACAGCTGAGCTGATTCGTCACCGCACATCTCCAGACAACATCCTCTGCGTGACCTTCACCAACAAAGCCGCCCGCGAAATGCAGCAGCGGACATCAGCCATCCTCGGCAAACGCCTCGAAAAAAAGCCCTGGATCTCGACCTTCCATGCCCTCTGCATGAACATCCTCCGCGCCGATATCAAACTCCTCGGCTACCCCACCTCCTTCTCGATCGCAGACCGCGGCGATCAGGAATCCATCGCGCGAGACGTCCTGCGCGAAATCAAAATCGATCAAGCCAGCTTCAAGCCCGGCGACCTCGTCAACCAGATCAGCAAATGGAAAACCGCCGGCTTCGCTGCCGACCGAGCAGGAGAGACCGCCGCCTCCGACCATGAATACCTCGCCGCGCTCGCCTACAAAAAATACCTCAAACGCTTCCGCGCCGCTGCCCTCATCGACTTCGACGACCTCCTTCTCTTCACCGGCCAGCTCTTCCGCGATTCCGAGGAGATCCTCAAAAAGCATCAGGACCGTTTCACCCACATCCAGGTCGACGAATACCAGGACACCAACAACCTCCAGTTCCACGTCATCTCCTCTCTCGCCAAACCCCACCAGAATCTCTGCGTCGTGGGGGATGATGACCAGTCAATCTATGCCTGGCGTGGCGCCGATATCAAGCACATCCTCTCGTTTCAGAAACATTACCCGACAGCCACCGTCATCCGCCTGGAAGACAATTACCGCTGCACGTCCCCCATCCTGGAAGCCGCCAACAAACTCGTCAAAAACAACCGACACCGACACCCCAAGACGCTCCGCGCCAATAAAGAGTCCTCCCTCCCCGTCCGCATTCTCGACCTCGATGACGAAGTCGCAGAATCCGAACGCGTCGTCATGGAGATCACCTTCCTCATTAAACAGAAGGGCCTCCAGCCCGGCGACATCGCGATCCTTTTCCGCACTAACGAACAGCCTCGCCTGTTCGAAGCAGAACTGCGCCGCAAAGAAATTCCCTACGATATCATTGGCTCGCAATCCTTCTACGAGCACCGCGAGATCAAAGACCTCCTCGCCTACCTCAAAGCCATCCTCTCGCCAAAAGATGATCGCGCCCTCCTTCGCATCATCAACACCCCCGCCCGCGGCATCGGCGAATCCACGCTCGAAAAAATCATGGAGCATGCCGTCAAGAAGGACGTCTCCTTCTGGGAAGCCTACCAGGATCCCGCCATCAAAAATCAGCTCCCCGAGAAAACCCGTGGCCCGATCGACCAGTTCAAAGACTTCCTCGACCAGTCACGCTACGGCCTGAAAAAAGACCCGTCTTCCTGCGCGAACTTCGTCACCAACCTCGTCGACCACATCGGCTACCGCCCCTTTATCGAGAAGCAGTTCAAGACCCCCGAGCAGATTCAGTCGCGTCAGAACATCGTCGATACCTTCATCGAATCGATCCGCGAATACCAGGCTCGCCCGGAAAAGCCAACCCTCCGCAACCTCGTCGACGAACTCTCACTCAGCGGCGACCAGTTCTCCAGCAAAGACGAAGAACACCAGGACAACACCAAGGTCAAACTCATGACCTTCCACTCCGCCAAAGGCCTCGAGTTCCCGTACGTCTACATGGTCGGCATGGAAGAAGGCCTACTCCCCCACAAACGCAGCGTCGAAGCCACCGACGAAGACATCGCCGAAGAACGACGCCTCTGCTACGTCGGCATCACCAGAGCCCAGGAACAGCTCACCCTCACCTTCGCCAAATCCCGCAAAAAATGGGGCAAACCCCGAAAGTCCGTCCCCTCCCGCTTCCTCTACGAAATCCGCGACAAATAACCCCTCCTCCCTTCTCCTATGTCCCTTCTCCCCCGGGGAGAAGGTGGCCGAGTCTTCGAGGTCGGATGAGGGACCTCTGCGAATTTCGTAAAGCCCACATTCGCTTGAAACCGTCAACGGCCCCATTCCCCCGTCCCTTCTCCCTTGAGGGGAGAAGGTGCCCGAAGGGCGGATGAGGGTGGGGCATAGGCACTAATCAGCGATCATTGCATTAAACGCCACAGGCACTTTCGCCAAGCCCCCCTACCACCCCAACGACATATTCGTCTCAATCGCCTTCTGCGCCTCCGTCAAATCCACCCCCGTATCCAGCATATACAGCCGAATCGCATGAACCTTGTCCCCCTTCGCCTTCGCTAAGCAATCACGAGCCGTATCACAGGGCTCCTGCTGACTATCCAGCCCCAGCAACCGCTTCGAAATGACCCACAAATCGCGTGGCCGCTTATGCACCCGGACAATCTCCTCCTCCGGATAATTCTCGGCGGCGTGCCCACGAGCCTCCTCCTCGGTTTGGGCCCAGGCGATCATGATGTGTGCATTGGTTTCAATTTCAAACAGCGGCATCGAACACCCCTTTCCGATGGACTAGTTTCCCCGCAGCCAACACGATCATACCGTCCACACCTCAACTCGCAATCAAACATTCTCAGAACAATTCACCCACCCTCGACTTCACTCGCGAACCGACAAACTTGCAGATTCGGACAAGATTGGTGTGCTGAAAGTCGAACAGGTGATCGACGTTGCAACTGAGAGTGAATCGCTCGCAACTTCAGAGCTGATCCTGGTTGTTTCGAAAGCTCCCGTATCTCTTCGGGATCCACAATAAAATGAAGCGTGGGCGAATTGTGCCCACGCTTCTCGTCAGCATTCAATGACTTCAGCCACCACTGAGGTCAATTGATCGAATACCCCGAATAGGGCGTTTCTTTTTTGCTGGGACCGCGGCCCTGCTCTGCTGCTCAACTTTAGGTAATGCCAAAAAAATAGTGGCGACATACCTCAAGTGTCCCATATGAGAGACGGCACGCTTGTAATCCTCGCGTGCCTCTTCTTCGATCGAATCAGGACGTGAGTTGTGTAAAACTCGATCGACGATGTAGCATGGCCCATCATCTCTCAAATCATACAACTGCATTTCCTCTCCGACCCTGGGGACTGTGGCCAGCCAAGCAAAGACTTCCGCATCCAGCTGCTCTTGAATATTGCCGTGTCGATAAGGCTTCAAGACTCGAACGGGAAACCATCCTCGCTCTGCATGCTCCTGACTCAATGAAATCATTTCATCACTCCGTTCAAATTTGACCGACGTTGCTCCATTCCTCCGTCGCTCGAAAGAAAAAGTTGGGGCATCGCGTTCCTGCTTACCCCGAAACAGTTGCACTCTTCACTGAATTCGCTTTTTCAAAATTGACCTTTCGCGAGGGGGCGGCGTAACGTCACCACGGTTGACGGCATCGAGGTCGACACCTCGAATCGGGTGATCAACACAAAAGGCGATTGCGTCCAGATGGTCAGGACTTCTTTGATAGCGAGAGACGATTCCGTGTTTTTTCAGGTGAAATGTGTCGTAACTTGGGACGTTTGCAGCCGCAGATAATTTCGATCCATCAGATCCGCCACCGATGAGAAGCAATTCACCAGTTGCACGTGTATCAAGCCATTGTTGAATTAATGGCTGCAGCTCCGTCATACATCACCTTCACAATGTCCGACCTCTAGCCCCTTCCCTGGTCAGAAAAAGCCGCGTCCACGCGGCTTGACATCCGTTTCCCATCTCCTGGACTAGCGGATGCTTTGTCCGATAGTCTTTTCGCCCATTTAGTGGCTCGGCTTCATCAGAGCCACAAGAAGAAACCCGCCGGGAAAATGAAGTTGAAACCGGAATTAGACCCCAAATTGCCCAAGAGCAAAAAGCCTAACTCACCTTCATTCCGCAGCGGGGCATTCTCGATCGAAACTCATACGCGCAGCAAAAAAGTGACAGCGCTGGGACTCGAACCCAGGACCAACGGATTAAAAGTCCGTTGCTCTACCGACTGAGCTACGCTGTCAATTCACCTGATGATCGTCGAAACGACCGTCACGCGAAGTGTGACAGATTATTGCACAAAAGGTTGAATTGCAACCCTCGGCGTCATCTCGAAAGACAACTTCCCTCGAAAAAGGTTCGCGACGTAAGTCACGATACACGCACATCTTGTCACATTAAACACAGAGAAATCCTGCCCCGATTTCCTTCCGGAATTCTCAAGTAAACCGCTTCCACCAGGACGACTTCACTGCATCAGACGCTGATTTCCTGGCTGGCACTGCTCCGCGCGGGATTCCTGAGGAGATGACTTCCTTCTCAGGCAACAAAACGCAACTCAATTCCCCCGACAGTCCGCCCGTCGTATCGCAAAGAATCTTCCGATCTCGAAACTGGACCTCCGGAAAACGAACGTGACCGGAAACCACCGTCTTCACGCAGTCTCTCGGAGCACCCTGCTCACTAAACGCCGGCTCGCAAAGCCACGGCGGTCGCGAGACCGACATGTCCGGTCGACGCAACGCCTGCACCTGCGACTCGTATGTCATGTAAGGATCCAGCCCCGCATGCACAAACAGATAACGCGGATGCTCAACACACCACGGCATGATCATCAGCAGCATCGCATGTTCTTCAGGGACTGCGGAAATCAGTCCCTTCATGTCTCCATGAGGAACTCCATACGAAGCAAATGTCGTCTCGCTGTCGTAATGGTCAACCCAGCGTTCCGCCCAGTTGGCAAACGAGGGCGTATCCACCAGACCCATCGCAGCAGCCATTCCGAAATCATGGTTACCAGCAACACAGGTCACTTTCTTGAACTCATCCATCATCTCCAGGACGAGTTCCACACCGCCACGCGGATCCGGCCCGCGATCAACTAGGTCTCCGATAAAAACGATCCAGCGGTCACCGATATCAGGCAGGTTGCGAAGCTTTTCGCGGACTGCTCTGAGCTGATCAACTTGTCCATGCAGGTCACCAATGACAGCGACCGGCCCCTCAATCTCACTCGAAAACATTCCGCCCTCGTTGTTACCCGCGTCCGATGCTGGGCGTGCACGTGATCCAGACGCAATCTCAACGATTCGCTCTAAAAGCGACACCCTTCCTGAGGGCCATCTTGAGTCAACGTCAGGATCTCTGGTCCGTCCTCCGTGAGCAAAATCGTATGCTCAAACTGAGCTGACAGCATACCATCTGCTGTTCTCACCGTCCAACCGTCCCTTGGATCAAGAGTCGTTTGGTGCGTTCCACCGTTGAGCATCGGCTCCACTGTAAAACAAACCCCAGGAGGAAGGATTTGGTTCTTCGTATGTTGGTGGGGATAGTGCGGAATTCCTGGTTCCTGATGGAATTTTCGGCCTATCCCATGTCCCTGGTAATCTCGTACCACCGAATAACCCAGAGGATGGGCAAAATCGGTAATCGCGCGGCTGATCTCATAGATCGAACAAAACGGCTTGATCGCTCGTATGCCAACGAACAGAGCATCAAATGTTGTCTGAACAAGTCGCCTCGCAGCGGTCGAGGTTTCCCCAATCATGAACGTCTCAGACTGATCGCCATACCACCCGTCGACGATCGTCGTCAGGTCCAGGTTGACGATATCCCCGTCCCGCAAAATCGTATTGCTCGGAATCCCATGACAAACAACATTGTTGATGCTCGTGCAGATCGTATTGGGATAGCCTTTATATCCCAGGCAGGCAGGGATGTGCCCATGATCGCGCGTGTAATCATGAACCAGTCGATCCAGCTCGATCGTGCGAACACCCGGACGGACAAACTCGCGTACGAAGTCCATCAACTGAGCGTTGAATCGACCTGCCCTGCGAAGCCCCTCCCGCTCGGTGCTCGTGTAAACGGGATACTGCTTTCGACGGTAGGTACGAAGCGACATGAGATTCCAACCTCAAAACGATGTAGTCTTAACTCGTCGTTTATAACACATCGGATTCTCGATTCGCTAGCAGCTGTCACGTTTTTTCAACGTCTCTGAGCCATGAGTCATTTGACCGTGAAACTTTGAACCAACCGGCTCGTTTGCAAACCTGCCCGCTTCACGCGAAGATACCCGACATGCCCTCGTCCCTGCCACCATCGAAATCCAAACTCGAACTGCTCGACAACCACCAGCGCTGCTGGATCTGGGGGAAGAACACCGTCCTCGAAACCCTGCGCGCCGGCCACTGGAAAATCTGGGAACTCCATTACGATCACTCCCTGCCCGCCTCCGTCATCCAGGAACTCACGATGCTCGCTTTCAAGCTGAAAACGATGCTCGTGAAAAGCGACTCATCGTCTCTCGAAAAGCAGTGCAAATCCAGCGAACACCAGGGCCTCATCGCCAAGATGGCTCCCTTTCCCTATGCCTCCTTCGACGACCTGACAACTCTGATCGCCACCAAACAATCCTGCTCCATTCTCCTGCTCGATCGCATCCAGGACCCCTTCAACTTCGGCGGCATCATCCGCTCCGCCGCAGGACTCGGTACAGCCGCGATCCTCATTGGCCAGAACTCCCAGTCAGGTGTCAACAGCCTGACCGCCCGCGCCTCGTCGGGCATCGTCAATCACATTCCCATCGTCCGTGTCCCTGATCTTCGCGAATCACTCACGAAGCTCAAATCCCTGCAGCTCTCCATCTACGCCACCTCAGGCCACAAGAGCGCTGCTCTTCTCAATACAATCTCATTCGCCCCACGTCACATCATCATGATCGGCAGCGAAGCCCACGGCCTCAGTGATGACCTGATTTCCCAAGCCCATGCCATCGTCAAGATTCCCCTCTCCTCAACCGTCGAATCCTTGAACGCCGCCGTCGCCGCTGGCATCATCTGTTACGAAGCCCAACGACAACGTGGCTTCGCCTGACGATCAACTCGCTCGAAAGCACCTCATGACTCCGCTCACACTGACCAACCCACACAGCGTCCTCGCGGCCCTCGAATCCCGTCCTCAAGACGTCAGCGAAATCAGTCTCTCCACCGGGCAGGCAGATGGCCTCTGGCAGAAAGTCGCTGACATCGCCCGCAGACACAACATCGCAGTCACAACCGGCTTCGTCGACCGCTCACCACGAAATAAACCACGCGAGAAATTCGGCCGCATCAGTGCCTACAGCGCCCAGGTCATGCCCAAAGCCCATTCCAGCCTGAGCCAATTCATCATCACCAAGCCTCCCATCCCAGACACGTACCCACTCTTCCTCGTCCTCGACTGCCTTCAGGATCCACACAACGTCGGCGCCATCTTCCGGACCGCCGCCTTTTTTAATGTCTCAGGTATCATCGTCACCAAAGACCGCTCCGCCCCGCTGACCCACGTCGTCTATGACGTCGCCTCCGGCGGCATGGAAGTTGTCCCCTTCACAGTCGTCACGAACCTGTCTCGCGCACTGGAAGAGTTACGAAAAGCAGATATCTGGACGCTCGGCACCTCCGAACACGCCCCCTTAAGCTACAACGAAATCAAAAAAGACCGCTCGTGGGCCCTCATCATCGGCAACGAAGAAACAGGGATTCGTCGTTTGACGAAGGATCTCTGCGACGAGGTCTGTGCAATTCCGACAACAAGCAAAGTCGGATCTCTCAATGCATCGGTGGCAGCGGGCATTCTGATCGCCCGCTTTGCCCCCAGTACTCCAGCTGGCTAACAACATTCAGTCGCTGTTTTCGACCAGATGTGTTGGCGATTGTCCGCCCTGCCAGTTCAGCTTCATCGCGTTGTCATCGATCTTCATACCAAAGTCAGTGTTCGTCGGACGCAGAACTTCATTGGCTTGATCCCACGCCGTCACAGAACCTTCTTCGTAACCCGACTGATACCCTGCCAGCCAGAGTTGAATACAGGCCCAGCTGCAGAACAGGAATCCACCGAAAACCAAAAGTGTTCGCTTCATGCGACACCCCCTTCTTTTCTAAGTGACAAAAATACTTTGAATCTCCTCGTTGCCATCCGTTATTAGGAAAATCAATCCCAAGGACGCAGCAACGATTAGTCATCCTGATACATCGATAACAAATCCTGTGCGCATTAACAAGAAATTCATAATACGCACATGCAAATCTTAATAGAGTTCTATCCATTACGTCAATTAGCAATTCCGCCCACTTCCACAAGTCCAACAGCACCAACGCGTTACTAAATTTTCCAGCCAATTCGTCACTCGACAGAATGTAAGAACGACAACTGTAAGCATCTGTATCCGTAGCAAACCACGCGTAAACCACCGTTGATGGCAGCTCATCAGCCACATGCACCCTGAGCGTTCAGAAGGCAGATTGCCTCATGACGTGATGAGAACTTGCGCACTTCGTATGATCACTGCGCCAGCAAAACGTCCTCAAAATTGATCTGCTTAATAAACGGTGCACGCAGAATATTCGCATCCGACGAGATCACACTCGCCAGCCACGGCCGTCCCAGTGAAATTTGTGACCACGTTCTCAGCCCAAAACCCGCCCAAGTTTGCTCACTCACTTGAGCCTTCACATTCTCCGCCAGACGACTCATCGTCGCCGGGATCAGATTCGGTTCCGGGCCCAGGTGCAGAATCATCTCCACATCACTCCCCAGGAGGACCTGAATCGCCTGCCATAACCGCTGCGGGTGATCAACCCAGTCGATCAAATGCTCGCGCGCCGTTCCTTCGACATAACTTTTCCGCCCCGTCACACACGAGAGAATCGGCGGATGCGGGATCGTAAACCCCCCCGGCGTCTTCTCTAATGTCACGGCCGCACGATCCGGCAGACACGCCTGTCTGACAATCGGCGTATGCAGCGGCGGCCATCGATCCGGGTTCTTCTTCAGATGCGTTCCCCTGGGAAGCTGCTGTTCCATCAGTTCTTTAAAACGATCAACCGTGTCGTTCTGCCCCAACAACAACACCGTATTCGGCGACAAATACGTCGAGATCGAAATCGTTCCCTTCCCCTCCGCTGTGATCTCCTGGCACATCCGGCCGATCTTCATGAAATCCATCACGCGGGCACGAGAAAAAAGAATTCCCATGGTGACATTATCAGCCAGACGGGCTGCATCATCCGCCATCTGAAGAATCGGCGTCATCACATCTTCATACCGAAAAATCCCAGCTGCAATGACAGCAGTCACCTCACCCAGACTATACCCGAACAGGCAATTGACCTGTTTGAGATCCACATCAAACAACCGCTCCAGCATCTCAATCTGGGCCAGTTCAACTGCCACGATCATCGCGACATCAGCAGCATACGTCGCCATCGAAGACGGTGCGCCCGATTCAATACGCTCGATCAGAGAACAGGGTCGGTTCAGCGTCGCATCCGCATGGGCAGACGCCTGCTTCAAATGCGGCAGAAGAATCTCGCGATAACGCTCATCGGCCAGCAGCTCACGAGTACGACCAACATTGGTGGTATTGTATCCCCGAAACGTCACAACGACTCGATCCAGCCGCTGCTTCAGATCATCGATGGTCATCGCGCTTCCTACTCAACGATAGCAATTCAGTACGACTGCAGTTCAGTCGCCTCTATTTATCCCGTGACAACAAAAGCCTGATAGTAGAATAGCAGCCCGGTGACCGATGTCCCAACCAAATCAATGACACTCGCCCAGCCGAGCACCTTATGCAGACGGCTGTTCGCCCCTGGAATCGGCGGCCTGGGAAATTTCAGGAGCGCATTCACAACGGTCGCAATCCACAGCAGCGGAGTCGAAATTGCAAACACCAGATGCACTCTCAGCATCTGCCTTACAAATGCTAACTGCTCACCTTCAAGACGCGTCGGCTCACCGACTTTATTGACGATCGCCAGCCACCCGCCATGCAGCTGCATGTCAAGTTCAAACGCGCCGACAGCAAAGATCAGCACAAAGAAAATCGCCAGCTGATGCTTTTTATGCAGCAGATAGTTCCGCTTCACCTTCACCAGATACAAGCTGTAAAGCAGCCAGGGCACGATAAGCACGAGCGCCGTCACCACCACGTCGAGCATCAGCGATGCGTCGTAGCCCAGAAATCCATTCTTCAGAACCTCGTTCATGCCTCGTCCCTGTTCGTCGTGAACCCGCTGATCGCCTTCCGAGCGTTTCGCTCATCGACGTGATTGACATTATGCGAATAACTAAAATCAATCAATGACACCCTGCATTTCCACTTGCAGTCAAACGCCTTCAAAAACACCTGTCACCAGATGTCCGCCAAACCCCGCCGAGAGTTTTAACAGATAAGGCGTCTCGATCGTTCGTGGTGAAACCATGATGACATCAACGGGTGACGCCCGGTCAATATGCACACATCCCGTCGTTGCAGGAGAGGTTCCCGAGACAACAGCCTGAATCGCATAAACCAGTTCCACCGCACCAGCCGCTCCCAGCAAATGCCCCAACGCCCCTTTAAACCCGACACACGGCGTCTGTCTTCCCAGCACTCGTGACACCGCCTGCATCTCGAGCAGATCGTTATCCCGCGTCGCCGTCCCATGTAGATTCACCAGACCGATCTGCTCGCGCGGAACCCCCGCTCGCGCCAAGGTCCGTTTCAACAACTCGACATAATCCTCCGACGCATCAGCCAGGCTCGTCAGATCACTCGCCGTCGAAAGGTTTTCTCCCCCCAGGTAACGAACCAGCGGACGCTGATGAGGATGCAGACTCGTCGCACGCTGCAGCACAACCGCCCCCGCACCCTCTCCAATGACAAACCCATCCCGATCCCGATCAAACGGCCTGCACGCGGCTTTGGGATCGGCACTCTTCGAGAGAATCCCCAGCTTGCGATATGAACCAACAACAATCTCCACCAGCGAAGCATCCACACTCCCCGCGATCACCACATCGCAGACCCCCGCTTCAATCAGCCTCGCCCCCTGCTGCACCGCCAGCATCCCGGTCGCACACGCAGCCACGGGAGTCTCGACCGCACCACAAACACCAAACGCCTCCGCAATCCTCACCGCCGGCGATGACAACTGACTACGAGACCACAGCTTCTTAAGTGTCTCGGAATCCCCTTCTCGTGAAACTTCCGTCAAATACGAAGTCAAACTTCGCAGCCCAGCCTTACTCGTTCCAAAGATAACTCCAACGCGATCTGGATCAACATTCCCGACACCCAGTCCGGCATGCGTCCAAGCTTCCCGCGCCGCCTGAAGCGCCATCTCTTCAACCGGCTCACCATCCGACGCAAACGCCACCGGCGCACCAAGAGCCCGCGTTCCCAGTTCTAATTCGACATCCCGGATACCAGTCTCGCCCGCCAGCAGACGTTCGAAACTCGACGGCACATCCCAGCCAAGCGGGCTGACAACTCCCAGTCCCGTCACAACAACATCACATCGCGATGGACCAGATTGTGACGGATTCATGGAACAACAAAAACTTCAGCAATGGCAGCCAAATCAGCGGCTTCCGAATTTGTCCTCAGGTCCTCACAGGAACCAGGAAAACGGTTTAACGACGCAGGCTCGAACGGCAGATCCCAAACAGAATTCCGCTAAAACACGCCACAACAAGAATAATATCAATCACCATGCCCGACCCGGAACGAGCCGCAACGCGCGAAACGCCCTCCTGCGCCAGCAGTTCCATGGTGGCCAGACTCACTTCAGAGGCAAAAATTGTCGTCAGCATCATCATGACTTTCTCACGGACCCGGCGAAAGAAATACGCATGCTAGTTTACCAGAGCCACTGCCATTGCAAGCCTGACTTTGACAGACTCCCCCACCGAAAATAGAAAAAAGCCAGCCGTCTGCAGTTTGAACCGCATCCAGCAGGCTTTTAATAAGCTCAGATCATCTCTTTATGTAGGGTGCTGGTGAGGCTCCGCGAACCGCACCAAATGCGGCATCAATTCTCGTTTTTAGCGAGGCGCCGGTGTGACAACTTTCTCTTTTTCACCAGAAACGCTTTGAACAGCAGAATCCGCCGCGTTGACATTCCAGTTGGAAACGGACCACTCAGGGTAGGTTTCCACAACTGATTGTCCAAGGTCTTTCAGGACATCGCGAAACGCAGCGGTCGTCATATTGCTGTTGGTCACGCTACGCTGCATCACGAAACGTCGGTTGGCTGCAATGTAAGCAAAGAACTTGCCATTGCCCAGTTTGTCATTGCGAGCCAGCAGACGCAGCAACGCATTGCGAGGAACTTCGCTCGATGACTTTGGCAGTTCATCCAGCCAGGCCATCACCCATACCGAGCTGCCATCAGCACTCAAAACGGCTGACATCGACAGAACCCACTCTTCCTTGTTGACCATGGCTTTGAATTCGAAGTCATAGCGAGTCTGCTCTTTCTTCGGCTTCAGCCCCAGTTCGGTCAGGACATTCCCCAGCGCGTCTTCCGACAGACCGCCAGCAGGAATCACGACAGGAATCGTCGACGCCACAGGAGCAGCCGCAGGCGGTGGACTCGCCGGTGCAGCAGGGGGTTGTGCAGAAACAGGAACGCTGATGGAAAGCGCAACGCTCACACACAGAAACGAGATTGCGCGAAACAGTCGAGGCATCTGGACACTCCTTTGTCCGACATTCTTGATCATTCATGGCCCGCTCGATCTCGATTTCTCAAGACCGCTCGGCAGCCGCGAAGTGTATTCTCACTTGGGCCTCATGGCCAAGATCACTTTCTGAATTTTATCATATCAGAGAAACATTCGCTTACTTATAGTTCATCGGCACGGGCTGAGAAAGTGCCTCCAGCGGAGACGCCACCATCGGTCGGGCCCCCGGATGCTGGATCTGAGCCGGCTCTTGATTTCGCTTAAATGCCTTCGGCTCTGAATGTCCGCCCGCAGGCATCACTCCCAGTGGAGTTGCCAGCAGACTCGGCTCTTCCTGATCCTGATAGACCGCATGGAAGACCTGCTGAGACCCGCCAGTATGGGCTCCATCGAACCCAGAAGGATCGAAGCCTGCAGGTGAGCCCGCACGCGGAGCGTTCGCCGTTTCCTTACCCTGCTGAGCTCTCATGCCCGGCAAAGGGGACAGCGTGTTCGATGGGACTTCGTTCGAGACAGTCGCGATCTGCTGAGACGTCGAGTTCCCGTACGCCAGCTGCATTCTCATCGCCTGCTTCATCGCGACAGGAGTCCCTGCACTCGTCGGCAGCATCGCATCGTTGATCTGATAAACGCCATTCTCCAGCGTCAGGTGAATCTGAGCACCATTCTGCGGTGTTCCCAGTGAGACAAGCGCTCCACTCCGGTCGGTCTTGAAGTCCACCAGAGGTTGAGTGATCTGACCGACAATATCCGACTGAATGAACGGAACACTGTCCGCCTGCAGCCACACACGTCGTCGGAAGTCTTCCGAAGAGATGTTACGAACCCGGTTGATATTGTTGCTGTGCATCGCATACGCAAATTCATAGATCGGAGTCAGAACAGCCAGGCGTTCTTTCATCGACTCCAACTTGTCGCCAGATTTCACTTGAATGTCATCCACCAGCCATTGATCAGTTCGTTCACGCAACAGGTAAATCAGCTCATGATTCCCTTGTCGAACGGTCACTTCGGTCAGGCGACCACGAAAGTCACTGCTGACGATTTCCGGATGGCCTTCTCGCAGTTCCTGCGCGGGCACCATCTGGAATGTTTCAAGTGTCATCCGGTTCCAGACCTGCTGATTCAGTTCCGAGGTCGACAGGTTCCGCAGTAACGCCATGTTCGATTCATGGTAAGCATCATGATAAAGATTCACGACAGACGTCGCAGTCAGTAACGCACTCAGCTTCTTCTCCTGAGCCAGCTGCATGTCATAGATCGTCGCATCATCGACATAATAGCCAGAAGCATCTTCCGCGTTGGTATGTACCTTCAATTTCAATCGCAGGATTTGCGTCGGCATTTCGAGAATGAAGTCCGCATGCTGATCGATCTCGGTGATCTCGAACCGGGCGTCCGGCTCAAAACCAGTCGGCAGTTTCACAAACGCAGGATTCGATGGAGCAATCGTATTCTTGTAGAACGAAGGCGTCGTCAAACCAGCCAGTTCTTTTTTATCTGCTTCACCGAAGTTCTTCAAAAACGCCAGCGACCGGTTGATCACCATCGCTCGTTTTCGAAGGGAGTCGATTTTCTGACCGCTGTTACGCGAGTCCTTCTGAAGATCTTCCACGACCCATTTTTCGTTTTCTTCTTTCATGCTCACCATCAGCTTGCCATCAGGCTGGGTGAACGTCACGACGGCATTGTGTCGATTGATTTCCGCTGACGGACGAGACGAAGAAGCACTGGTCGTCGAGCCGATCAACTGCTTATTCAGTCGTGCCATGAACATCGGCGGCAGCGGCTCCAGGGCCGTTCGCAATTCAGGATCAACCGAAGCAAGAATGCGTTCCCGATCCCCGCTCGACCAGGTATCCGTGAAGTCACGAATCGCAGTCAGCAGTCGCATCTGCTCAGAAACACTCTTCGT
Organism: Lacunimicrobium album; assembly: GCF_052161635.1. GTDB lineage: Bacteria > Planctomycetota > Planctomycetia > Planctomycetales > Planctomycetaceae > SXPC01. The sequence continues at coordinate 5,183,876 of NZ_CP197413.1, forward strand.
GACGTATTGACCATTCTGGCGTTGAGACAGATAGACTTCATCAATCCGCCAGTAATCTCCTCGCTTGTTGCTCGTCAGCTTGCACATCATCTTGCGCTTCGACTCGCCAACTTCAACCGTGATGTTCTTCTCGGTTTCCGAGACTTCCTCAGTCTTGGTCACCTTGACCTCACCCGTCGGCAGCTTCAACAGCGCCAGATCATCCATCGACTGTGGATGCGGAAACGCGTGAGCAGCCAGGGCAGGCGTCATCGTCTCCTTGATCTTCGCGACGTCCTTCGCTGCCAGACCTTCGCAGAAGGTCCTGATCATGATCTCATCTTCTTTTCCATTAAAGCCCATAGCCATGGAAGCCATGTCAGGAAAAGCCGCACAGCCGACAGCATGCGCCAGCATGGAGGCAATCAGAAGGGTCGAAAGACAGCGAGCCAGCATGGGCGGGCGTCCTTAATTTGAAAAAACTAGACGTGGAGGTGCCAGGTGAAGGGCAGATTTTTGGAAGGGATCGCACTCTGTCACAACTCGTTTTTTCGGTCAAGCACCTTTCAGCAGCACCACAGCGAATGGTAGAAGTTGCATCAACTTTCCGCACACACTGTCTCATTTCGCTCCCACCTCAGCCGGCAGCGATGCATCAGAGTCTCCGTTTGACAATCAGGTAGACGCTTCAATCGTCTTCTTGAGTTCCACGATTTCTGCCAAAAATTCCAACACCACATTTTCGTCCAGGTGCTTCTCCACCAGCTCCGTCGCTGCTGCACACAACTTCTCAACTTTCGTCGCCGCCGCCTTGTTCTTCTGCTTCATCGCCTCTTTCACCGAGTTCACTCGCACGACAGTGATTTCCTGCAACAGCTGACGAGACGTCGGAAAAGCCTTCAGCTCCATCTCCATTTCATCCAGCGCCCTCAAGTCACCTTCCTTCCCCGCTTTCCTCGCCGTCGCCATCAAAACTGCGCGTCTCGCGACCAGATCAACCAGCTCCGTCTCTAAGGTCTGAAGATCCCCTTCGACCCCCAGTCTGACGAGATCATTCGGAACCTCCAGTTGCACAGACTTCGCGCTCCCCACCATCAGAGGAACCTTCGCTAGGATTGATTCACCACTGATCACGTTCACCGTGACAATCGGCTGCTCACCTTGCGAGACGAGATTCAAAGCCCCTGTCCGCGACGTATAACCCTGTTGCAGAATCTGCGGAACGACCTCCTCAGCAGATTTGATCGGCTTCTCGACAGGTACCGTTTTGACGAGATACCCCGCCAGCCGAGACTTGTTCTCATCGCGACGAATGAATGTGATTTCCGTCGCCGGGAAATTCGCTCTCAATCGATAAGCATACGTCTCCACACGACGTCGCCGCCCACTCAGAATCCCGCGATACGCCGAAACAACGGTCCCATCGACTTTCGACCGATCCTTCTGCTCAACCTTCAGATACGTCCAGGGAATAAACTCACGATTGAGCAGCTTCCCTTTGCGATCAAGGTAAAAGTTGACCGGAGCATAATACTCCCCCGCTTTAATGAGCCCGTCACCCGCTTCCTCGTGCTCCAGCTCCCCACCCTTGAGAACCGCGATAAACTGATCACCCTCGCCCCTCTCCAGCTTCATCAACCGACGATAAGCATGATCAATCGCCGTTGTAACATCCGAAGCAAGAAAGCCTCTCAAACTACTCGTCCCGCTCACCACATCCGATGTGCTCTCAAGAAACCAGTCATACTCGATCACCTGATAACTCGTCCCGCTCCCTGTCCCCGACAAAACAACCACAAACGTCTTATCAAACGGCTTACTTCCATCCTCTTGACGAGCTGACGGATCCAAGAAATACACCAGCCGATCCGCACTCAGCTCGAATCGATCCAGCGTCAGCATTTGAAAACGAATCGTCGTCTGCCACCCAGGCCCGTTACCACGCGCCAGCTGCAAACCAAGCTCCCGCTGAAACCGCTCCGTCTCCAGCGACGGCGCGATGCTCGGCGCAATCCCGATGATAACCTCGATTTTCTCCCGGGCACTCGCGAATGCTTCCATCCTCCGCTCCGCAACAGGATCGACAGCAAACGCCCTCGAACCTGCCGCCAGCAGACAAATCGCCATCAGACTCCTCAGGAACCAACACATCAAAAACTCTTCGACTGCAGGAATCTCAACGTTGAACACTCATGGTGTGACCGACAATACTCTCGGACGCAATGACCACCGCTCAACCTGGTGATAAGGCGTCAACGGCGTCAAATGAAACCCCTGGACGTGATTTCCAAACACAGCATACTGGTCAACCTCCCACAACGGGATCAGAAACACCTCGCGCGCCAGATCCTGATGGATCTCACGCGCCAGCTTCTCCGCCGTCACCCGATCCGGAGCTTTCTCCAGAGACAGCAGCTTGACCCTCAGCCACGCCGGAAAGTTTATCAGATCCTCGATCTCCGCATCACTCTTCATCGTCAGCATCGGCCAAAGTTCCGTCAATGGCTCATACATCCGCAGCTCCCGATACACCACGTCATACGCCACCGGGCCGCTCTGCTTCCCATCATCCCTGAGAAGCTCCACCCCGATCCCCAACCGACGCCATCCCTCAGCAATCTGAGTCGCCATCTTGATGGCAGTCGGCTCGTTGGGAACAAGAAACTTCAACGGCGGTAGCGGCTTGTCATTCGGATTCTGTGACGTCAGCAACAGCGCCAGCGAAGTCGCAGGAGAATACGGCGCCAATTCCACCAGCTTGTTATACGACGAGGACGCCGTAAATCCCGGCCCGCTCACCAGCCGCCCGTAACGCTGATAATTCCCAACCTCCAGCAGTTCCCCCAGCAGACGCTCCCGATTGATCGAATACTGCAAGACCCGCCGCATCACCGACCGCTTGAAATAGGGACTCTCCAGATGAAACTGGAGCACCGTCGTCTTCGGCACCGCCCACTTCTGCACAAAGAATTTCCCATCCTCGCGAAACTGCTCGACCAGAAACGGCGGAGCATCCGGAATGTAATCCAGATCGCCACGCTTCATCATCTCAGTCGCTTCCAGAGGAGACGTCACCAGCTGCTCCTGAATCTCCGCGACATGAAAATCCAGCGTATCCGCAGGCTCTGCCTTCGAGCGGATATACCGAGCCGCCCCTCCGAATTCCCCCGCATACTTGAACCGCTGCGTATTAACCTTGCGCGAAGAATAGTCGAGACGCACAACCTCATCATTAGCAGACACTGTGGCAACCTCAACCTCAGACTCGTTCCTGGCAGCCATCAAAAAGCTCGCAAACACTGCCTCAGGAGCAACCGGAATCGCAGCCAGTGAAATCCGCAAACGCTGAGAATCCAGCGGCTCGATGTGACGAATAAAACTCGACAGGCGCTCGTTGTACCCGCTCGAACCCTGCTCAAACAAAGGCCGCATCGCGCGAGAAAGCTCCTGCGCATCCAGCGTGGAATACGTCTCATACGGCTGACGGTCTGTCTTCAAGACCAGCAGATACTCTCGCCCCAGATCAGTCGGAATCCAGTCTTCCAGATAAGCCGAATCAAACAGCACCGCCTGATTCTGAAAGCTGTGCGGTCGAAAAAATGGCTCACGCGTCAGGTCATCGATACGACGCGTTTCCAGACTCGGATACGGCAAAGCCGACTTTACCGTTGGAACCCCAAAGACCCCCGCCCGCAGAATCTGATAACGAGTCGATGCCCGACGAAACGCAGACGACAGCCCCGGCGTATCAGGCCAGATCCGGATCGCCTTCGTCATCGTGACATAACCCTGCTCGGGATGCCCACTCGAGTACTGAGAAAGCCCCTCGCCCATCAGCTTCGTCGCCTGAGCAATCAGACGCCCCGCCTCGTCCGTAACCACACTGTTGCGCGGATACATCCCCTTCAGACGATTCAGAAAAAAACGCGCCTGAATAAAGTCCTCGCGCGCAACCGAATCATTGATCGCCGCCCGAGTAACATCCGCCGTCGTCGTTTCCAGCAGCGGAGCATCGCTTTTGATGACCCGCAGTTCATCAAGCCGGGACAACGCTTCCTCAAACCTCTTCGACGCCGAAATACTCTTGGCTTCATCCAGCATCAATCGGACATAAGCATCCTGAATGCCAGGCCAGGTCAATTTGCTCTTAAAGAAATCCTCCAGCGTCGAGATCTTCCGACCTTCAACAGCATCGAAATTCAAGCGTGTCACATCGCGCTCGATCGATCGCGACAGCAGATCAAACGCTTCCCCCCAGCGACCTTCTTCCTTCAGCTTCTCGACCTTCAGCAGCAGCAGGTCTTCAAAATACAAAACCTTATCGATCAGCCTCGTTTCCAGAAGAAACTCCGGCGACACCAGATCCGGATCAGGCAGCGTCACCTGCAGAGAATTCAGCTCCTCCCGTCGTCGTCTCCATTCGACCTGCAGATCTTCGCGCGTCGGACGCTGATTGACGAGCTTCTTGATTTCTTCATCCAGCGACGCGAGCACTCCCGGACGAGGATAAATCGGCTGGACGATCAACACACGTCCGCTTTTCAACAGAATCCAGTCCAGCGCCTTGCCGGTATTCAGTTCTTCGAAACTCGGAAGCTCCATCTCGGCAAACAGCGGCAGGTCGTCCTGGGTCGAGGTGTCCTCAGCCTTCTCTACCTGAGCCACACAGTCGGAACTTGGCGTGACAGCCAGGATCACCGCCAGGAGAACCAGTCCCCAGACACGATGATACCATCCCGACCTGTCGACTCCCCGCGCCATCACTCCTGTCTCCTCATAGAGACTGGAACAGAATTCGCCGGCAAATTCAACACACAAGTACTCCCATCCACCGTCGGAACAAGCAGCATTGATCCGATCCACAGAGGCTCACCCTCCAGCAGCTGCGCCAGAAACGCCGTCCCCTTCACCTGCCCGTTCCCTCGATCATGCTTGGTGACCAAACCTTGAGGAAATAGACAAAGCAGTTCATTGTTCACCGCAACACACGCCATCGGGAATGATTTCCAGTTCACCTTCCCCGACCATTTCTTCTCCGGGCGCTCATTGGTGAACTCGTAAAACTCCACCGACTTTTCACCCGCACAGGCGAGGAATCCCCCATTCGTCGCGATCACCGACTGCACCGCTCCCGCTGCCGAACGAATCTCGTCAATCAGCTGAAGATTCCGGGCATCAAAGATCCGCAGCGCACCATCCAGCGCAGAAACCGCCACCGCAGCCTTCTCCGGCAGGTACTTCTCGTACAGAAACCCCGACATCTCCACCATCGATTTCTTCACAAACCCCAGCTTCGGCTCACGACGCATCTCATACGCCATCAACCGCCCGGCATCATCCACGACCAGCAGATTCTCGTTATCAATAACATGCAGCGCATGCCACTTCGAGGCACCACCAGCCCCCACGATTTCATCCTTCACCGCCCCCGTCAGATCGGTGACAACAATCTTCCCCCCAACCGGCAACAACAGCAGCCCACTCATCGAAACAGGAGCAGCTTCCAAGCCCCCCGGGAGCGCAATTGTCTTTTGAATCTGCCCCGCCGCATTGATAATCCACAACTGCGGCTGCGCCCCCGTCGTCCAGACAGCCAGCTCCCCGGTGGTGAGTTCACTCGCATTGAACGCCCCAGTCACCCCCTTCGGCCGCTTGATGACCGCAGCCGGCGTCTTCTGAAACGGGCTTCCAAAAATCCGGTCCAGACTCGATCGATGAATACTCCCATCTTCCGTCACCGCGACCAGACCATTCTCATCGCGCGGATCGCGCGTCCAGGCCAGGATTCGCCCCGCATGATCCAGCTTCCATTCACTCGTCAGACTCTCACGATCAAACTGACTGGTCGTCGCACTATTCTGATCGTTGGCAAGGAACGTCGTATAAAGATCATTCGACGACGACTGAATCGGCTGAATCGTCCGCCCCAGAGGAATCGTTCTTTCATCGGTCGTAATCGCATCGGTGGTCAGTTGATAGCGTCGTAGCTGACTGCCACTCACCCACACCCGATTATTCGGGCCAGCCGAGAGAAACAGTTCACTCTCCAGCCCCGTCTGCAGTTGATACCCCGCCAATCGCGCCAGCGCCGTCTGCCCCACAACATCCGAAACAGAAATCGCAAACAGCTGCTCCGGACGCGTTGGCACAAACAGGATGTTCCCGCGCAACAGCGCCGGATCATGCATCTCACCTTCCAGATCAAGTCGACCCGCAATCGGCAATCCCTTCTCTGGCTGACGCGTATCGAGCGCGGTCACCCGACTCCGATTCCCCGCAAGATTCTCAAACGCCAGGATATTCCCCCCCGCAGACACAAACGGCCCTGCCATCGAAGCAGGTGCATGCCCGTAATAAATCGCCCTCACCGGCTGCAACGGACGACGCCGAAGGATGTAAATCACCTCCGCATCCCCCGCGACCGCAAAATGCTCCTGGTCCGCCATCAGACACGGCGGTCCCTTCAGCTTCTGCGAAAACTGCAACGTCACCAAAAGTCGCCCCGTCTCCACATCGATCTGATACAGCCTCGCCGAGCGACTCGCCAGATAGATCTGACCTTCCAGCACCAGCGGTGCATCATCAATCTCGTCTTCCAGCGACTGACGCCAGATCAACTGACCCGTTCGTTGTTCAATCAATTCCAGATCGCGATTCCGCGTATTGACCAGCAGGTAGCCCGGACGCCCCCCGCTGATCGGAATCGGAAAGAACGGCAGGTTCACCCCGACCGGTCGACGCCACACCGGATCTCCCGTCAGCGCGTCGATCCCCAGCAAAGAATCCTTGTGATGCGAAATCACCACCTTCCCCGTCGAACGACGATCAGAACGTGATCGCGACTGCGCAACAAACGTACTCACAACCGCATTGGCCACCTTCACATCATACCCGACCGCAGAAATCGTCGTGTCATCAATCAAAGTCGCCGTCTGTTCAATCTCCAGCAGTTTCGCCTGACGAACGCCCACATCCTTCTGGTTGGCAAGCTCCGGATATCGAGCCAGCAGTTCCCGTCGAATCCGAAACCCTTCCATCGTATTCTGATTCGCAATCTGTACATCCAGCGCAGCGAGCGCAGCCACCAGCGTATCCTGACGAATGATCGCAGCCACCGACTGACGACGAGCCTCTTCAATCCGTCGCAACCGCTGACGACGCTCCTCCCCTTCCGGCGCATACCGCTGCCAGACAGAAACCGCTTCATCGCTCACCGGCAGCAGATCTCTATTCATCGTACGACCCGCATCAACTGCAGCCCCTTCAGCGATCTTGTAACTGATCACTTCAAACCGCGGAGTCAGATCGTCATCACTGTTAAACGACGCAGCATTCTCAATGAACGCCTTCAACTGCCCCAGCCCATCGACCCAGTTATTCGCACCCCCGCCAATCTGACTGTCAATTCGCGTCTCCGCCAGAGAGATCTTCGCCTGAGGAGTCAGACGGTGACTCGGGTAATCGTTGAGAAAGTCTTCATACAACTTGATCGCTTGAGGATAATTCCCCTGCTCGCGCTGAGTATCAGCAGTCTTCAATTGCGAATCGGCAATGCTGCGCATAATGAGGAACCCATACGTCCCCGCCACCAGCAGCAGGATGACAACTAGCCCCCCCAGCCCCATCACCAGCGGCGACCGCATCGGATCTTCTTCGCCCGGACGATACCCCCGTGCCCGTCGATCCCGGTCACGGTCACGATCCTGACTCCCATCTCGCGAACTACGACCCGCCCCCGGCTCCTCCACAGATCGCTCAGAATGTTTCGCAGACAGCTTTTCAAACGGATCCAGAGGATCCGACCCCACCTCAGCCGCCTCTCTCTCTTCCTCTCGCTTCGACTTTTTCTCCGCCCGCTCCGCGCGACGCTTCAACGTCCCCGGATCGACCCCGCCACTCTGACCCGCCTGCTGCTCCTTCTCAATCTCCGGCAGCAACGTCTCCTTCTCCAGCCGCATCGCCGACTTCGGCTTCAACTCAACGCGTCGCTCCATCTTCTCTTTTTGACGAAACGTCGGCACGACTTCCGAATCCGTCAGCGGCTTCAAAAAATCATCGTCGTCTTTCTCGATTCGCGCTGCTTTTTCCTGTTCGAGGACTTCTTCTCGTTCGGGATCACTGAAAGAAATGACGGTCTTACCGACCTTCAGCTTCATCCCCGGCTCAAGTGCCTGAAACCGCACCAGCTCCCCATCAACCTCAATCCCCTGCGGATTCGCAGACACCGCCTCATACGCAGACCCATTCCACGAAATCCGGCAGTGCATCGTCGCCACCCCGGAATCATCGATCACCACATCATTCGTCGCATGCGACCCGATCGTGATCGGACTCTTCTTGGAGAGCTCAACCGTTTCGTTTCCCAATGCTGTCTGAATCTTCAAACTCGCCATCACTCAATCCTTGAGTTAAATCTTATCCGTGGAAAATCCGCCCGTACCATACGACCGCCAACCCTCAGACAGGCATTTCACTGCCTATCATGTCCAAAACCACCCCTTTACCTCAATACCCATTTCCCCAACTTCTTCCCCATCCCTTCTCCCCCCGGGAGAAGGTGCCCAACGGGCGGATGAGGGCATCGCGCCAACAACCGACCTCAAACTCAACAAACTTCCGAGGGCAAACCACCACTCCATTCCGATGTCCCTTCTCCCCCGGGGAGAAGGTGGCGGCGCTTCGCCGACGGATGAGGGACCTCTGCGAATTGTCTAGCGTCCCCAACATCGTCCCTTCTCCCTTGAGGGGAGAAGGTGCCCGAAGGGCGGATGAGGGTGAGCGATAGGCGCCAACCGACTTCCAATTGCCTGGAAAACAGCAGGCCACAATCTCCCCCTCTCTCCCCCCTAAAAATACAACTGCCTCGTCACCACCAGCTTGTACCCATTCCGCTCCCGCTGCACGACATAATACGTCTTCCGAATATACTGCGGCTGTTTATTCGCATAACTAACTTCCAGCTGAGCCAGCTGCTGCTCGGTCTGCGCAGGATAAAAGTGAAACAAAGTCACCTTATCCAACTTGATCCCCGCCTTCTCAAACAACGCCAGATCCGCCTTCTGACGCTCCCCAGCCTGCCACGTCATGTAAAGCCGCTTCTCATCCGCCCCGCTCGTAACCGTCCTCGCTGTCGGACGCTCCGCCGTCAGATTCGACAGGTAAATCAGCTTCCCATCCCGCGTCAAAGCACCCAGCTCAATTCCAAAATACTCGAGCTGCGCCGCATACATCTCCGGCGAACTGTCATCCGCCCACCGAACCATCCAACGTGTCTCGCGAGGAAACCCTCTCTCACCATCCCCCTGTCCCCGAGCCCGTCGATTCCCCGTCCCCTCGATCCGCCCCGGCCGACCTCCCGTCGTGACTTCCTGGCGAAACTGATTCCCCGTCATCTCCGCCGCCTGATCCGACACTTCAACGACGTGATCCAGCATCTCCTCGATATTCGCCGATTCGTTCGTCGGCTGATCCACCATCGACGCATCCGCAGCCAGATCTTCACTCGACTGAATATCCAGCGACTCTTCCAGTGAGCCATCCGGCACCCCACCGGGCGACGGAACATACTCCACCGGCACCATCACCTGCATCGTCGGCGGCTTATGAAACAGCCACAGTCCATACAGCACAACCACAATCGCCACCAGAAAAAACAGCAACGTCTGCAGCGTCGACATGACCTGATCAAACAGCGAGACCTTCAACACAGGTCCAGACACAGAGACTCGATGCTTACGATTCGACTCAGCCATGAGTTCCCAACAGACGCGCGAAGTCCAGGCGAGGCGACGACAGGACCAGCGAACGAAAGCAAATAAAAAACATCAGAGAACAAGAAGGATGTGCCCCCCAAGTCTACCGAACACCACCCCCACTGCAAAAGCACAACCATAAACTTTCCAACAAGAATCATCTTCCGATCCTTCTCCCCCGGGGAGAAGGTGGCCGAGTCTTCGAGGTCGGATGAGGGACCTCTGCGAATTGAACAAAGCCAACATTACCGTCCCTTCTCCCCCCGGGAGAAGGTGCCCAACGGGCGGATGAGGGCATCGCGCCAACAACCGTTCTCAAACCCATTAAACTTCCGAGGGCAAACCACCACTCCATTCCGCTGCCCCTTCTCCCCCGAGGAGAAGGTGGCCGAGTCGAACCTAAGGTTCGCAAATAAATACAGTCGAGACCGGATGAGGGACCTCTGCGAATTGAATTCCACTCTCATATCCTAACCTCTTCCCTAACGCCTAGCGCCTACCGCCCAGCGCCTCCCTCCCCCCCGCTACGGCTTCATCTCCAACCCACAAACGCACTCCCCCTGACGACACTTCGGACACCCCTGCACATATTTCTTACCTACCGCCTGCTCCAGATTCACCCCCGTCATGTTCGCCAGCGTTACCAGCCACGCCAGCACATCCGCAAACTCCAGCTCCATCCGCTCGCGCTGTCTGGCAAGTTCCTCATCACCCGCCCCGCTGGCCTTCAGCTTGGCAAAACTCCGCAGATCCGCCGAAAGTTCTCCCACTTCCTCCATAAACCACATGAACGTCCCCTCGACCCCGCGCGCAGAGTCTTTATGGCCAAACATGCGTTCAATCACGTTTTGAAACTCGTCAATTCTCATACGTTTATTCCCCACAAATCAGCGTGTGTATCCCTCAGTCGCCGTCACCAGCTGCTGCAGCTTTTGAACAACCAGCCCCTGCGTAATCGCATCCTCCAGCATCGTGACTCCCTCCGTCAGGGATGCCACCTTCCCCGCCAGATACAACGCCGCCGCCCCGTTCGCCAGCACCATCCGCCTCGCCGCCCCCGCTTTCCCCTCCAACACATCTCGAATCACCTGCGCGCTCTCCGCAGGCCCCTCCACGACCAACTCCTCCGCCCGACATTCATCGAGCCCAAAGTCCGCCGCAGTCCACTGATGACGCTGAATCGTCCCGTCCATGACTTCATAAACAGATGTCGTTCCCCACAGCGCGACCTCATCCAGCTCATTATTCCCACACACGACAAAACACCGCGTCTTCGGACGATTCAGAATCGCCAGTGCCCCCGCCATCTTCTCGGCCAGCTCGTCTCGCCCCGTCCCGATCAGCTGAAACGACGCCCCCGCAGGATTCGTCAACGGCCCCAGCAGATTGAAGATCGTCCGAAATCCGAGCGCCTTCCTCACCGGCGCCACATGCTTCATCGCCTGATGAAACAGCGGCGCAAAACAGAATCCAATCCCGATCTCATCCACACAAGACGCCACCTGCTCAGGCGTCAGCTGAAGATTGACCCCCATCGCCTCCAGCACATCGGCCGACCCGCTCGAACTCGAAACACTCCGATTCCCATGTTTCGCCACCGGCACCCCACATGCCGCGACCGCGATCGCCACCGCTGTACTGATATTAAACGTCTTGAACCCATCCCCGCCCGTCCCGCAGGTATCGAGCACCCCACTCGCCTTCGTCGGGATCTTGCTCGCCCGGGCATACATCGCCTTCGCCGCCCCCGCGAGCTCCTCCGTCGTCTCCCCACGACACGCCAGCGCCGTCAGAAAAGCCGACGTCGTCACCTCGTCCGACTGACCCTCCATCAGGCTCCCGACCGCCAGTTCCATCGCCTCAGCCGTCGGCAGCGTCCCTTGAAGAAGCCCCAGCGTCACGTTTCTGACAGGATTGTCCATAGCGAACAAAGTCCTTAAATTGTTAAACGGACAGACATTCGGCGTCTCTGGATCAGTTGAAAAACTGCTCCAGCTCGGTTAAAATGCCCGTTTCGATCACACCGGGAAACAGGTGATTTTTCACCCTTACTCGTTACTGGTCAATACTTTACCGTTAAGCAGGCACTCTGTCAGGCGACCGCCGACCGATTCAGCCTCATCTCATAAAATTCTCCCATTCACCACGAGTGTAGTATTTACCTCGACTGAACCAGGACGACACTGCCATGGCACATAAGAAGGGACAGGGTTCAACCCGCAACGGACGCGATTCACGCGCACAACGTCTCGGAATCAAAAAATTCGGCGGCGAAGCAGTCATCGCCGGTAACATCCTGGTCCGCCAGTGCGGCACCAAATGGCGCCCAGGCCGCAACGTCGGTCTCGGCCGCGACTACACCATCTTCGCTCTCAAGGACGGTCGCGTCTACTTCGATCAAGAAGGCCGCCGCATTAACATCCTGACCGAAGCAGAAGCCGCCAAAAAAGCCGCCGTCGCCGCCGCCAACTAACCCGGCCCGCGAACAAACAACACAAAAAAAGACCTGCCATAAAGCAGGTCTTTTTTCATGCGCTCTGAAGGCGAGCGGGGGGTGTCAACCCCCTGTCCCCTGTGCACCTGCAACCACCACCACATCAAATACGCCCTCTGCCCCTGCCGCCCTATTTTGTCTTTTAAGCCAGCGCGACCCCAAGCCCCGTGCCATGCTCACAGCTTTGGGTGAGCATGCTGTTGGAGCGCCCAGAACATGCTTGCTCAAAGCCGCAAGCATGGCACGTTGAGAAGGAACCTTGCGGGGTATAGCAGAATCGCCGCTCACACCTCAGTAGAAACAGCCTGCGAAACAACCGCCCGTCGCGAAGCAGGCATCCCCCCGTTCGCTTTCCGCTGCTTCTGCGATTTTCGCTTCCGCAGATAAGGCACGCCCCACAGATAAATCCCTGTGACAGTCAGCGCAATGATCGTCAAGCTGGTCAAATCGACCACCAGCCTCCCGCCCGCTCCGAAGAACTTGCCCGTGTGCAAATCTTCAATAATCTTGGCCCAGTTCAGCGAAGCGGTTTTGGTTTCACCGTCCTGACCGGGAGTCAGTTTGACGCCATACTTGGATCGCATCTCGCCCGTATGGGCATCAATGATGATTTCCTGCCCCTTGCCCTGGACGACCTTGTAAATCAAATCGCCATGCTCATCTTTGAGCTCGATCTTCTCCAGAGGCGAATCCCCAAAGTGGTCGCGAGCTTTTTGCATCGCCGCATCGAATGTCACAGGGATCGTACTCAGATCCGTCGTCGACGCCAGCAGCCCCGATGGCCGCGCCTTCTCTTCCTTGCCAAAGAACAGGTCTTTGTGATTCAGCATGATCCCCGTGATGGCCACCACAATGATAAACCCGGAAAGAAACAATCCTCCCCAGGAATGCCACTCGCGAAACTTGATCAACAGCCAGTTCTTGTTCGGGCGAGGAGTCGCAGAATCAATCATCTCTCAGCTCTTTCAACTCGACACGAAACGGTCATAATTCCGAAGATTCAATATGGTACTGCGACTTAGAACTCACCAACAGTTTCGCCGTTATTGCGAGTCAAAATCGCGATGAAAATCTGAGGCGCGAGGCTTTCGCTCAGGAATCGGACCGAACCGTCACCAAACCCGCCGAATGAACCGCCAGAGTGAAATGAATACACACCCTGATCGTTGCAGCAGTTGATCGAACAGGATCCGACTCCCACTGTACAGCCGCCCGGGACACGCATCTTCGGGTCGAAGCCCGTCGCATGACTGGCCCACCCAGTTTTGATGTTGGTTCCTGTTGAAAGTTGGCCATCTCCCCAGATCTCAGGCTTTCCTGCACATTCCAGATACATCACGGTATTGGACAGTCCATCCAGAGTCTTCTTCAGGTTGTTCGGCGTCTTCGATTTCTTGGTCATGATCGACTCCGAATCGCTGATGATCATCCCGAAAGTCGATTCCACATAGCTCTTCTCAGTATTGCCAACCCCGCTCGGCGCCATGTAATCACACGTCGCAGCCTCGAAGCTGACGCCACCTTCCGTTCCACTAAACATCCGGTTTTGAACAGGAGTCGTCGGACAGGCAAACGTCGGCAGAATCGTCTTCACAACTTCCTGGTTGGCTGGCTGATACCAGTCGGTGCTCCAGTCATAACGGTCATAAAGGGCCGATTGCTCGATATACGGAAGAATCTGTGCCCCAGGCCCAACCTTCTTTGTGTTCGTCTCATTGAGCCTGTCGCCATAAGGCAGATAGCCGTGCGCTGACTCAAAATTGTGGTGAGCCAGCACGATCTGCTTCAAATTATTACGACATTGAGATTTGCGTGCTGCCTCACGCGCCTGCTGCACGGCTGGTAGCAGAATCGAAACAAGCACCGCAATAATCGCGATCACGACCAGCAGTTCAATCAGCGTAAAACCAGCAGGAGTGGCGACGCGAGTCATCTTCTGAGATCGTGAATGCATAGTTGGCCCTGATTAGTTCTTTAATTCGAATTTGTGTGTCGAAGGGCTGCCTTCGCTCACTTCGATTTCAATCGGCGATGTTTTGGGACTGGCAAATTTCTCAGGAAGCAGGTTCGGGGCATCGTTCAATTGCTCCGCAGCTGGCCTCCAGGTGAACGTGACTTTGTATTTGCCCGGAAGAGCACCATCACCCGCCAGTTTCGTCCCAGCCGCGAATGTCCCATCATCGTTGACAACCGCCACAGGCACCCAGCCCGGCCCGTCAAACTGCGGATGAAACGTGACCTCAGCCTTCGGAATCGGTTTGCCATTGAAGCGGACCGTCCCAGTCACCGATTGAAAAACCGGTTCTTCCGGCGTTCGACCGCAACCAGCAGCCCCAAGCATTCCCAGCATCAGCAGTGATATTGCAAATCGCATTTTCATCAACTGATCTGTACTTGCTCGTCTTAGTCAAGATGGATGACATTGAGACCGCGTCTCAGCCAAAATCTTAGCCGATTTGTGTCGAGAAATCAATTAAACTGGTGATTAGCTATAAACTATTTATGTGTAAGCATTTAGGGGAGGGTTGTCGCTAGTGTTGGCATCGACAACCGCCCACAATTCATCCCCGATAACGTATCATCAACGAGCAGCAGCTATCTTTGCGAAGCCAGATAATCAATACAAATCTGCGACCACGTCTCAAACTCCTCCCGCTGTTCCACCAGCTCCGCAACCGTCGCAAACCCCGGCAGCTGCATCGACGCCTCCCGTGGCTCAATGCGTGGCTCTTCAATCTGGATGACGTGAACGACCCCCAGGTGAACCTTGCCAACTTCCGTCAGGTCGTCATTGATCAGCCCGACGAGCTTGTTGGAAATCACACGCGCGGTCGAAACTTCTTCCTCCAACTCCCGCTTCATCCCTTCCTGATAAGGATGGTCGGTCTTACCCACGTCCGCCGACGAAATGTGCCCACCGACCCCAATGCTCCGCTTACTCTTCAAACGAGCTTCCCCACCCGCTTTGCCCCGCGTGTAGAAAAAGTACTTCCCGCCACACGTAAACAGACAGTACGGAATCAACTGCTTAAACGACGAATCCTGCTCCATCTCAGGCCGAGGCCGATAACTGATCTGCTCAGGATCCAGCAGCTTCGCCAAAGACGCCCCATCTTCTTCTTGAAACCCCTGAAAATAGCCAATCTCGTGAAACAACGACGTCGGAATCACCAGAATCTGCTCAACTTCCTGAACCACATCTGCCATGATTAATTCTCCTATAATTCTGTTGTTTTTCTGTCCCTTCTCCCCCGGGGAGAAGGTGGCCGAGTCTTCGAGGTCGGATGAGGGATCTCTGCGAATTTAATTAACGTAAACTAAACCCCCCGCTTCACCGCCCCAGCAACTCCCGAATCTTCCCACCCATATCATCACTCCGCATCAGCGTCTCCCCAATCAGCAGCCCGCCCACGCCCGCCGCTTGAAGTCGCTCCACATCGGCTCGCGTACGAATCCCACTCTCGCTGATCAACAACACCCCCTCAGGCAGCCTCTTCGCCAGCGACATGGAATGTTCAAGGTCCGTCACGAAGGTTCGCAGATTGCGGTTATTGACCCCAATCACACCGGGATTCAGCTTGAGAACCCGTTCCAGATTGTCCGGCTCGTAAATCTCGATCAGCGAATCCAGTCCCAGGCTCGCAGCGAAGTGATAAAGGTCAGTCATCGTCTCATCGTCAAGGCATTCCGCAATCAGCAGTATCGCATCCGCCCCAGCCGCCCTCGCCTGCAGCACCTGATAGCGATCCAGAATGAAGTCCTTACGAATCACCGGAATCTCGACAACCTGCCGAACCGCTTTGAGATCCTCGAGTGACCCTTGAAAGTACGTCTCATCTGTCAACACACTCAAACAGCTCGCACCAGTCGCAGCATACTCTCGAGCAATCTTCTGAGGCTCAAACACCTCGCGAATCAGCCCGACAGACGGCGATGCCTTTTTGACTTCCGCAATCAGGCTCATCCCGAATCTGGCGTAATCATTCTTCAACGCAGCGATAAAGCCACGCGTCGCCGGCGTCTGGGCAATACGTGCCTCTAACTCACCCGCGCTCACCAGCAATTGATCGCGCACGATCTCGTCACGCTTGGTCGCCACGATTTTGTTCAATAGATCCGACAACTCAAACCCATCCCGTAGCAGACATTGTGATGAAATCGACTATGCATTCCGCCGCACGTTCTGACAGCGTCATTTGCCATCAGGATCACGTTGTTCATTGGTCCCGGCAGGACTTTGGCTTATAGTGATGTTTCCAACCCGTCAACGCAAGCCACCCGCCCGGCCACAGCGAAACGACACCGCCACACGACAAAGTCACCTGCATGCTCATTGCTTATCTGATTATTGCCCTGATTTTTGTCAGTTCGGCTGCCTGGTACCGCCTCATCCGCAAACCATCCGAAGTCTCACTGACCCACCGAGTCCCCCGAGGCCTCGCCCCTAAGCCTTTTCTGGCCGTCATCGTCACCCTGCTTCTGATCATGCTGGGACTATCGACCCTCTTCTCCAAGCCTCCCTCCGTCCAGCAGGTCGACCTTCGAACCCTCGCCGCCGCCAACCTGCAAAGCGCCCTCGTCGCCATCGTTCTGCTCGGCCTCTTGAAAATCTCGATCGACCGATTCGTACGCCTCGAAGAATATGGCATCAAAGAAGAAAAGTTCAGCTCCCAGTTAAAAGACGGCCTCCTCGGCTTCCTCCTGGCCATCATCCCCGTCACCCTCTTTCGGGCGTTCACGCTCCCGTTTCTTAACGAAGACGAACTGCATCCGCTGATCCGACTGATTAAAGACTCCGGCGATATCACCATCTGGGCTCACGTGATCTTCGCCGCCGTCATCATCGCCCCCATTCTCGAAGAACTGATGTATCGAGTCATTCTACAAGGCTGGCTCAGGACATTCCTGTCCCCCAATCCTGCGATCCTGATCACCGCATTGATCTTCAGCGGCATGCACGGCTTTCCAGCCGTCATCGCACTTTTCCCATTAGCCATCATTCTAGGCTACATCTACGAAGTCCGTCACAGCTACTTCGCCTGCGTCACAACGCACATGCTCTTCAACGGCGTCAACCTGCTCATGATCCTGATCTCACCCGACCAGCCCGTCGCCCCCGGCAATTAATTCCGCTCCAGGATCAAGTCCTCAGATCACATCCGCGGATCGTGAAGGTCCGGCGTATAGGCAACTTCCAGTTCAGCCGACAGCGTTTCATCAAATCCGATGCGACGCATGCTCTCTCCATCCAGCTCATCCAGATGGTCAGTCCTGGCAAGGCGATCATTGAGCTCTTTAGCCCACACGCTGATTCTCTTGTTCTCGTACTCCATGACCTGATGCCGCAGGGCAATACTGGCCAGGAAGGCACTCGCAACACATCCCACGTACAGCAACAGCAGCGGGCAAAGCTTTTTTAACATGGCGACATCTCCGGATGGCAAAAATCCTCAAGAGCGGATTGTCAGACTATGCACAAAAATCCCGGATGGCAATGCGATTTTCTGCATAATTGAGTGGCATCAATAATTCCATAACTGTTTGAAATCAATGAATTTGCAAACGTGTGTTGTGTTGGCGACAATAGACTCAGTCATTGCGAAATAATCTGCAGTCGTTCCTGCTAAAAATAATCAAGTGTTGATGTCTTATCGTTTGCCTCATCAGCGATTTGCGTGGCACATTCATTCTCTGACCACGCCCGAACTTGTCCCGCCGTCCTTTGTCGTTTAGTCTCACCCCACAAGAGGAGATGTCTCCACCACACAAATTGTTCCCTCTCTCCTCCGTTTTCTGCCGATCTGGAAAGACGACAACGTGCCTGCTTTTCCTCCCGTCGAAGACCAACTCGCCATCATCCGCCGCGGCATCGAGAAGATCGTTCCCGAAGCCGAGCTCGCTGAAAAACTCAAAAAGTCTTACGACACCGGTAAACCACTCCGCATCAAATACGGCATCGACCCCACCGCCGCCGACGTCCACCTCGGCCACACCGTCCCGCTCCGCAAGATGCGACAGTTCCAGGAACTCGGCCACCAGGCCGTCATCATCATCGGCAACTACACCGCCATGGTCGGCGACCCCTCCGGCAGAGACGAAGCCCGCACCAAGAAGTTCACCGAAGAAGAAGTCGAGAAGAACGCCCAGACCTACCTGCAACAGGTCGGCAAGGTCATCGACCTCTCCCAGGCAGAAGTCCACCGCAACGGCGACTGGTTCTCCACCATGTCCTTCGCCGAACTCCTCATGCTCTGCGGCCGCGTCACGATCGCCCAGTTGCTGACTCGCGAAGACTTCGCCAAGCGCTACAAGGAAGAAGTCCCCATCTTCCTGCACGAATGCCTCTACCCCATCATGCAGGCCTGGGACTCCGTCAAGATCCAGGCCGACGTCGAACTCGGCGGCACCGAACAGCTCTACTCCTTCATGCTCGCCCGTGACCTGCAGAAGATGGAGAACATGCCCCAGCAGATCGCCGTCATGTCGCCGATCCTCGTCGGCCTCGATGGTCACCGCCGCATGGGCAAATCACTCGGCAACTACATCGGCATCTCCGAACCCGCCTACGAGATGATGAAGAAGTTCATGCAGCTTCCCGACAACGTGCTGCCCATGTACTTCGAACTCCTGACCAACATGTCCATGGAAGACGCCGCCGCGCTCATCGCCTCTCACCCCAAGAACGCGAAAGTCGAACTCGCCAAACGCGTCATGACCGACTACCACAACGCCGAAGAAGCCCAGGAAGCCGCCGACCGCTGGCAAAACGAAATCGGCGGCTCAGCCCTCCCCACCGACATCCCCGACGTCACCCTGCAACCAGACCTGCTGACCAACGGCAAGATCAACGCCGTCGACCTCCTGGCCGCCTTGAACCTCGTCCCCAGCAAAAGCGAAGCCCGTCGCCTCATCCAGGGCGGCGGCGTCAAACTCGGCGAAGACAAACAAAAAGTCGACTCTCACGACCAGCTCATCGAAGTCAAAACCGGCCTACTCATCTTCGCCGGCAAAAAGAAATACTGCCGAATCATTCTGAATTAGGCGAGCGGGGGGTGTCAACCCCCTGTCTTTCTCTTCTCTCCTTCGTCACCCCACACAACCATCAAACCACGCCCCGCCGAAAACACTCCAACGAGTGATCATTCACAATCCCCACCGCCTGCATCCACGCATACACGATCGTCGGCCCGACAAACTTGAACCCTCGCTTCTTCATGTCCTTCGAGATCGTCTCCGACAACGGCGACGTCGCGATCCACGTCTTCCCATCACTGACAATCGTCTTCCCCTCGGTAAACGACCAGCAATACTCCTCGAACGACTCCCCTCGCTCCTTCATCTCACAATAAATCTGCGCCCCTTTGATCGTCGCTTCAATCTTCGCCCGAGCGCGAATGATCCCCGGATTCTCCATCAGCGTTAAAATCTTCTTCTCATCAAACCGCGCAACCTTCGCAGGCTCAAAGTTCGCAAACGCCTTCCGAAACGCCTCCCGCTTCCGCAACACCACAATCCACGCCAACCCCGCCTGAAACCCCTCCAGCATCAACGTCTCCCACAACACCCGCGAATCCCGCTCCGCCACCCCCCACTCTTCATCGTGGTATGTCTGCATCAACTCATCATTCCCCGCCCACGAACAACGACTCAGACTCTTCATCTCCGTGATCCTTCTTTCGATTTCAAGCTCCACAACTCGATGTGAAGATTAACTCAAAATACCCAGAGCGGGAATCGAACCCATGCGCACCATCACGGTCCCGAGATTTTAACTACCGTGCATCTCCCTGTTCTGCTGACGCGATGCTGGCTCGATTCGACAATCACGGCCTAGATATTCGCATTAAAGTTCACGACTCCGCACTTCCCACCTCTGCTTCCCCCTCCGTGTCCTCTGTGACCTCTGTGGCTAAATCTTCCTCCGCCCCCGCATCCAACCGCTCCCCCGTGAACCGCGTCTGAAGCACCTGCGCGTTATACCCCTGCGTATTCAACCACTGCGTCATTTGCGCGGTATACCCATGCGTCACATAAATATTCTCCGCCCCCGTCGCCTTGATCGCCTCCAGCAGCCCCGGCCAGTCCGCATGGTCCGAGAGCACAAACCCCCGATCAACCGCCTTCCGACGACGTGTCCCGCGAATCATCATCCACCCCGACGCAAACCCCGTCGAGATCTCCCCGAACTTCCGCAACCACACCGACCCCTGCGCCGCAGGCGGAGCGACGACCAGCGCCCGCTTCCACGCCTTCCTCTGCTCCCCGCGCCCCGCATACTCCGTCTCCGGCATCGTCACCCCCGAAGCCCGATACGCCGCATTCAACGTCTCGACCGCCCCATGACAAAAAATCGGCCCCAGCCCCGCATCAATCCCCGTCAAAACTCGTTGCGCCTTCCCCAGCGAATACGCAAAAATCACGCTCGTCCGATCCTCCGCCTGATTCTCCAGCCACCACTGATTGACCTCCTTGAAAACCTCCTTCGGCTCCGGCCAGCGATAGATCGGCATCCCGAACGTCGACTCCGTAATGAAGTGGTGACACTTCACCGGCTCAAACGGCTTGCACGTCGGGTCACGATGAATCTTGTAATCCCCCGACGCCACCCAGACATGCCCACCATGCTCAACCCGCACCTGAGCTGACCCCAGCACATGCCCCGCCGGATGCAACGACACCCGCACCCCGTTGATCACAATCTGCTCGCCATACCTCAACGACTGCAGATCAATCTCCTTCCCCAGCCGGGTCCGCATTAGATGCTCACCATCCTTGGCCGCCAGGTACTTCTTGCACCCCCACCTCGCATGATCCCCATGCGCATGCGTAATCACCGCCTTAGGCACAGACACCCAGGGATCAATATAAAAATCCCCAGCCGGACAATACAAACCCTGCGCAGTCGTCGTTAATAGCATCCAGCTATTATCAACCCTGATTCAATTGAGACAATGTTACCGACTGGACTTTCACAAAAATTGACATTCCAATGATCCTGCAGCATGATGTCGACGTTCGTCTCAGAGTTGGCTCAACCCTTTTAGAATCGCAACGATCATGCGCGACTTCGACCTCAATCCCGGCGGCATTATCATCGGCCTCGCTCTCGGAGGTGCCGGCGCATGGTTCGTGTTCTCCCGCGTCGGCAACAACCCAGTCGACCCTGACATCATTCGCTATTTGGTCATTTTCGCTCTCATCGGCGGAGCCATCGCCGGCAACTACCTCTGGGGCCTCCTCTTCCCACCGCCCGCCGATGCGACCCCCAGCCAAACCACAGACGTACCTTCCAGTGACGACATCCAAAACGTCTGAAAAACACTCGCTTCCCCCTACTCACGCAAAACCTGTTTTTCAGACTGCCCGTCTTAAAAGTCCCTCCCAAAAATCACGCACCCCCAACCCCCTTCCCCTCAACACCTTCCACCAACTCCCTCCCCACCAACTTCGCATTCACGCTGTCTATCAACCCCTCTGCGCGCAACACTTCCCGGTAGAGTAGAGAGCCAAGTGAAGTGCAAACCCATAACTCCCTTCTCCCCCCGGGAGAAGGTGCCCGAAGGGCGGATGAGGGCATCGCGCCAACAAGCCATCTAGAAATTCAAAAGACATCAAAAGGCAAAATCCCGCCCCATTCCGGTCGTCCCTTCTCCCCCCGGGAGAAGGTGGCCGAGTCTTCGAGGCCGGATGAGGGACCTCTGCGAATTTCGCAACACCTACATCCGCTCGTTACACCGTCAACGGCTCCGTCTTTCGTCCCTTCTCCCTTGAGGGGAGAAGGTGCCCGAAGGGCGGATGAGGGTGAGCGCTAGGCACCAACAGACTCCCAACACCAAAACCACCCCCAGGCAGTATTCAGACCAAGCCCTAAGCCCCAGCCCCCAAGCCCTACAACCCCAGTTCGGAACCAACGTCCCATGCCCGCGACTCTCCTTTACTGCCGACAACGCAAGTCTCCCAAAGACTCGCAACCCCGGCCAGGATATCCCAGGCATGGCCTTTACCAACCCCAACCCCCAGCATCATCGGACCGACGAGGCAGCCCCTCGTCGTGAACACTGTTCTTCAGCGGTGGAACCAGAAAACAGCAGCCAGTGCCAAGGACGCCTTCAACAGCCTCCGCTCCGATGTGACCACCAACCATGCAAGCAGTCGCAAAACCAAACCGTTCCGAACTGGTCTTTTACAACCCGTCTTTACCCCGCAACCGTTCGCTTCATCTGCTCCAGCGCGATCCGGAGATTTCCGTGCGTCCACAGCAGCGGCGTGATGTCATTCGGGATGAACTTGCCGTGCTCCAGGAAGTAAGACTCGGGCCCCATCATCTCCCCCCAGGGACATTCCGGGCTGGTCAGCTGCGACAGCGACCGGTGGAAGTGATACAGCTGATGTGCCTTGTCAGCCGGGTCTTTCGTCTGCAGATACCAACGGCCATAGATCGTCGAGATGATCGAATCGAAGATGCACCACTGCGCCTCTTCCCCTTCGCGCCACAGCATATCGCGTGTCAGCATGTCATCCACGAACTCCGTCGTGCGTCGTTCCGGGCTCAGTTTGTCTTTATAGTCAGCGCACCAGTAAGAATCGCCAAGATAGCGTTTGATACCGTAGTCCCCCATCAGGTTCGACGTCACATCACTGACGATCTGACGAGCCATCGACTCATCGACAACTTCGAACGGATAGACCAGGAACAGCAGGGCCGAATCATATCGCCGTCGAATTGTGTCATCGTCCTGAATGCATTCCGAAGGCAAGATCTCATCAAGAGCCGATTGCCCCGCATTAACCATCTCGGTCAGAACGTCGCGTTGCAGGCCTTTCGATTCCCCAATCGTCTCAATCACCTTCAGCCACAACTTCATCCCCGCCAGCACGACACCGACACTCGATGCCTCGATCTTGCGTGCCTCTTCCCAGTGACCGCTGTCCTGATCCTGCCAGTACTTGATCGCCTGCAGGTAAAGAACAATCTTCCCCGCGACATGCAGCAAGTTAGCCGAGGGCTCCATCTTGCCTTCATGCACCATCCGGGCCAGCATCCACAAGAGAAACCCGAGGGCGTCATTCTGAGCATGAGCCCATTTCTCAGGCAGTTCAGCCAACGCAGTTCCATCGAACCGAATATGCGGCCGATTCTGCGGCACATCCACATCGACTTTCCCCGCAATGCAGTCATCAAATCGCTGCGAGTACTTCTCATAAAACTTCACGAACGCTTCGAGATTCTCGATCACAATGTCGAGCTTCCCGATCTCGTAGTGAGCATTGGCAATGTGCATGTTGTCGCGCAGCCAGACGTTCTGATAGCCGGTGTAGCCCAGCTCGGGCTGCAGCGCCAGAGCAGCCGGGAACAAGCCGTTCCCCAGGCGCGGAAACGAAAACGTCTTCGATTCAATCAGCAGCGTTTCGATTTTCGAAAGGTCATCCGCCGTGTAATCAGAACGAGTGAGTTCCGCGATGCGGGGATTGTGGTAATGAATCGTTCGACTCATGGGGAGAGAGGCTCCATCACAGGAAGACTTCAGAGGCTTCGCATGCCAGGGGGGATGATAATTTAATGAATACGAATGAGAGCAAAGCGCCCACCCTCATCCGCCCTTCGGGCACCTTCTCCCCTCAAGGGAGAAGGGACGGAGGACGGGAACGTTGACGGCTTCAAGGGGTGATGTGGGCTTTACGAACTTCGCAGAGATCCCTCATCCGACCTCGAAGACTCGGCCACCTTCTCCCCGGGGGAGAAGGGTCAGAGGAGGCGTAGTCCGCGCGAGGATAGCAGGTTACAGGACCTCTGTCGAATCGACTTTCTCACTGATCACGGGCTGCTTTCCGAACAACCAGCGTTTGGCTGCCAGTGTCGCCAGAACAGGGAAGATGATCGACGCAATGAGTGTGAAGGCCATCGATTGAGATGATCCAAACATGGCGCCAAAACCGGCATAAATCAGGGAGACGACGAGATTGGAAAGTAGAAACACAGGCACGAATCGGCGAGCGTTCATGTTCGTTGCGCCCAGGAGAAACACAACCGGCTCTGCCAGCAGCGGCAGGCCGCGCGTCAGTGGGATCGCCCAGAGTCCATACCGCTCATTGAAGTCGACGATCGAGTCTCGCTCCTTCGCTGATGTCAATCGATGCAGGATCGGCTCACCGAACAGCCGGGCGAGTCCGAAACCGGCCAGCCCACCGATCGTCATTCCCAGAAACGACGCCAGCGTCGCCAGAAAGACCCCCATCGTTGCACCGGCGTATGTCGTGATCGCGGATGAGGGAACGGGAAGAAAGATATCGACAGCCATCAAAGCCGCCACAATGGCAAACCGAGTCGATGTCGGCCAATCCGCCTGAACAGACTCGCTGAGGCGTTGTTCAAATTGATCACCCAGAAGCAGAAAGGGAATAAGCGGAATAAGAATCGTCAGAAGAAACAGGACGACGAGTTTCATCGCAAGAAGACCTGTTCAACCAGCATAACGATATGACACCGTTTGAATCGTGGCTTCCACAGAATCATTGATTAAAAGCTCCGGAGCCGCGGCTTCGACCAGTTCATAACCTGCTTCGAGGACGCCGATTGTCTGGGAAGGCAACTCGGTCAGGCGGACTCGCTTCATCACCTGATTGAGGCGGAAGAGGAGTCGGTCAAACTGAAGATAGTCTTCGAGGAAGCGTTCCTTCTGAAAGATCTCGACAAACCAGGCGAGGTTCTCTGTTTCACGCGGGCCGAGGAGGTTGACGCAGGACTGGATCGTGTGAGGTTCCAGCTGTGACATCTGGTCGTAGTAATGCTCGATGAGCCCGGGCGTGCGGAGCATCAGAACGCGGTCGAGGAGAAGTTCTGTCACGATATGTCCAAGGAAGCCCGGACGGAACCCGTCATTCAAGCCGGGAAGTTCACGGAAGAGTCGGCCCAGCTGGCTGGAGAGGATGATGAACGATTCTTTCTCGTGGAACGTCTGATCGTCTTCGAGGTGTTGAAGAATCCCTTTGCCGAGTTGAAGCACTTCACCCGATGCGTTTTCCAGTTTGACCAGCAGGCTCTTCGAACGCATGCGTACGCCGCGATCAGCGACGGACAACCAGTCGGGCACAGCTGTGCCAGCCAGGAACATCGGATCATCAAGAAAGCGATAGCCGTGAGACAGGTAATTCATGATGTGCTGGTCCTTCAGCTGGCGTGTTGAGCCGCAAAGTTGACGACGGCGTTCGGGCCAGCGGGAACGTGTTCAGGCTGGTCCCAGCGATGATGAGAGTATTCAGGGGTTTCGATCTCAGCTTCTTCATCACTGTTGATCTCAGGCGTGGAGTTTCGATGGCGTCCGAGAATCGTCAGGAAGGCCGTCAAAGGAACCATTCCGACAATCATGGCGTAACCGACACCAAGAGTCAGAACGAGTCCCAGTGAGATCAAGCCACGGTGAGCACCGAGCATCAT
The DNA here is from genome assembly GCF_052161635.1 of Lacunimicrobium album. Lineage (GTDB taxonomy): Bacteria > Planctomycetota > Planctomycetia > Planctomycetales > Planctomycetaceae > SXPC01. Next base: position 5,209,536 of record NZ_CP197413.1, read on the forward strand.
GCTTCCGAACCCGACCATGGTCGTGGTGGACGTAAGGATGATGGCGTTCATCGTACTGCCTGATGAGCGATATTCGCCTTCCTGGTGCATGTAGTCGTGGACAAGGTGAACCCCCATGTCGACCCCGATACCGAGGATCAGCGGGAGAACGATCATGTTCGCCGGGTTAAAGTCGACCCCCAGAAGCGCCATCGTTCCAAACGTCAGGAACAGACCCAGAACCGGCGGTAGCATCGTCAGGACGACAAACAGAAAGCCTCGACGGTCAACAACCATCGCCACCGTGCAGACAAAGCATTCCATCACGAGCACCCAGGTCGGCAGGTTGTAGGCTTTGCCGATTGACGAGGCATACGCATAGAGCATGGCGGTCATCAGGAACGACGTTGAGAGGATCAGCCAGGCACGGTTCTTCGTACACAGGTCAATCATCAGGACGCAGGTAATGCACAACAGAGAGTAGTACGCCGAGTGAAGATAACTGGTTTGAATCTGCTGAGAGGCTTCATAATTCTGCAGCGGCGTTCCGGTGACCTCGGGGTCGACGGTGCGCAGTTGTTTGACGAATTCAAAGAGAGGCTCGTTGTCCCAGATCTCATCCTTCGGGAAGATTTGAATCAGCCATTCGCCTTGAGGACTGACGAAGCGCCGCACGAGGGCTTCCGGAAGATCAGCAAGGGTGATCGGGTTGGGATCAGAGACCGCGTTGAGCTCCTGCAACTGACCGAAGATCGTCGTCCGCATCTTGTATTCGTAATCCTGCAGGAACGACAGCTGAACATCGAGCGGCAGCGACTCGAGCCAGTCGAGCACGCGGTCGAGCTTCTGGTTGACGCGGGCAGCCTGTTCGCCGGGAATGTTCTGGGTCTGCTTGTAGAGTCGTTCGAGCGATTGACCGACGGTCGCGGGATCGACAGGCGTTGCCTTCGCAGGAGCATCGGGAAGTTTGCTGACGTAAGAATTGTAGGCCTGAACCAGCAGCTTGGTTTCATCAGCGGTGTTGTCGGGAAGATAGCGGGTCAGTTCTTCGACATGCTTAACGCTGGGAAGGGCTCGCAGTTTGTCTGCGAGATTGTCGGCTTCTTCGGCAGACTGGGCGATTGAGACGGCAAAGAGGAGCGATTCATCAGTCTGGGTCGCGATGCGTTTCTGGACGTCGACAGAATCGAGACCGTCGGCCTGGAGGTTCAGGAGATTGGCATCGTACTTGATCGCGAACTCCAGATTCCCTTTGTCATCCAGCTTAAAGATCATTGAGGAGATGCTGACCATCACGATGACCGAGGTGATGATGACCATCGCAGGGCGAGCGGAGATCAGGTTTCGCAGGCTGGTGGCTTGGAAAGGAGTCGGCAGTTCGCGTGGCTTGGAATTGCTGTCCGCGAAGTAAATCAGGATCGGAGTGACGATGAAGGCGCACAGGATACACAGAATAATCCCCCCGCCCGCAATGATGCCCAGCTCAGCAATGCCAAGGAACTCCGTCAGGCAGGCACAGAAGAACGCCAGACCCGTCGTCAGACCTGCGGTGAAAACACCAGGTCCAACAGTCCCGGAGGTTTTCAAGATCGCCTCGGTCACTGTCATATTTTGATGACGGAAGTCGAGGTAGTTGGAAAGATAGTGAATCGCAAAGTCGACGCCGATCCCGATGAGAATGGCTGCAAAAGAGATCGACAGAATGTTGAGGTGACCGACGGAAGCGGCTGCAAACGCGAATGACCAGGCCATCCCGACGACGAGCATCAGCTGGCAGATCCCTGTATGAATCCAGCCTCGAAACCCGATGATCATGATGATGCCGACGGCGATGAAGGAGACGATCGAAGAGATCATCGAGTCGCGCTGAGAGCGGGCCATCTCGTCGGCTTCGAGGACCGGAATGCCGGTGAGTCCGAGGCGGGCGTTGGGGTAGGCCTTGCGTACTGCATTCAGTTCTTCGCGCATCTTGGCGATGGCTTTGGTCGCGCCGCCGATGTTGCCTTCTTCCTTGACGGGAAAGGCCTTGAGGAAACCCATTTTGCCGTTGCCGCTGAGCAGGTAGACGACTTTGTCTTCTTCCTGTTTGAGCTGTGGGTGAACAGAGACGAACTCCGGCCAGGGAGGGAGGAACGTAGGTTCGCCCTGTATCGAAGCAATGATCGAATCCGTGAGACGGTCCGCCTGCGAGAGGACCTGCTCTTTGCGATTTTCCGTATCGGGAATGTACTGAAGACCAGTGAGGAACAAATTGAGCTGCTCTGCCATCGACTGGATGCCGACTTCCTCCCACTTGCCAGCGAGGACGGGCTTCAGAGGAGCGAGCATTTCGAGACCCTGACGCAGTTGATCGGGCGTTAGAAACTGGAGGCCTTTGCGCCGGAGTCCTTGAGGGTCGACCTTATAGAAGACGCTGGTGAAGTACTCGGGTTGACGCGAGAGGCGTTCGCCGAGTTGATCGAGGACTTCCTTGATCACGACCGGCTGGTCGGCTTCGACGGTCACAACAAGATCCGAGCCGTCGCCGAAGGCTTCGGTGTAGCGGATCCATCGTCGGTGGAAGATCGCCTCGGGGTCGATCAGATCTGAGCGTTCGGTCTTGAACGTCAAATTGACAGCGGTGAACCCGGCGGAGAGAACCACACTCAAGATGATCAGCCCCAGCGTTACGCGGGGCATCTTGAGGAGGCAACGAGTCAGGTAGACGAGAAGTGTGTTCATGTCGGTGGGAATCATTGCCTTGATAGCAACAGCCTGTCAGGACAATGAGGGGAATTCCGTCGGTAGGTTCAATGAAGGGCGTACGCTGAGCGCAATGCGCGCGATCGTCTTATTTTCCCCTGTTTAGCAATCCCTGTATAGCCCAATGAAACTTGAGGCTAAGCGAATGTAACAGCGTTAAAGACTCGCCTGACGCGCTTTCCAGGCCGCCGAGACGTGAACAAATGCCAGGAAATCGTACAGCCCGTGAGAAATGATGGGGGCCAGTAAATTGCGAGTCGGCTCGCCCGTTCCGGAGAGAGCAGGGTCGATCAAACCTGACTGATCTAAAAGCGAGAAATAGAGACCCGCTGCGAAGGCAAAGGCGGCGTAACTGAAGCTGACATAGTGCATCAGGGCAAAAATGATATTGGCGATCAAAATGCCACCCCAGAGTCCCATAGGCCATGAGAAGAGGGTCTGGAGGGCCCCTCGGAAAAAGTACTCTTCTCCAATCCCTGCCATGGTTGCCAGCAGGAAACATCCGAACACTCCGATTTCCGAGAGTTGGCGTCCCAAAGTCTCAATCAGGAACTCCCGCTCGTCGAGCATCCAGCGGGGGCTGCGGTACCAGAGAATGAGGAAGAGAGCGTACAGAGGAATGGTCGCGATGACGCCGAAAATTGCGTTGGACACTTGGGGGATGAGCCACCTCCGCACATCGACACTGAAGGCATATCCGACGGCGAAGGTGATGAGGATGAGAGCGAATTCGAGGATCAGCCCGAAGATGAGGATGTGATCGTCGTTCTCGTCGGGGGCGCTAGGTTGGGGCATGGTGTTTTCACGACAGGCGGATCATGCGAGTGATACGAACGTCATCGCCTTTGCAGGCGACAGATCCGTTAAATGACACGAAGCAGGTACAGGCGATGCAGGAGTCAATCGGACAAAAACTGGCGAGCAACTGGACCCGCTGCGACGATACGTATTGTAGATGGGGAACACACGACCTGGTAACGATGACTTCGTTCTGTTTCTTGGTTTTGCTCCTGAATGTTCCTGATAGCGTGAAGCTGCCGACGGTCTCTCCCCTCTGACCGCCGGCAGTTTTTTTATGCGAGGTCAGTTCGTCGGAGTGAAGAGGAAATGGGGAATCAGATCCGAGCAGCGTATTGGGTCGATTCGCGAGAGCAGGTCTGGGCGTACTGCTTGGTGGTTGCGGCTGCTTTGCGTTGGTTGGGGACCAGAACTGGGCAACTGCGGTAAACGAATTCCGAGATCAGCCACGACACCGTGGTCATCACGAACATCGAGCAGACGACATCGGAGAGAAAATGTCCGCCCTGGGCGATGCGTGAGAATCCGACAATTCCTCCGAAGCTGATTCCGAGCAGAATGAAGGCGAGGAAGCGGACGCGGTTTCGTTGGATCAGAAAAGCGGGGGCTATCAAGTAGAAGCCGACGGACGAGTGGCCGGAGGGGAACGACGAGTTGCGGTAAGGACTACTGGAAAGGTGCCAGGCGGGGGTGTGAACCATGTTGCCGCCGAACTCCTGGACCTCGCGAGGACGGGCCCGGGAGAAGGTTGGCTTCATGACGCCGTTGATCAGCAGGACTGGTCCTGTCAGAACAACGAGAGTCATGATGAGGCTGGCGCGATTCTGCCATGAGTTGCTTTGGACGATCGAGGTCACGAAATAAAAGGTGACGCAGCAGATCGCGACGGTTGTTGTCAGCCAGACGCTGGCGTGATCGATGAATGAGAAGGGCTGCTGGTCGCAGCATCTCCATGAGTTCGTATCGGGCGAGTAGAAGAGACTCGATACGTACAAGTCCAGGCTCAGCCACTCGATTAGCGGGAATGAGCAGACGCAGCCGAGCAGGATGGTGATCAGGATCGCGCGTTTGCACTGGACGAAACGAAACTGTTCGTCGCGCTGTTCGGCTTGGCTGGTGACGTTGATCGTATGCGGTGACGTTTTCATCGCGGTACCGAAGTGAGTTCCTGATGGTCTGCGGTCTGGAGGGTGGGCTGGTTCGAGTCGGTGCACTCGGCCAGATACATGGTATAGGTCCGTGACTTGGTGGAACTGATGGGGACGATGATTTCGGTGAGTTGTCGGGTTGTTGTGAAGTGTGAGGAGAGTTTTTCGCTGACTGGGCGGGATTTTTCGGTGATGATGATGGCCTGCTTGTGGGCTTTGAATTCTTCGTCGCGCCAGAGGTCGTACTGCGTTTCGATGATGTCGGATTCGCTCCAGAGGACGATCTTCGGTTGATGGTGCATGTAGAAGGCCATCTCGCTGACGATGGAGCGGCCGGACTGGCCGATGATCGGAGTTTCAGGGGAGATGCCATGGATAGCGAGTTCGGATTCGAAGCGGTCAGCGAGTTGTGACCAGCCGCGGAGTCGGGAGGTCAGATCCCATGACGGGTTGACGTTGGCCATGACGGGTGAGAGGGCAGGGACGAGGTAGGTTGCCAGGCAGAAGCTGGCGGCGGTGCCGATGAGATAGGGGCGGACGCGGTTGGGGAACGTCAGTTTGGAGAAGACGTCGCCGTAGCGGAAGGCCAGGGAGGTCGCGAGCATGATGGCAGTGGGGTAGAAGACGGCGGGCCAGTTGGGTTCCATGCGTTGTCGGAAGCTGAGGTATGTGACGACCAGGAAGCCCGGGATCGAGAAGGAGATGAGGAATTTTTCTTCCTTGGAGAGGTCCATGGCTTTGCGGATGCAGATGGCGAACGTGGCAATGATCAGCAGCCAGAGGATCGGGGTCACGACACCCATTTGGCCTGCGATGAACTCGAAGCCATAAGTGATGCGTTCGGTCATGTTGGTGGCGCGGTTGCTGAAGTGGGAGGCGGTGTGTTGAGCGGTGACCCAGCCGTGCTGGCTGTTCCAGTAGACCATGGGGAGGATGAAGCAGAGCGAGGCGATGTTGCCGAGGATGAACCGCGGGCGTCGCATCTCTTTGTTGTCCTGAGGGGTCAGGATCAGGTAGAGCATCGACATGGGGAGGAAGGCGATCATGGTCTGCTTGGAGAGGAGACCGAGGCCGATGGCGAGGACTTTTACGAACCACCAGACGTTGCGGTGAGAGGGGGCGTGGAGGGACATCCAATAGGAATAGAGTGCGACACCCCAGAAGAAGAGCAAGGGAGAATCAATCGTCATGACCAGGGAGAGGACGCAGTTGCCCGGGGTCATGGCCATGATGGCGGTTGACCAGAAGCCGACTTTGCGGGAGAAGAGCTTGGATCCGAGCAGGTAGACGAGGTACAGGGAGACTGTCCCGAGGATGACTGCGGGGAGGCGAACGACGACTTCGTGAGAGCCGAGCAGGCCTGTGCTCAGGTAGTTAATCCAGGCGATCATGGGAGGTTTGCTATAATAGCAATAATCAATGCGTCGTGACCAATCCCAGTAATAGGCTTCGTCGGCGATGAGATCGAGGGGGGCGATGAGCAGAAAGCAGATGCGCCACAGGAAGATGAGGCCGAGGAATGTGAGGATGCCGCGTGGTTCGTAGAGCCACGTGAAGCGATCAGTTGTTGGTGTTTGGTCGTGGGACATCATGTCTCAATCCAGGAGGCCAGCCAGGTCGAGAGGGTTACGCTGACGAAGACTGGCAGCCAGACGGCGGTGTGCAGGTGGACGACGCCGGAGGTTGCCAGGAAGCGCGAACCCATGGACAGGAAGTAGACTCCGCCCAGCATCATGGCGGCAAAAAATGTGTTCATGATCAATCCGCGGCTGTCACGTTTGAGGACCACAGGGAGGATCAGAAAGACCGCTGAGGCCGATAAGAAGGGTTCCATCAGCCGGGAATGGAATTCGAATTGTAATTGTCGAAGGCTGGTTGCATCAATCACTGAATTTCGGATGCGTCTGATCAGAGAGCTTGTGGAGAGGTAGGCGACGCCGGTTTTTCCCTTGTAGAGAAGGTCCGGTCCAATGCTGCTGGCGATGAAGAGTCCGCCATCGACTGCGGTGGCCTGAACTGTTTCACGACCCATGGGGGTCAGAGGGAGTGATTCCAGTTCATGAGACGCGTTCTGGAGGAACCAGCCTGCGGGTTGGTCGCCACGCGCTCTTTGATAGAGCGCCTGATCAGCGGTGATGGTTGCGATTTCGTCGACGATGGTTGGCTGAGGCAGGATGAACGTCGGAGCGACGATGCGGTTTTCTTTGGGGTAGAGGTTACGGCCGTCAATGTAGATCATCGATTTCTGATCGTAGGCCGGGTCGATATCGTGCTTGGTGGCTTTCTCGGAGCCGCGTTGTTCGTGGAGCTGGTGGGCGTAGCTTTCGAAAAACATCTCACGGTTGAAATGCTTGATGCCGATGACGATGAGTGCGCCAATGATCAGAGGCGGGGCAAGGAAGCGGAAGGTCGGGACACCGGCGGCCATGATGGGCTTGAGCTGCTGGCGCCGCTGAAGCGTGATGAGGATGATCAGAATGCCGATGGAAATCAGCGGGACGGCTGTCATGTCGAAGACGACTAGCCCCTGGAACGAGTAATACTCGAGCATCTTGCGGAGTACGCCGAAGTAGCCGAGATTTTTGAAGTCACTGAAAAAGTCGTCGGCGTTGTCGAAGAGGTCCATGACAACGAAGAGGCCGAAGAAGGCGAGCGCGCAGACGAAGACGATATACAGGTACGACTTGAGAACGTAGCGTTCGAAGGTCGTGATCTTGATGTATCGAAACATAGGCGGGCTCGCAGCGCGGTGAGGGCGCAGAGGTTAACGAGCCGGGAGGGTAGCAGAGGGGACAAAATGGTTGTAGGTGAGGATTGGGGGGCGGGATGGGGTTGAAAATGTTGCAATGGGGGACGGGCACCCGATTTCACTGGCACAGCCAGTGGCACCCTGGCGGGACAGGGACCTGAGCGAGCCATCACTCGTTTGTGACCGGGATACGACGACCGAGGTCGCGGACTTTTTCGATATTGCCGTTATCGTCAATTTTGTTGAACCCGACGCTGTAAATGAGCAGGCTGCCATCTGGTTCGATGCGGTAATGGAAGGGTTCATTATTAAAAGGATCGACTGGTAGTGATTCGGCAAGATCTTCGTCCATCTCCTGAAAGGAAACTGGGTAGCTTAGATGACGTCGTTTATGAGTTTCCAGCAGCAGCATGATGTCGAGCATTCGAAGAGATACTTCAAACTTGTCGCAAGTGGAATTGGCGCGAGCTATGTTGACCATGTTGTGGTTGAACTCTTTCGTCAAGAGCTGATCAAGTTGCAGTGCACTGAGAGCCTGGGCTGGGAGTTCTGAAGAAGCGGTCACGTACAGACGGAATTCCTTGCCATCGAAAGTCGATCTTTGATAGAAAGGCAGATCACACTGGCTGAGGACGTTGTATGTTATTTGCTTTAATAGGCGTTTGAAGCGAATTGGTTCCCCCAGACAAAAGAGTAGTAAGTCTTTTTGTGGTGCAAAGTCCTCTGGTTGCCCCATCAGAAAGACGCTGCTGCGATGGTGTTTCTGGACCACCTGCATCCAATTCGCATAGTCATGGAGCACTGTTATGCTGATGGGATGTCGCAGTTCCTGGAGGTCGGAATCAAATATGACACGCGCCTCCATGAGGTCATCTTCAGTCACGTCGGGATGAGCGGCCCAACGGAAAACACCACGGTAGATTGCCGAGTTAGTAACTGCCAATCCATGTTCGTACTGGTGAACGTTACCATTCTGCTGCATCAATAAGCCCGCTCGAAACACTTCTCGAAAATGATCGAATGCAACAGAGGGCTCATTTCGGTTAATGTGAGTCTGCCCTAGACGCAGAAAGTAGCTGGCGAGACTTTTATAGCCATCCCAGGTGTCTTTGATTTTGTAAGACTCAGTATCTTGCTGAAAGATGATCTCGAACTCAGAACATTCGCAGCCGAGTTGCCAGTTGAGAACAAATGCTGGAGGATCGTGGATGAACTCCTGAAACTCCTCTTCCGTCATGTATTGTACGGATTCTGTTTCCTGATCTTGTTCATTGGCTTCTATCTGTTGCTGTTGATACTCGACAAACTCGACCATGGCCTGTTGGAAATAAGACCGTGCATTCAGATCTTCTGCCACACTTGGAGTTTCAAACTCAAAGGGATCGCATGGCTCGGGGAGGTCAGGAATTTGTGCAATATGCCAAGCACGAGACACAAACGGAAACAGAATGAGAATCAAAAGAACGAATATTGGTATTATGATCCGTCTGCGACAGAGCCATTGACTCCAGGTGCGTTGAGGTATGTTATATTTGACGTCAGCCATCCTCATTCACTCATTCTCTATTTCTCAAACCGTGGAGTACGTACATGATGTACTTTGACTCTTCGACGATTCTGTGGGGACCTAAAAGTTTCATGCTGCATTGAGTACAGATTGAGTCCACCCACCGCCAATTGACCCATAGTCGATTCCGCTTTTTGAAGGTCATGGTTCTGACTGAGTCGAGGGAGATGAAGACAGGGGGTTGACACCCCCCGCTCGCCTTGGAGAACACAGACAGGAATGTCTGTGCCACCAGCACCAATCTTTACTCGTCGGTCACGCAGCCTTCGGAGGCGGACTTGACGTTTTTGATGTATTTGTAGAGTGTGCCGCGGGTGGATTTGTAGGCGGGTTGTTTCCAGGCGGCTTTGCGTTGGGCCATTTCTGCGTCGGAGATGGCGGTGTTGATGACGTTGTTCTCGGCGTCGACGGTGAGGACGTCGCCGTCGTGGATGAGTGCGATCGGGCCGCCTTCCTGGGCTTCGGGGGTGACGTGGCCGATGATGAAGCCGTGGGAACCTCCGGAGAAGCGGCCGTCGGTCATGAGAGCGACTTTATCACCCAGTCCTGCGCCCATGATGGCAGAGGTGGGGGTGAGCATCTCTGGCATGCCGGGGCCGCCTTTGGGGCCTTCGTAGCGGATGACGATGACTTCGCCCCCTTTGATTTTGCCATCTTCGAGCCCCTTGAGCATGTCTTCTTCCGAGTCGAAGCAGAGAGCAGGGCCGGTGAAGACGGTGCCTTCTTTGCCGGTGATTTTCGCGACGGAGCCTTCGGGGGCGATGCTGCCTTTGAGGATGCGGATGTGGCCGGTCTTTTTGATCGGGTTTTCGATCGGCATGACGATCTTTTGACCGACCTTGAGGTCAGCCAGAGGGGCGACGTTTTCGGCGAGGGTCTTGCCGGTGACGGTCAGGCAGTTGCCGTCCATAAGCCCTTTTTCAAGCAGGTATTTGATGACGGCTGGTGTACCGCCGATGGAGTGGAGGTCTTCCTGGACGAACTTGCCGGAGGGCTTGAGGTCAGCGAGGAAGGGGATGCGATCGCTGACGGTCTGGAAGTCGTCGATGGTGAGGTTGACGTCGACCGAGCGAGCCATGGCGATGAGGTGGAGGACGGCGTTGGTGGAACCGCCGAGGGCCATGACGATGACCATGGCGTTCTCGAAGGCGGCGCGGGTCATGATGTCTTTGGGCTTGATATCTTTTTCGAGGAGGTTCTTGATGGCTGCTCCTGCGCTGACGCATTCCTGATACTTATCCGGATCGGTCGCGGGGATTGACGATGAGTACGGGAGCGACATGCCGAGGGCTTCGATGGCACAGGCCATGGTGTTGGCGGTGTACATGCCGCCGCAGGCGCCGGCTCCGGGGCAACTTTTGCGGACGATCTCCTGGCGTTCTTCTTCGGTGATCGTGCCGGCGATGTATTGGCCGTAGGACTGGAAGGCGGAGACGATGTCGAGTTTTTCGCCTTTGAGATTGCAGCCGGGTTTGATCGTGCCGCCGTAGATCATGATGGCGGGGCGGTTGAGTCGTCCCATGGCGATGAGGCAGCCGGGCATGTTTTTATCGCATCCGGGCAGGGCGATGAGTCCGTCGTACCACTGGCCGCCCATGACGGTTTCGATGGAGTCCGCGATCAGGTCACGCGACTGGAGGGAGAAGGACATCCCTTCGGTTCCCATGGAGATGCCGTCGGAGACGCCGATGGTGTTGAAACGCATGCCGATCATCTCGACGTGTTCGACGCCTTGCTTGACTTTGGCGGCGAGGTCGAGCAGGTGCATGTTACAGGTGTTGCCCTCGTACCAGACGCTGGCGATGCCGACCTGGGCTTTGTTCATATCGGCTTCGGTCATGCCCGTGCCGTAGAGCATGGCTTGCGAGGCGCCTTGGGATTTTGGTTGGGTGATGCGAGCGCTGATCTTGTTGAGTGGTGAGGACACTGGGGGAAGCCTTTTGGAAATTGGTATGGGCGGAGAGAAGATTTTACCACAGAGGACACAGAGGTCACGGAGGAGGAAACGTCAGAAGAGAGTTCGTTGGTTTCGTTAATGCGTGATTTGCGTTGATGTGGTGATGGATTTCATTTTTCAATTATTGGTGGCAGCCAAGTCGGAGGGACACCGTTGGCGATTCGTGGGTTCGGATGGTAGTATGGGGGGGTGTTTTAAATACGAAGACACAGGGGGTTTACACCCCCCGCTCGCCTCAGAGAGGTGAGACTCGATTGTCTGCAATGTTAGCGGAATTGATGCGTGGCTTGAAGTTTCCTCGCCCTGTTGAGGGGCGCTTTCTTGAACGGACCTGTCAGTTATGTCGAGCGTGACACCCTGGGATGGGAATCCTTTGTCGCTACTTGCTCCGAAACGCAAAATCACGGGGATGTCGGCGATCCTGCTGCCGTTTGAAGCTCCGGGGAAAGTCGACTGGAAGGGGTTTGAGCAGCACGTGGTGCGGACGCTGCATGCGGGGCTGGCGCCGGCAGTCAATATGGACACGGGGTATGCGAATCTGATTGATGAAGAGACGCGTCGAGAAGTGTTGAAGCGGACGCGGGCGTTGTGTGCAGGGCGCGAGTATGTTGCGGGGGCGTTTGTGGGGGATCAGCCAGGGGCGATGTTCAATAAAGAGGGATATCATGCGGCGATTCAGCAGATCTGCGAGTACGCGGGGACGCCGGTGATTTTTCAGTCGTACGGGCTGACGGGGCTGCCGAGTGATGCGCTGATTGATGCGTATCGTGGGTTCGGGAATATCTCGGGGCGGTTCATTGCGTTTGAACTGGGGACGATGTTCGCGCCGTTCGGGAAGATCTACACGCTGGATGTTTACAAAGAGCTGATGCAGATCGCGACTTGTGCGGGGGCGAAGCATTCGTCGTTATCGCGCGTGCAGGAGTGGGAGCGGCTGCATCTTCGGAATCAGGTTCGTCCCGACTTCATGGTGATGACGGGGAATGATCTGGCGATTGATATGGTGATGTATGGGTCGGACTATCTGCTGGGGTTGTCGACGTTCGATCCGCCGGCGTTTGCGTTAAGGGACAAATATTGGGCGAATGGGGATGCGCGGTTTTATGAACTCAATGATGTGTTGCAGTACCTGGGGATGTTCGCGTTTCGGGATCCGGTGCCTGCGTATAAGCATACTGCTTCGCAGTTCCTGCATTTGCGGGGGCAGATTGCGACGAGTCTGACGCATGCGAAGAGTGCGGAGCGGGCGGGGAGTGATGTGGTGATATTGGAGAGGATTTCGGAGCAGTTGCGGCGGGCGATGGTTTGATGCGTGCGGGGGGGGGGGGAGTGGATAGGGAGTGACGCGGGAGGCGTACTCATAGTGGCGATTTAGAGTGGGAGCACAGGGGACAGGGGGTTGACACCCCCCGCTCGCCTAAGAGCGGGCGCCTAGCTGTAGGATTTTTTCGTGTTTGTCTTTGGTGGTGCGGATGGGGCGGAAGAGACCGTGGTCGTTGAAGGCTGAGTGGGGGTAGCAGTTGAGGATGGCGCCGGCGATTTCGGGGAGGCCGACGGGGCGGGATTGTTCGTCGCAGGTGTCGGAGGCGATGAGGTAATCGAGGGAGGACATGGCGAATTCGCGTCGGTCGTCGTGTCTGGGGATTTCGCGGCTGAGCAGGTAGTAGAGGTGTTCGAGGTGGTAGGTGCGGGCGTCGTGTTCGTGGTGGACGTATTCGGTGACGTTGTGTTCGCTGACGAGATGGCCGCAGATGAAGTTGGTCCAGTTTTCGGCGCGTCGGCGTTGTCGGTCGACGGGCATGATGAAGTCTTCGCTGGGGAGGCGTTCATCGAGGAGCAGGGCGAGGTAGCGCCTGCGGAGATCGAGCATGGCGATGTGGAGATTGCGGATGAGCGGGATATGTTGGTTGGTACCAGCGAGTTGATCTTTGGCCGTGAGGACGGTCGACCAGGTGCGCAGGATGAGTTCGCCGCTGGTGATTTCGTGCAGGGCGGTGGTCATGGCTGCATGGAGTTCATGGTCGTTGGGGAGGACCTGGAGTCCTTCAGCGATGTCTTCAAACAGCAGCTGCATGCGGCTGAGCCAGCTGCGCTGGAGTTTCCAGTAGTATCCCAGAGCAGTTGAGGACACGGGCTGGCGGACATCGAAAAGATGCTGACTGTGGGCGGAGATGGCGCCAGCGAATTCGATTGTGTCTTTGAAGTTCATGGGTGGATGTGTCGAGACTTGTTTGACGAGACGCCAGCATCCTGGGTGTCACGTGAAGTGTATGTGTGGGATCAGAGGCGTCGGTGCTTGATGTGGAGATGTTTGTGAAAGAGATATTGCCTGGGGGTTGAGGTGATATTGGGAGCGAACACATGCCTAGCGCCCACCCTCATCCGCCCTTCGGGCACCTTCTCCCCTCAAGGGAGAAGGGACTGAAAGGAGAGGACGGGGCGACAGAGTCAGAGGTTAGTGAGTTGAAAAGAGCAAGTGGAGTGCCGGTGTTGCCTGGTGGGGCAAATGGGTGTTCAATGCAGGGTTCTTGCTGTTCAAAAATGCGGAAAGCCGGGTTCCGTGTTGAGAAAAGTCAACGTACGGGATGTTTCGTACAAGGCGAACATCATGTGGCGTCAATGACAGATGTCAGGGTTTCGTTGCGCTTTCGAGGCTGCGGTACTTGATGTATTCGAAGCCGGCTTCGGTTTCGTAAGTTGAGAGGCCGAGGGGTTTGGAGAGGTCGACTTCGACGCGGGTGGAGAGCCGGTGTTTGCGTGGGTCGAACTTGATGACCTGTTCGTCATCAATGGCGATGGTGATGAGTTCGGGAGTGACTTTCAGGTTGACCTTATAGTACTGGGCTTCTTTGAACTGGCGGATCTGTCGGAGGTCGTTGTTGTTTGCGTCTTCGCCGTCGAGGCTGGAGATGCCGACGACGACACCGCCCCAACCGCCCGCGACGAAGCTGAGGAATTTGTCGTTGACGGGGAAGGTGAGGCCGACGAAGAAGTCGTTGCCGAGGAGCCGACGGGCTTTGAGCTCGATTTCGTAATTGTTCTTCGGGAAGTCTTTGGTGTAGGTGAGGCCGTTCATCGGGGCGCCCATTTCGATGACGAGCTCGCCACTTTTCTTGACGGTGGAGGGACGTTCGCCGCCGAAGTTGGGAGTTTTCCAGCCGTCGAGGTCTTTGCCGTTGTAGAGAGGAATCCAGCCTTCGCTATCGGGCTTGGTGGTGGTTTCCTGGGCGAGGGTCAGCTGTGAGGCGGCTGACAATGCGAACATGGTGATCAAAAGAAGCAGGGTCTGTTTGAGGGCGGGCATGAGATCCTCCGCTATCGGGGTGTCGGTCTTTGTGGTGAGAAGTTCAGCTTGAGTGGATTGTATCAGGTGTGAGGATTATTGACTGCTTAAAAAAACAGACTTCCCTCTGTCGGCTGCGAAGTTGTGACCTACGATTCAGCAAAGAGTCTTCTTCGGCTTGTTTATTTTCTCCTCATTTGACAGCGAGTTCTTTGCAACATGTTTGCTGACTGGATGCTGATCTGGGCTGCGATGGCTGGACCGACCGGTTTCCTGATCATGGCTGTCGTTACGGGACTTATGTGGACACAGAAGCGAAGCGTTGAACGACAGTTGATGAAAGAGCAGGGAGAGTTCGAGTCTTCGCAGAACATCATCATTGGTGATATCCACCAGTTGCAGAAAGACAATGCGCTGGGTCGGATTGAGAATCGACTTCTTCATGACATGCTGCAGCAGTCGAATCTGCAGGGAATGATCGACACGGTATTACGTGCGATCCAGCCTTTGCAGCAGGGAGCGTTCATTGCGTTTTTTCGCGTTGAGCAAAAAGAGCGATTTCTGTTAGCGGCTCAGCGGGGCTTATCGACAATCACAAAGAATAATCTGACGGGTAAGTCGATTTCGTTTCTGCAGGTCAAAGTCAAGGAGCATCATGCGAACTGTTCACTGCTGGTTCAATCGGATCTGCAGCGTTTGCTGGCCCCTTATCTGACGCAGGAAGAGTATTCGCGTCTGGGGCAGTTGCAGGGTTTCTTCATGCATGCCGGGAGTCGGCCGGTTGGGGTTGTTGTGACGACGCGGCTGTTTCCAACAGGGTATGAGCAGGACGTTCAGATTGAATCGACGCGCGAGGTGCTGGGAAGTCTTGCGGTTGCCTGCAGTTATGCTTACGAGTATGAGAGCCATCAAAACGAGCTGCATCTGTCGTCTGAAATTCTCTCGCTGCGAGGGATCATGGACGAAGACCATGCGACACCGCTGAAGATGCTGGAAGCATTCTGCTCGCGCCTGATGACGATACTGAACTCACAGAGAATCGTCTTGTTCCTGGCGCAGCCCGATATGCAGCTGCCGGAGCGTCCGATCATTGATCTGGGGATCAAGGTGCATTCCCTGGGCGTGCAGAAGCGGTGGCAGGAGTATGAGCGTCGGCTGGCCCAGCTTGTGCATGGTCAACCTGATGCGGAGTATTTCGGGACGCGTGTGCTGTTACAAAACGACTTGGCTGAACTCCAGATCGAGTCGCTGATCGGCAGTGCGCTGGTGACGCCGATTGTGCAGGAGCGCGGTGTGCTCGGTGTGTTGTGTGTGACCCGGCCTGAGAGTATGGCGTTCAGCAAGCAGCAGATGGAACTGGTTCAGTGGGCGACCGAGTTTCTTGCGGACACGATCGTCAAGACGGTCAATCATGCGGTGGTGGTGCGCGATGCGCGCTATGACGCGTTGACGGGGCTTTATAATCGACGAACATTTGAGAAGTCTCTGACGAGCGAGATCGAACGGGCGACGGCCAGTCAGCAGGAGTTATCCATGTGCCTGGTCGATGCGGATCACTTCAAGAAGATCAATGACCACTTCGGCCATCAGGCTGGAGATGATGTGCTGCGATTCCTGGGGCGGCTGATTCGGACGGAAGTCGATAAGTTTCCAGCGGAACAGAAGCCGATTGCATGTCGGTATGGCGGAGAAGAGCTGGCGATCCTGTTCCCGGGGCAAGGGAGTGGGGTGGTCCATGGATTCGCAGATCAACTGCGTCAGCAGATCGAAGTCGCGACGATTGTCAGCGAAGGGATTACGGTTCCGGTGACGGTCAGTATCGGAGTCGGGGCGTTGACTGAGCATGCTTCGGATCGCGTGGGATTGTTGAAGGCGACCGATGAAGCTCTTTATGTGGCGAAGAAGTCGGGGCGAAATTGTGTGAGACGGGCGGTGCGGGCGGACGTCGTGGTCGCCAGTTAACGTGTTGCCGATTCGACATTGGCAATGCCCTGATCGAAATGACGACTATGCGGGGCAGGGGTTGAGTGTGGTGGCGTCGAACTCGAAGTCCTGCATCTGGTCGTAGGCGCGGTCAATCTCGGGCATGGCCAATGTGGCTGCCTGGCGGCCGACTTCGATCATCTTGTCGGCAACGGAGAAATCGAACCATTGCAGGTGAGAGACGTCGGGACGGAGGGTGAAGTTGGCGGCTGAGCGAATCTGTTGTCGCCAGAAGTATTCGCCGATTTCGTCGACGCGGACCAGTGCTTCGATCGCGGTGCGGCATTGTTTGAGTGGTTTGATGTCGTAGCTGACTTCCACGCCGAGGACGAACTTGTTGGTGTAGCAGCGCGCGATGGTGGTGGGCAATGTATAAAAATTGCCACAATCGCAAAGTATCATGTCTTCGAAGTTGACTGGGGGAAAGATCCCCGGCAAGGAGGACGACCCTTTGACTGCTGCTCGGATCGAGCCTTTATCGAGACGTACCAGGCGGCCTGATTTGAGGTCAGTCGCGACGATGGTCAGTGGAATGCGTGCGTTCTCGATCTGCTCATCGGGGAGGAAGTGATCGACGACGTCCTGGAGAATCACTCCTGGCAACATGCCTGGTTGTGAGATGATGCGGTGGAAGATGCTGTTGGCTCGCAGGTACGCTTGGATGTGGGCGTACCAGGAGAAGAGGCCGAAGGTCTGATCTTCAGGAGCAGTCGTACCGCAGCCGAAGAGCGTCTTCTGGTGTTGTTGGAACTCCGGGGAAAGCAGATACGCGACGGCGGTTGTTTCGATCTTCGCGATGCTTTGCTCGAAGGCGAGCATGGCGCCGACGAGGGAACCGATGCTGATGCCGACGATGCGTTCGATGTGATAGCCGTGCTGGAGGAGGACTTCGACGACCCCCAGGTGAGCGAGTCCGCGGGCGCCGCCACCGCCGAGTGCGAGTGTGATTGATTTTTTCGGAATCAACGCGCGCGATTCTTCCCCCTTGGGCTTAGTCGAGGGGATTGAAAGGTGGTTCAGGCGGTTGCCGTTGGAATTTCCGTTTTGGAGATGCGTCAGGTCTCCCGGCTGGTGGTGCAGGGAGCGGTCATCAGGAAGCCCGAGTGGTGCAGAATCATTGAAGCTCATCGTGGGTTCATCTCCTACTGGTTTCTGGTCGGTAGAAGTCGTTTGTCAGGTTTTCGAGGACTATTACCGCAATGTTGGTACCAATCAGGAATATTTTATGCATCGTGGATTCGCCTGAGAATGGGGGGTGAGTAGATCAGCGAATACCATTATGTCACCAAGTTATAGATCGTATCCGTAAAGTGCATTGGCTGAATAAGTTGATTCGACTCGACTTGTATTTATACTTCTTACATTCCACGAACGAATGCATTCCAACCTGTCGTTCCACTGGCATGACAGGCGTTTTGTCGCTTGTTCGACGTTCCAGTTTGACGACACCATTTATTTTAAGGATGACACCGTATGACCATTCAGGTCGGCCAACTGGCTCCGAGCTTCGAAATTCAGGCTTATGATCGTACCAAAGACAACACTGACACTCAGTTCAAGACCGTCTCTCTGGCGGATTACAAAGGCAAATGGATCTGCCTGTACTTCTACCCGCTCGACTTCACCTTTGTCTGCCCGACTGAAATCGTCGCGTTCAACAATGCGTTGGGCGAATTCGATGATCGCGATTGCGTTCTGCTGACGGCTTCCACGGACAGCGTTTACAGCCACAAGGGCTGGTGCGACTCTCACCCAGACC